>JAGCAH010000196.1 GCA_017652805.1 Thermoguttaceae bacterium | reverse complement strand
CGGCCGGCTGATGGAAGAGAAGGGGATCAACGAATACATGGAGGCGGCGATCCGTCTGCGGAAAGACCATCCTGAAGTCCGGTTCGGCATTCTGGGCTATTCGGAAGAATCGGATATTCTCGGCCGGGTCAAAAAGCTGAATGCCGAAGGGACGATCGACTATTTCGGCTATACGGGGGACGTCCGCCCCTACATTGCCGAGGCGCACGCCGTCGTTCTCCCTTCCTGGCACGAGGGAATGGCGAACACCCTTTTAGAGGCCGCTGCGGCCGGCCGGCCGGTGATCGCCTCGAACATCGCCGGTTGCCGCGAGACGTTCTGCGAAAACCAGACCGGCCTGGCGATCCGTCCCCACGACGTCGAGAGTCTGCTCCGTGCCCTGACCGAATTCCTGGCACTCCCCCACGAAAAGCGCGCGGCGATGGGCGCGGCGGGACGCGCCAAGATGGAGCGCGAGTTCGACCGCCGGAAGGTGGTGGCGGATTACCTCGCCGAGATCGACCGCGTTTTGGGGGAGAAACCACTTCCGCCGAAAGACTGACCCGGTAATCTTCGGAATGCCCCCTCTGCTTTGCATTAACGCCGACTTTGAAATGGCATGGAGCGGCCGCCGCGTACCGGACGACCCGGCGCGCGATCGGCTCTTCGAAGGGACGCCGGAAACCGTCGCGCGGCTTCTGGAGATATTCGACACCTACGAGATCCCGGTCACCTGGGCGTCGGTCGGCGCGCTCCTTCTGACCAAACCGTTCGATTTCGACCGGTTCGCCGAATTCAACGGTGCCGATCCCTTCTTTACCGGCGACTGGTACGCGCCGCCGCCGTTCGATTCGCCCCGTGCGAAATACTTTTACGCGCCGCGCGCCGTCGAAAAAATCCTAAACGCCAAAGCGAAGCACGAGATTGCCTGCCATACGTTTACCCACGTCTATCTGGGGGCCGGTTCGGTTTCTGAAAAGCGGTTCCGCATGGAACTCGAAGCGTGCGGCGAGGCGGCGAAAGCGTGGAACCTGAAGCTCGAGACGTTCGTCTACCCGTCGCAATATGCCGAACATGCCGACCTCCTGCCCGAGTGCGGATACAAGGTCTGTCGGCGGGACGCGCTCGAGTGGTTCCGATTCGGCAAGCCGTACATACCGAGTTTTACGGTCGGCCGCGGAAACCGGCTGCGCAAGATCGCCGGCGGACTCGGCAAGTTCATCGACGAAAGCCTTTGTCTGACGCCGCGCGCCTACGAAGTCGAGCGCGAACCCTCGGGACTGACCCGATACACGAACTCGACCTTCTTTCCCGGATTCCGCGGTGTTTCGAAATTCGTTACGCCGCAGCAGCGGGTCCGGCGCCTGTGCCGAGGGGTGAACCGCGCCGTCCGTGACGACGCGCTTCTCGCGTTCTTCTTCCACCCCTGGAACCTGAACCGCCGACGGGACGAGCTGCTTGGCGCCATGAAAAGGATCTGCGCCTACGCCGCGAAGCTCCGAGAACAGGGGAAGTTGAGTATCGTCACCGCGCGCGAACTCGCCGCGCCGACCGACCGACGCTGAAATACAAACCACCCGCGCGCCCGGCGCGCTCCCATTGAATGGACACAAGCCAGGAACAACGCGAATTTATCGGCAAGACGGCGCTCCTTCTTGACGGGAATTCGCTTCAATCCCTCCCGATGCTCAAAGCGTTTCATCGGCTGGGCTTTTCGGTCGACGCGGTCTGCCCGTCCCTCACGAATCTCGGCGCGGTTTCGCGGTACGGGTATCGCAAGATCATCGTTCCGACCGAGCCGACGGAGAAAGAGGAGTATCTCGCGCGGCTGACAGAAATCCTGACCGAGCGGCATTACGATTTCGTCGTTCCCCTCGCCGACAATTCCGCGCACCTTCTTTCCGAGAACAAAGAGACGCTGAGCCAATACGCCCACATCGCCGTCCCCGACTACGACGTGTTTCGGCTCGCCGACGATAAGCTCGCCGCGCTCCGCGTCTGCCGCGACAGCGGGATCCCCTGCCCGAAAACGTATTCGACGACCGCGTCGCTCGACGAGACGCTCGAAGCGATCGACGCCTATCCGGTCGTCCTCAAACCCCGGATTGCCAGCGGCGGGAAAGGGTTTCACAAAATCGACTCCCGGGAAGAGCTCCTTCGGTGTTACGCTCCCGCGGTCGAAAAGTTCGGCCCGATGCTGGTCGAGGAATACATCCCGCAGACCGGCACGCAGTACAAGTGCGACGTGTATATCGACCGAAACGGCGAGGTGAAAAGCTCGTTCGTCTACGAGAAACCTCGCTGGTACCCCGTGGCGGGCGGCTCGTCGTGCTGCAACGTCACGATCGACCGGCCGGATCTTATCGCCCATTCGGTGAATCTTCTTCAAAAAATCGGCTGGACCGGTTACGCCGACCTCGACCTGATCGAAGACCCGCGGGACGGTTCGGCCCGAATCATGGAGATCAACCCGCGGATTTGCGGGAGTATCAAAATCGCCTTCCTGGCGGGAATCGATTTCGCGCGTCAGATTGCCGAAGACGCGCTCGATATGCCGGTCACGGCGTATACCGGTTACAGGAAGAACGTCGTTATGCGCCGTTTTCTTGCCGACTGCGCGTGGCTGGTCGAGTCGCCGAACCGGTTCCGCACGAAGCCCTGCTGGTTCAATCCGTTTTTTCACGGGCAGATTTTTTCGTGGGACGACCCGCTTCCCGCGCTGGTCTTTTTGGGGAAGAAACTTCTCCGGCCGTTCAAGAAACTCCGCGGCCGCGGGGGATGACCCCTTCCCGGAGCCGGCATCCGGCGGAATCGACCGATACGCATGAGACGAATTCAGGAAACCGACGGCGCTTTTATCGGAAGGAACATCCTGCTCCTCGACTGTCACACGGTGCAGGTTCTTCCGATGCTGAAAGCGTTCCATCGCCTGGGATGCGACGTCACCACGGTCAGCCGGTCGAGGTTCGACATCGGTGCGGTCTCCCGATACAGCCGTCGGCACATCGTCATTCCGGTCAAGGCGTTTGAGGAAGACGAGTATCTTGCGCGCCTGACCGAAATTTTAGAAGCGCGGCGTTACGACCTGGTCGTTCCTCTGACCGACAGTACCGCGCGGTTCCTTTCCAAACAGAAGGAAGCTCTCGGCAAATACGCCCGCGCCGCCGTCGCCGACCGCGACGTTTTCGACCGGATCGACGACAAACAGCTCACGATGCTTGCCTGCCGGGCGAGCGGGATTCCGTGTCCCAAGACGTATTCGATTTCGGAGAACGTCGGCGAGATCGCCCGCGCGATCGACACCTATCCCGCGGCGATGAAACCCCGTTACGGCTACGGTGCGGTCGGATTCCGCAAGATCGACTCGCGGGACGAGCTGTTGAAATACTATCCCGAATACGTCCGGCAATACGGCCCGATGCTGGTCGAGGAATATATCCCTCAGACCGGCATGCAATACACCTGCGACGTCTACGTCGGGCGGGACGGCGAGGTGAAAAGCGCGATCGTCTACGACAAGCCGCGCTGGTATCCCGTCGGCGGCGGCGCGTCGTGCTGCAACAGGACGATCGACCGGCCCGACCTGATCGACAACTGCGCGCGCCTTCTGAAAGCGCTCGGCTGGACCGGCTACGCCGACCTCGACCTGATCGAGGATCCCCGGGACGGTTCGGTTCGTATCATGGAGATCAACCCGCGGATCGCCGCGACGGCGAAGATCGCATTCCTCGCCGGAATCGACGCGGCGCGGCAGATCCTCGAAGACGCGCTGGAGATGCCGGTCACGGTTTACCCCGACTACAAAAAGAACGTCGTTACACGCCGCCTGCTGGTCGATTGCGCGTGGTTTTTGAAGTCGCCCCGCCGGTTCCGCACCAAGCCGTCCTGGTTCAATCCGTTTTTTCACGGCCAGGTCTTTTCGTGGGACGACCCGCTCCCCTCGCTGGCGTATCTCTTAAAACCGGTGCTCCGCCTCTTCCGGAAACCGGAGAATCGGCGGCAGACCCCCGCCGCGTAGCCGAATGCGTCTATTAGTCGTTTCCGCGAGTTACTGGTCGAACTGGGGCTGTTTCGGCTCCACGTACAGTTCGATTTTCGGCGGGATCCCGAACGTTGAAATCGCGCACGTCTACTTCAACCTGACGCTTCCGGCTTCGGACGTCCCGGCGAACGTTACGCGGTTTTTCAAGATCGGCACGAAAGCGGCGGCGCTCAGCGCCCTGACGCGGCGCGAGGTCGGTGAAGAAGTCGCGCGGCGCGCCCCCGCCGAATCGGCGGGAGAGGAGTACACCGACTGCACGGCGCGGGAGAAGCGCCTGATCACCTTCTTCCGGCGCTATCACTGGACCTGGCTCAAACGGCTGAACTACTGGCTGATAGCGAAGTTCGGTAAGTGGCGCACGTCCCGTCTGGACGCGTTCGTCGACGGCTTTAAGCCGGACGCGATCTGGGTCGACACCGGCCCGGTCATGCCGACCCTGGCGATGGCGCTCCACTTAAAGGAGCGAACCGGCAAACCGCTGATCGGTTACGTCTTCGACGAGCATTACTCGATCCGCAGGCTCAGTTTTTCCCCCGCGTTCTGGCTCTATCGATTCGCCAACCGCCGTCTCATCAGGCGGGTGATTCTCGAAAGCGGCGAATTTTACGTCATCAGCGAAGGCCAGCGCGACTACTACCGCCGAAAGTTCGGAAAGGAGTGTCAGGTTCTGACGCGGTGCGCCGACTTTTCGGGGAACCCGCCGCCGATCCCCGAACGAACCGCCGACCGGCCGCTGACGCTTGTCTATACGGGGAACCTGGGGAACGGCCGATTTAAATCACTGATGATCGTCGGCGAGGCGATCCGCCGCGCCGGACTAAACGCGCTGCTCGACGTCTACTCTTCGCAGCCGATTTCGGGCCGCCTGAAACGCCGACTCGAATCGGGCGGAACGATCCGATTCCTCGGCGCGGTCCCCGGAACACGGATCGCGGCGATCCAGAACGACGCCGACATTCTCGTTCTCGCCGAGGGGAACTCGGCGGGCTACCGGCTTCGGGCGCGGGACGCGTTTTCGACGAAGATCATCGACTACCTTCACGCCGGCCGGCCCGTTCTGGCGGTCGGTCCGAAAGAGATGAATTCCG
>JAGCAH010000195.1 GCA_017652805.1 Thermoguttaceae bacterium | reverse complement strand
CTCCAGCATGAACTCAGTTCGACGAACATCCTCACGATGCTCGATCTCGGGAAGATTCCGATTCACCGTGAAGACCGCCGCGCCGAAGACCCCCTGGTGATGGCGGGAGGACCGGCCGCGTTTAACCCTGAACCTTTTTCACCCTTTATCGATTTCTTTCTGGTCGGGGATGGCGAGGCCGCTCAGACCGAGATGATCAACTACTGGCTCGAACTGCGCGCCGAGGCGGGAATCCCACGCGCCTATGAATCGTACCGGGGGGAAAAACCGGAGAACTGGTATGCGATTCCGGAAGAAGAATCGAAAAAGATCCGGCGCGATATGCTCCTGA
The DNA here is from genome assembly GCA_017652805.1 of Thermoguttaceae bacterium. Classification (GTDB taxonomy): domain Bacteria; phylum Planctomycetota; class Planctomycetia; order Pirellulales; family Thermoguttaceae; genus RUG695. Next base: position 6,582 of record JAGCAH010000195.1, on the reverse strand, counting down.
AAATGGCGCGACGTTTTACCTGGGGGTACGTGCCGGAATTCTATTCGGTCGAAATCGCGCCGAGCGGGCGCGCGCGTCGCCCCCGGCCGACCGAATCGGGGGTGCCGGAATACATTTATCCGGCAATCATCAAAAGCCTGAACGATTATCTTCCTCCCTCCTCACCTGTTGTCCCCCTGGTTGAAAGTGTGCAGGACCGCGTCGCCATTGAGATCATGCGCGGATGTCCCCAGAAGTGCCGCTTCTGCCAGAGCTCGACGATCAAACGCCCTTTACGGTTTCGAAACATCGAACCGATCGTCGAGTCGGCAATCGCCGCCTGCGAACGTACCGGCACCAACGACGTGACGCTCCTTTCTCTCTCGTCGAGCGAATATCCGAAGTTCGATGAATTGATGCGCGCGTTTACCGAACGCGCCACACCGAAAGGAATCGCCGTTTCGGTTCCGAGTCTTCGGGTGAACCACCAACTTTCGGAGGTTGTCGGGAACCTTTCGACGGAACGCTCGAGCGCGCTGACGATCGCGCCGGAGGCGGCGCTCGACTCGATGAGGAAACGAATTGCCAAGAAGGTGACCGACGAGAACCTGATCAACGGATGCCGAAGCGCGTTCGAGCACGGGTTCTATCGGATTAAAATGTATTTCATGGTCGGGTTTCCCGGAGAGACCGACGAAGATATCGACGGGATCATCGACTTGTGCGAGAGAATCTCCCGTCTGGGAAAAGAGGTTCGCGGAAAATGGCCGACAGTCGTCGCCAACGTCTCGAATTTCATTCCGAAACCTCAGACTCCTCTCCAGTGGGCGCCGATGGCGACCGAGGAGGTCTTTCAGCGGACTCACGAGCGGCTACGAACCCGTCCGCGCGGCCGGTCGGTCGACCTGAAATACCATTATCTTAAAGCGAGTCTTCTCGAGGGTCTTCTGGCCCGCGGCGACCGGCGTGTGGCTCGAGTGGTCGAGCTGGCCTGGCGAAAGGGTGCCCGGTTCGAGGCGTGGAAAGACATGTTCGACTGGCGCGTCTGGGATGAGGCCGAGAAGGAGTCGGGAATCGACCGCGTCGCGATCGCCCATACTCCGTATCGGCTTGATGAAGAGCTGCCGTGGGATCATATTACCATCTGGGCGGGAAAAGAAAAACTCAAAAAGGAGGCGCGGGAAAGCGGAATGATCGGGCCCGGTCCCGGGTCCTGATTCCCACGCGTTTTGTTTTGGTTTTGTGGTAGTTCGGTGAAAGAAGGAAAAAACGGTGAGCGAAAAGAAAGAGATTACATTTCGTGACTTTCAGGCATTGATCCGAAAGATGTATTACGAGAAGGATGCCGAACGCGGAATCGAGGCGACTTTTATGTGGCTGATCGAAGAGGTCGGGGAACTGGCGACCTCTCTCCGGAGCGAGACGAAGGAACAGCTTCGCGGCGAATTCGCCGACGTGATCGCCTGGCTGACGACGATCGCCAACGTCGCTGAGATTGACCTGACCGAGGCGCTGACCGAAAAATACGGGTCGGGATGCCCCGGATGCGGGCAGTATGTCTGTGTCTGCCCGAACGAGGAGAAACCGTGAAATCGCTGTTCCGTCTCGTTTTCGGCCTCTTTGCCCTTTTCGGAGCGATTACTTCGGAATCCGTTTCGTCCGGAGAGATGAGCGTCGCGCTGACGGGGCTGGAAGTCGGGTTTCACGGCTGTTATAAAGACGGCTGTCTGACTCCGGTTACGGTTCGTTTTAGCGCCGACGGCGGTGAAGGGGAATCGGTTCGCGTAGTGTTGGAGTCATCTGACCCGGACGGTACGCCGACATACTGGGAGACGGACGCCGACGCTTCTGGAGGGGAATGTCGCGCCGATCTTCTTTTTATGGCGGGGCGTGAGGGGGCGCCGCTGACGGTCTGTCTTTACGCGTCCGACTCCGATGTCCCTCTGGTCGAGCGTGTCCTGAAACCTGACAAGATCGCTCCTCCCTTACGACCGGGTGAGCCGGACTCGGCCGGCGAGGCGTTCCTTTTTCCGGAACCGATTGACGCCCGGCAGCCGATCTGGCTGGTCGTCGGAGGGAAGACCGACGCGGCGGCCGGAATGTTAGGTTCACTTCAGCTTTCGGCGGAACGGACGCCGATTTTGGTTCCGGTCGGAGACCTCGACGAACTTCCCGATCGGTCGGACGGACTCGACGCGGTCGATCTGGTCATACTGAACGCCTCGGACCGCGCGGCATTCGAAGGCGCGAATCGGGGCGCTTCGATCCTGAAAGAATGGCTCGTGATGGGGGGGAAGACGGTCCTTTTCGGAAGTGCCGAGTCTCTCGACCTACTGGCGCCCGGAGGCGTACTGGCCGATTTTGTATCGGGAGAGGTCGATCCCGAACATTCGGCCCAGCTCCGAGCGGCTCCTTCCCTGGTTCGCTTTGTGCCGAAGGCGAAAAACCTGGTGATGCTCGGTTCGCTCGACTCTCCCTATTTAACGTTTCCCCGACTCACCAAGTCATTTTCCGATACTCGGATCGAATTGAGCGAAGATGGAAAAATCCTTCTGGCACGCCGCCCGGCGGGATTCGGAATGAGCATCTTTTTTGCGGCAGATCCGAACATTTCTCCCCTGGCCGAATGGAACGGCCGGAACGGTCTGTTGATGAAAATCTTTTCTTCGGAAGTCGAGCGCCTGACCGCGCAGACGGGCCGAACCGGTCTGATCCGGCTCGGGTATCGTGACCTGGCCGGGCAACTCCGGAGTACGCTCGACCGATTCGACGAGGTTCGTCCGTTCCCCTTTTCGGCGGTCTTTGCCCTGATGGTTCTTTTTGTCGCGGTGATTGGTCCGGCCGACTGGTTCGTGACCCACCGGATCTTTCGCCGACCGAATCTCACCTGGGCGACGTTCCCCGTCTGGCTGATTCTTTCCTCACTTCTGGCGGTTTGGCTTGGAGGGTATTCCCATCTCCGGGAATACAGGATGAATATCGCCGAAATGACCGATTTCGACGCCGAGACGGGAAATGTGCGCGCCCTGCTCTGGGGCGGGATCTATGCGCCGGAAGATGCGAGACTCGACGTGTCCGCCTCTCCCGCGACCGACCTGCCCGGTTCGAAAACGGAATTGACCTGGTTCGGACTTACGGGGACCGGTCTGGGGGGAATCTCTTCTCCGATCCGCGGGTTCGCCGCGCCTTCGGTCGGATATACGCTCGACGGGCCGGTTCTGCGCCGGTTTCCCATACCGATCCGTTCCACCCGGTCAATCCGCGCCTTCCGGCAGGCGAAAGGTGCGCCGGCCGCCTCGCGATTGACGGATGAGGAGGGAAGATTGAGCGGAAAACTGACCAATCCGTTCGACGGGCCGATGAACAGCGCGATCCTGATCTACGCGGGACACGCCTGGTTTTTGGGAACCGTTCCGCCGGGTGAGTCGGACTTTGATCCCGCCGCGCCGAAAACCGACGCGGTTCAGCGGACGCTGACCGGTTCGAATAACCCGTTCGAGCTCCGCGGCACCGATACCGGAGGCGTTCCGGCTCGGGAACGGTACAGCGACACGTCGACCGATCCGATTTCGATTTTGCGCGCCGCCGCATTCTACCGTCTGGCGGGAGGGCGTGGCGCGCTGGGACTCGGCAATGAGGGGATGGTGCGGCTGGACGCCTCGGACGCGCTCGACGCGGGACGCGCGCTTCTTGTGGCCGAGCTCGATACGGAAACGACGGCGATTGCCGTTCGTTCCGGCCGCGGAGGGATCAACCTTCCCGGTCGGAGAAGCGGACTGGCGCGCGTTTGGATTCCGGTCGACCGCATCGGAGAGGGGAATCAACCGTGACCGTCTCTGCCCGAGCTTTCCAACAACGACATCTAAAATCATTCTGAGCGGTGATTAATATGGAAATGATCAGAACCGAAGATCTGACGAAACAGTATGGCAAACTCTTTGCGCTCAAGGCGCTGAACCTGAGTCTGGAAGAGGGGGATCTTTTCGGATTTATCGGCCCGAACGGGTCGGGAAAGACGACGACAATGAAGATTCTCGCTACGCTCCTACAGCCGACGTGGGGGGAAGCGTATATCTGCGGCCTTTCGATCTATACGCGGCCGAAGGAAATCCGGCGGCAGATCGGGTTTATGCCCGACTTTTTCGGCGTCTATGACGATATGAAGGTGATTGAGTATCTCGAGTTCTTCGCCTCGGCGTACCGAATCCGGGGCGCGGCGCGGAAAAAGGTCTGCGACGACGTCCTCGAACTGGTCGATTTGGGGTATAAGCGCGAGGCGCTTGTTACGAGCCTTTCGCGCGGAATGACCCAGCGGCTCGGTCTGGCGCGCGTCCTGCTGCACGACCCGGCGGTACTCCTCTTGGACGAGCCGGCGAGCGGACTCGACCCGCGCGCGCGAATCGAAATGCGCGAGCTGTTAAAGCGCCTCGGCGGCCGGGGGAAGACGATCATGGTTTCGAGTCATATCCTGCCGGAACTGGCCGATATCTGCAACAAGGTCGGGATCATCGAACGGGGAGACCTCCTTGTTAACGCCGAGGTGAGCGAAATCATGAGAAAGGTGCGTGACCGCCCGGTTCTGATCGTGGAGCTCCTTGATTCGGCCGACGGCGGCGTGTTATCCGCGCAGACGGGCGGCGCGCTGAAATTCCTTTCCGATCAGCCCGAAGTCGAGTCGGTCGATCTGAAGAAAGGACAGATTGTCGTGACGGTCAAAAAGGGAGTGGCGCTCGACGCGTACGCGGAACTTCTCCCCCGGCTGATTACCGAAGGATATCGAGTCCGTTCGTTCCGCGAAGAGGAAATCAATCTCGAAACCGCCTTTATGGCGCTGACCAAGGGAATGACCGCCTAGCCGGAGACCGGACGCCGGAAATGTCCCCGTTCCGGTTTCGGGACGGGACGTTTGTCCGCCGGTTCCGTTAAAGGGACTCTCTCCGGGGAAACAGAACTCCGATAATCACTTGTTTTTGGCTCGGATCGAGCTTTTCGATCCGCGGGAGCGTGATACGGTAAAGGGTGCCGTTCCCCGCCGGTTCCGACTCAATTGTGCAGGGGCCCATGTCGGGCGGAACGCTGTTTGCCAGTCCGATTTTTTCGGCGGGACCCGGACGCCAGACGCGCAGCTGGTAGGGAAGCTCTTCGGTCAGCGCACTTTTTTCCGGATTGATGCCGATGCCGAGCATGTAGGCATCGAACTCCCAGTCTTCGGGAGGGGTGGGGTTCCAGAATTCAACGTCGACATCGAGAATCCCCTGCGTCACGTGACGCGAAGTGCTCAGGAGAACGGGACGGGAGTCGGTGATCGGACGGACCGCCAGGATCAGGCACGAGGCGGGGGGAACGGTGACGTCGATCGGAACGCCGGGCCCGCCGTCGGTCATGAAACGGTCGCCCCAAAAGTCGTAGACCGCGTAGGAATCAGCCTTTTCGAGACCGAGTTTTTCCGCCGGGAGCCGGAACGATTCGGCCTGGTTTTCGTTCCAGTTGAAGATGCCGACCACGTAGCGCGCCGGGCGAACGCCGTCGACGGCCGGGTCGGTCAGAACCCAGACACGCGCCAGGTCCGAGGTGAACAGGTCGACCGGGCGGGCGGTCTTCCGCTGGTGGTTCGGCATGGTTCGGCGAAGGACATTGACCCGTTCGTCGGAGAGATCGGGAAGCCAGTCGCTGAACGCGTAGAGCTGACCGGAGATCGCCGCCCACGAGGTGATTGTTTGGGCGTGGGAGAGGGGAATCTCGTCTCGAACGTAGACCGGATCGGGGTCGTTCCACCAGACGCGGCCGTTGTAGAAATAGCGGTTGGTGGCACGCCACGGACCGCGGCAGATTCCCTCCCACGACGCGCCGTTGTCCGGACCGATCCGCATGGCGTCGACAAAGCCGATCGAGGCACTCATCACGCGCATGTTCTGTGAGACGTTGCAGCCCAAGATGAAGACGTCGTCCCCCGCGGCTTTCCGAACCGTTTCGAGCCCGAGACGGTAGACTTCCATGTTCGAAAGGGCCGGATCGAAAAATTTCTGCTTTCCGATATCGTCGGGGAGATATTCGTCGTTGACGTAGAGCTGTTCGATTCCCGCTCCGGTCCACATTCCGTCGATCTTGAAATAGCGGCAGTTCCAGTCCCTGACGATGCGGTTCACCTCGTCGGTGACGTATTGCCGAGTTTTCGGGTTTGACATGTCCAGACAGGTTCCCCCCCAGAACGTTTCGTAGGGGGCGCCCTTTTTCTGGTCGATGCTCGGGAAACGGCGGGTGTTCTTCTCCCCCTCGGGCGGGTAGTCGATCGCGCTTCGGACGAAGAGGTCCTGTCTGTCGGCGTACCAAGGATCGTCGTAGTTCCCCGAGAAGGGCATGAACCAGATGCCGGTTGTCAGACCGAGCGCGCTGAGCCGGTCGGCGGTCTCTTTCAGACCGGAATGGTAGGGGCCTTTCGGATCGTGCGAGGTGAAATTCTTTCGCGGACCGTTCGTTCCCGCACCGAGCTGCCAGCCGTCGTCGATCTGGAAGAAGGTCATCCCGTACGGAACGAGTTTTTCGGCGGCGACCTTCGCAAATTCGGCGGTCGTTTCTTCGCTGCCGCAGCCGCCGTTTTTGTCG
>JAGCAH010000194.1 GCA_017652805.1 Thermoguttaceae bacterium | reverse complement strand
GACGGTCGAGGGGAGCACGTTTACGCGGAACAGCGCCGGTTCGGGTGGCGGTGCGATTTACTCTCAGACCTGGGGGACGAACACCTATACGGTGACGGTGACCGACTCGACGTTCGAGAACAACAGCGGTCTTGCCGCCGGGGCGATCTACACGACGGCGATGACGACGGTGGTCAGCGGGAGTACCTTTACCGGCAACACGTCGACGTACGACGGCGGTGCGATCACGACGGGCGAGCACGCGGCGAACACGATCACGGTGAGCGGTTCGACGTTCGAGGGGAACTCGGGCACCAGCGGCGGCGCGATCTCGACGCATCTTACGGACGTGACGATAACCGACAGCGAGTTTACCGAGAATACGGCGACCGACGGCAACGGGGGCGCGATCAGCGCGCTTCGGATTAACGATACGACGCCGACGATATCGATCGAGGGGTGCGAGTTTACCGGGAATACGGCGACGGGCAGCGGCGGCGCGGTCTATTCGGAGCTTCAGACGACGAATATTTCGGACAGCACGTTTACGGAGAACCACGCGTCGGAAGGGGGCGCGGTATTTGCGACGCACCAGGGTTATCCGTTCTCGAATTACCTGATTCCGATCGCTCTTACGACGGAGGGGAACACGTTCACGGGCAACTGGTCGACGTCGAACGGCGGTGCGATCGCCGTGGATTGCGGTAATATTCACGAGACCGACTCGGTCTTTACGGGGAACTACGCCTATAACGCGGGTTTCAACCGCGGGGGCGCGGTTTACGTCAACCGCAGCTACGGCGCGTCGGAATTCGAGGGATCCGAATTTATCGGCAACCGCGCATCGGGCAACGACTCGGGTATGGGCGGCGCGGTGTTTGCCTCGGCGTACAGCGAGTCGAATTTTGACAACAATACGTTCAGCTTCACGGACGTCGTCTTTGACGGTAACGAAGCGAGCGCGAAAACGAACTACTACGGTTACGGCGGTGCGGTCTATTTCAACGCCAGCCACGGCACGTTTACTCGCGATACGTTTACGGACAACTGCGCCTACATTGTCAACGATACGAGCGGCGCGGGTGAAGTCCGCGGGGGTGCGCTCTACATGGTTCGGAGCACCGAATCGTTCTTCTACAACTGCACTCTGACGGGCAATATTGCGGGCGGTAACGCGGCCGGTTCGACGTATCGCGTCACACCGGTTTACGGCGGCGCGATCGACGCGGAGGGACTGGTTCATGTGATTCAGTCTCTGATCGCCGGCAACACGGCCTACGGCGGGAAGGGAGGCGGTTTCCACGCGGGATCCGTCGGGACATCCCTCTGGTGGTCGACGGTGGCGGATAACGACGCGTCGGTCGGCGCTGACGTTTATAACGGGGGCGCGATGTCGATTCTCTACTCGATCGCGGAGGGCGTGACGACGACGAACAATCTTGTGATGACCGCTTCTCTTTACGATACGGTTGCGAATACGGGAACGTTTACGCCTGACGCGGCGAGTTATCAGCTTCGCAGCGGTGACGCGCTGTTCCGATCCGGCAGTTACGAGCTTGCACCGAACTCTGTGGCGATCAACAAGACGGGCCAGACGTCCGGTTGGTTCGAGACGGATCTGAACGGTCATGCCCGCGTGGTCGGTTCTTCTGCGGACTACGGAGCGTTCGAATATCAGAGCACTCGGTCTCTGACGGTTCAGTTTACGGTTTCGGAGAAGCCGTACGACGGGGGCGCGTCGGCGAATGTGTCTGGATATACTCTTGTCGGTCTTGAACCGGGTGACGACGTGACGGTGACGGTCAACAGCGCGTTATTCGACGGGACGGACGTCGGTTCTCACGGCGTATCGATCAGCTACACGGTTGGCGGCGCGGACGCGGGTAAGTATCTTGTGAGCGCGGAGCCTGCGGTCGGCTTGATTACGGCGAAACAGCTTTCGATCAGCGGGACGAGGGTGGCGGATAAGGAATACGACGGCACGAACTTTGCGTCGATCACGGCCGGAACGCTTTCGGGCGTTGTGGAAGGGGAGACGGTCGGCGTGACGGCTTCGGGCGCGTTCCCGTCGTCGTCGGTCGGCACTTACGACGTGACGGTCTCTTATACGCTGACCGGCGCCGCTGCGTCG
>JAGCAH010000193.1 GCA_017652805.1 Thermoguttaceae bacterium | reverse complement strand
GAGCGGGTCGCCTTGTACTCCTCGGCGGTCATCTGGTCGGCCTTGATCGGATGACCCTCTTCCAGACCGGTCTTGATTTTTTGGAGAATCGCCTCTTCGACGGCGAGTTTTTCGAGCTGGTCTTTCGGCAGATGGCGCTTCTGCTGCTCGTGGATCTTCTCGAGCCGATTCGTCGCGATTTCGAGGTCGGCGAAAGCCATCTCCTCGACGAAGGCGTCCATCTCTTTTTTGACGTCCGACCCGTCGAAGACCGGCACGACGCAGACCAGGTAGTCGGTCTCGCGCAGATGGCCCAGACGCGAGACGTTCCCCGTCTGATCGCGGGAGAGTCCGGGGGTGTCGACGATTTCGAGCGAGGCGTAGGTCACCTTTTTGGGGTGGTAGATTTCGCAGAGCGCCTCGACGCGCGGTTCGGGAATGGGGGCGGTCGCCTGCGCCACCTGTCTGCCGTCCGGCTCGGGACTGCGCCCGACGAGCCATTGAAAGAGGGTCGATTTTCCGCTCCCCTGATAGCCGACCAAACCGATTTTCATTCGTTCTTCCCCAGTCTGTTTTCTGACACTGTTTCTCGTTCCGATCCGAAAGGAAAGGTCATTCGATTATATCAGCAATAGAAATTTTTAAAACGGCGGGTTCCGGTGGGATTCCCGCGTCATTTTTCGCCTTTCGCGCGGCGCGGGCTGATTTCTTTTCGGGGGGCTTATTGCATAAAAATCCAACTCGACCTAAAATAACTTTCGTTTCGAATAGGAGCCCCCGACGATGTCGTGCGGAGGGGCTCTCCCGCCTCTTGTGGGCGCCGCGCGGCGTCTGTATTACTAAGCCGGTTATGTCGGAAAGGATTGCTTTCGGGTTCGTTTGATCGGCTGGGTGTGTGGCAGCGATGAAGTTGAAAGTTTTCAGAAAAGACCTCGATCTGAAACACGTGATGATGACCGACGCCGGTTCGGTGAGCCTCGTCCGCTGCGTGATCGTCGAGTTGGAGCAGGACGGAATCGTCGGTTTCGGCGAAAGCTGCGAAGACCGCGCCATTCATCCCATGCGCGCCGACGTGATGGTCGAGAAGATCGCCCGGATCGAAAAGGCGGTCGGCGGCTACGCTCTGGCCGACCCGACGGCGTTCGACCGTTTCATCTCGCCGATGTTTCAAGACGACGCCGCCTCGCGCTGCGCGGTCGAAATGGCCGCCTGCGACCTGTGGGGGAAGATCTTCGGCTATCCGCTCCGCCGACTCTGGAAGTATCGCGGCGCCGGACCGTTCTATTCGAGTTTTACCATCGGACAGGATTCCCCCGAACGGGCGATGGAAAAGTTCGAAGAGAATCCCGACTGGCCGATCTACCGCGTCGAACTCGGGAGCCGGGGCGGAATTCCTCTTCTTGAAACTCTCCGCAAACGGACCGACGCGCGCTTCTACGTCGACGCGGCGGGGAGCTGGAGCCTGAGCCAGGCGCTCGACTACCTCCCCCACCTGGTTAGACTCGGGGTTGAACTGATCGAGCAGCCTCTCCCCCCCGACCGGTGGGAAGAAGCCAAAATCTTCAAAGAGCATTCGTCGATTCCCGTCTATGCCGACGAGAGCTGTCTTTCGGTCGAGGACGTCAGCCGCTGCGTCGGCGCTTTCGACGGGGTCAATCTCCGTCCGGTCAAGTTCGGGGGTCTGTTGGGAACCCGCCGGGCAATCGACGCGGCCAAGGCGTTCGGTCTGAAAACGATGATCGGCAGTCCGATCGAAACGACGATCGGCGCCAGCGCCGCCGCGCAGTTCGTGCCGATTCTGGACGCGTTTTATATTGACGGTCCGCAGCAGATCGACCGCCGGATCGGCCAGGGGGTCGGGCTCGACCGCGGCCGGGTCTGTTTCTCCCGCTTAAACGGTACCGGGGTGACGTTCATTAAATCGTAGGTTCGGACGGAACGATGACCGAAGAAAAACCGACTTCTTCCGGGGAGACAACCCCCGCGGCGCCGAAAAAGGTTCGGATCTATTCCCGGCGGGGGGATCTGGGCGAGACGTCCCTCTTTTCCGGACCCCGGGTTGGGAAAGACCATCCCCGGATCGAGGCGGTCGGCACGGTTGACGAACTGAGCTGCGCGATCGGTCTGGCCCGTTCGTTTGGTCTTCCGGCGGAAGCGGACGAAATCCTCGAACGGATTCAGCGGAAACTGATCGAAGTCGGGACCGAAATTACCGCGATGACTCCCGGTCGGCACGCGGTACCGACGATTCAGCCCGAAGAGATCCGCGCGCTGGAAGAGCTGATCGATTCGCTCAGCGAGTCCCTTCCCCCTCTGACCTCGTTTCTCATCCCGGGAGGGACGCCGCCTCAGGCGGCGCTTCAGCTGGCGCGGGCGGTCTGCCGCCGCGCCGAACGCGCTCTGGTCGTCCTTCTCCGTTCCGATCCTACCTTTTCGCGCCGCCCGATCGCTTGGTTTAACCGTCTGGGAGACCTCCTTTTCGTCCTGGCCCGCCGCATCTGACCGCCTCGGACCCCCTCGGGTATCCCGACTCTTATCCTTTTCGTCGGCCGTTCGGAGAAACGTTACGCCGACTTCTTTTCCCCTCCTCTGCGCCCCGGCGATCCGCACGCCGCTACCGCGGCCCGCACCCGCCGAGGCGCGGCAGACGCCCGTTGTACGCCCCTCGGCGCTCCGCTTTTCGCCTGCCGCGGCTCGCGGTTTTGACGAAAAGTCCGGTCAAACCGGTCTCTCTTGAAAAAACGGTTAAAGTTAGTTGTTCGGTATTTCCGATTAACGTTCTGGCAGCAGAAAGCTTCCACGAATTCTTCAAATCAAGTGAGTTCGTATTGTCAGCGGTCCTCTAGCGGGATGCGGTGATGACGAGACGCCCCTTCACTTGATCCCTGCAAGCTCGAAGGATTTTGCGGAGTTTTAACGTTGGCTTACGCCGGCGATGCCGCGCCTTACCGTTTCGGACTGGTTCGACGAAGGGGAGAATCGGGGACATTTTGTTCCGTTTTTACGGTTTTTGCTCACCTTGACCGTTGAAACAGCCGAAATAGAGAAAAGCATTTTTCGGAACCCTCCGAAATTTCCGGTTCTCAGGTGAGGAGGAGATTCCCCTGCCACGAAGGCGGGATGATGTCATTAGGTAGTTTCCGAAGGAGCGGAACGCCTTTCGGAACGCGAGGACACCGATGATTCGTCTTCTGCGGAATTGGGGAAAGTCGGGAATCAATGGAGTTGTACCCGACTTGAGTCACAAGCGTTAATTTTAATCGGAGAGCCTGCAATGAAGGTTTTTACAACTGGACAGGTCGCCAAGATCTGTAAAGTGGCCCCTCGCACCGTTAGCAAATGGTTTGATTCAGGGCGTCTGAAGGGGTACCGCATTCCCGGATCCCAGGATCGGCGTATTCCTCGCGAATATCTGATCAAGTTCCTGAAAGAACACGGGATGCCGACGGGAGATCTCGAAGACGAGACTCTGGCTAAAGTTCTTATCGTCGCCCAAGACCAGGTTCTGGTCGAGAATCTCAAACGTGAACTTCCGGTCGACAAGGCGTTCCGCGTCGCGGTCGCCGCGAGCGGGTTCGATGCCGGGATCCAAGCCGAAAGCTTCCATCCGGACTGCATCATTGTCGATTTCTCGATCGGACGCGCCGAAGCGCTTCAGATCTGTCAGAATCTGAGACGGAGTTCGGATTTTTCCGATGTCATCCTGATGGCGCTTCTGCCCGACGACGGCAGCAACGCCTCGTTTGACCGTTCCAGCATCAACGAAACGTTCCGTAAGCCGTTCGATTCCGCCCTTCTGGCGGAACGGCTCCGGTCCCTGATCGGGTCGCGGAAGGAACTCGTCTGATCGACGGCACGCGATAAGCGTAAAGGAGAATCAAGGCGGAGCGAGGCTCTTCGGAGTCTTCGCTCCGCCTTTCCTTTTTTCAACACCCTATTCAAAAAAATCGATACTCGATTAGAATATCAGTATCGGAAACCGAGTGTTTTTTGAATCGTTAGAGTGTTAAAGGAACGGGATGGTTCGCCCTGAGGAATCGGCCGCGGCGGTTGCGGCACCGGAAGAGTTGGCGCAGGTTTATCGTCTGGCCGAGTCGGATCTGAAACAGGTCGGTACGCTCATCTTAGAACAGCTTTCCCACGCAGATTCGACGATCGGCGAAATCCTCCGCTACTCGTTCCGCCTGGGGGGGAAACGGCTTCGTCCTCTCCTTCTGATCCTTTCGGCGCGCGCCTGCGGCCGGCTCGAACGGGAACACTGCCAGTGCGCCGCCGCCCTGGAAATGATCCATACCGGTTCGCTGGTTCATGACGACATTTTGGACGGCGCGCGGTTCCGCCGCCACCTCGAGACGCTCAATCTGCGCTGGGATTCCCATTTCGCCGTCCTGGCGGGCGACCTTCTCCTGACCAAAGCGATCACGCTGATCACCCGATGCAACCGCCCGGAAGTCTATCCGATTGTCGCCGACGCCTGCCGACGCACCTGTGAAGGGGAACTCCTCCAGGTTGCCACGCAGGGGCGGCTCGATCTGTCACGGGCCGAATACGACCGGATCATCGAAGGGAAGACCGCCGCGCTTTTAGAGACCGCGTGCCGGCTCGGCGCTTCGTTCACCGGTCAGACCGAAACGACCGTCGGCCTCTTTACGCGCTTTGGCCGCGCGTTGGGAATGGCGTTTCAGATTTTCGATGACGTACTCGACCTGACGGGAACCGACGCCGAGACGGGAAAGACGCTCGGAACCGACCTGGTCAACCGAAAACTGACCCTCCCGGCGATCCATTTTCTGCAGACCGCCCCGGAAGGGGAAAAGTCGGCGCTTCTCGGCCTCCTACGCTCCGAGCCGTTCGGCCCGGCCCAGGCCGAAAAAGCGCGCGCGGTCCTCCTGGCGAGCCGATCGGTCGACTACGCCCGCAAGACGGCGCTTGACATGGTTCAGGAGGCGGTTGGTCTGCTGGAACAGTTCGGCCGCGGGATTACCGATCAGGACCGTTTGGCCGCGCTGGACGCCCTCCGCCGGATCGCCGAATTTATCGCCGACCGGAACAAATAGTTCTTCCTTCTTCTGATGTGTGCCCATCTTATCGGGCTCCGTGGCCAATCCTCGTCGACACTTTGAAGCGGGCGCCGAAAAAGTGCCGACGACCTGTAACCGAAGAAATCGTCTTTCCCGGCGATCCGGGATTCCGTTTGCGTCGGAAGGGCTCAGATCAGGTCAAAATATTCGCTGTCACCCGGAGCGTGAGTGGGAAGGGGGAACGCTGGGAGAACGCTCCCTGTGAATGCATCTGGGGGAAACCGGAAGGGAATGGCAGTTTCCGTAGCGCAAACAAAGGGGTCTGTGGGAAAAACCACCCACAGTTGTGCCCGAAGAGCCAAAGTTGTATCCGAAGAGCCAATTTTCTCTTTTTTTTCTTTTTTTCCCGACGGGTTTTCTCCCCCGCCGCAACGCGGAAAACCAGCGGTTTGAAGCTCCTTTCCCCTCTCAGAAGGTCCGCAGTACCGGAAAAATTCATATTGCCCGCTCGTCCCATATAAACTATATTGCAGGGGCTCCGGTCGGCGGAAGAAATCTTCTCCTTTCGGGAATCTGTCAGGGCCGCTGCGTATTGTTTCCAGAGAGAATCCGCAATGAGGCGGGTTCCGCGTCGTGAAGATAAGGTAACATGTCAAATTCAGAAAAGCTCGATCAGTTAACATCAGGGAAGAGTTTCGAACACCGCGGACTGCTCCGAAAGACGGTGAAGCCTTATATCCGAGAGACCGTTCCGACCCGACGCCCCGCGGCGTCGCCGAAAAGATCGGATTATTATCTCTTCTCCCCGATCCACTACGAACCGAAATACGCCTATCCTCTTTTGGTATGGTTCCATTCTCCCGGCGCCGACGAAACGGAAATCTTCCGCATCATGCCGCAGCTGAGTCTCCGTAACTATGTGGCGGTCGCCCCGCGCGGCCTGACCATCGAGGAAGCGGGCGCGGAGCGATGCGACCGGTTCCGATCGTTCGCGGGGGGTGTCGGTCGGTTTTCCGCGCTTTACGACTGGACCGAGACTGCCGCATCGCTTGACTGTGCCGAGGCGCGGGTCTTTGACGCGATTGACCGGGCGCAGGTCCGCTGTCATCTCGCACCGCATCGGATTTTCCTGGCAGGGATTGGCGCGGGGGGGTCGATGGCGATGCGTCTGGGCGCCCGGTATCCTGAATTCTTCGCCGGCGTGATCTCCTTTTCGGGCGGGTTCCCGATGATTCCGTCGTCTTTGGCGAAGTGGGGGTCGCTCCGCCGCCTTCCGATCATGATGATGATCGGATCGAAGAATCCCGCGTTTCCGCCTGCGACGGTCTCGAAACAGCTCCGTCTGTTCCATACCGCCGGAATGTCGGTTTCGATCCGGCAGTACAGTACCGCCGACGATACCGCGCCGTCGATGTTCCGGGACGCGAATCAGTGGATGATGGACCGGATTGCCCAGCCGACCTCTTAGACCTATGCCGCAGCGATATACCGATAAGATCGTTCAGCAGGCGGATCGCGCGCTCGAAGCGCTCGGGAATGAGTTTGCGCAAAACGCCGCGCCGACGGAGTCGGATGTTCTGGAGATTGAGTTCGGCGCGCTCGACGTCCCTTATTCTCGGATCCCGGATCTCGGCGCCGGGACGATCCTCACCCTCAACGAACCGGCTCAGCCGACCGTGACCCTCCGCTACGGCGGTCGTCCCGCGGCCGAAGGGATTTTAATGATTCAAGACGGTATGATCGCGGTGAAAATCACACGCAAATTCAACGGTTCGGACTGATGCGCACTCCTACATCCCCGCGAGGAATCTTTCGACGGATGCGCGCCGCGACACTTCTGTTAGTGATCTTCGCGGCTCTTTTCGCTTCTATGCCGGGTTCGGCTGACGCCGACACCGCGCCGCCCGCCGTCGCCGAAAAGACCCCGATCCGCCTCGACGCCGAAACGCCGCCGAAGGGTATCCCGGCGGCGAAGACGCTCCTGATCGACGCCGCGGCGAAACTCCTTCTCGTCCTGGCGGCGGTCTTCGCCCTGTTCTGGCTCCTCCGCCGGTTCCTGTCGACCGGACGCGGAATGCCGACCCCTGGCGGCGCGTTCGAGGTCATCTCGCTCGTTCCCCTGTCGGCGAAGTGCCGTCTGGCGCTCGTCCGATTCGGCAACCGCCTCCTCCTCCTGTCCGTTGCCGCCGAACGCGTCGAAACGATCGCCGAGACGGACGAGCCCAACGACGTCGCCCGGATCCTCGAAACGGTCGGTGGAAAGGAGACGCAACGATGAAATCTTCCCTCCTGACCGGCGCGCTCGCCTTCGCCGCGAGCGCCGCCCCGCCGATCTTCGCCGCCGACGCCGATTCTGCGGTGAGCCTCGCCCGCGCTGCCTCGACGCTCGCCGAAAAGACCCAGTCTCTGCCGTCCGCGGTCGGCGGCGTCCTCAGCGGCGGAAATCTGCCCCTCCTCTTCGCCCTCCTGGCGGTCGTCCCCGCCCTGCTGATCGCAACGACCTGCTATGTGCGCGTGATTACCGTCCTCTCCCTCCTGCGGCAGGCGATCGGGCTGGCTCAGATCCCTTCGGCGCAGATACTCGCCGTTCTCAGTCTCTTCCTGACCCTCCTGGTGATGTCGCCGACCTGGACCCGCGTCTACCGCGAGGCGTGGATTCCCTACGCCCAGAATGAAATCGATTTGCACGAAGCTGTCCGACGCGGCGAGACGCCCGTCCGCTCCTTCCTCTGGAAACAGATCGAACGGTCCCGTAATACCGGACAGATCGCCCTCTTCCTCCGTTCAATCCCCGACGCCGAAATGCCAGAGTACTACGAAGATCTCCCCTGGCGCGCCCTCTTGCCCGCGTTCATTCTGAGCGAACTGAAAACCGCCTTCTTCATCGGTCTGCAACTCTTCCTCCCCTTCGTGATCATCGATCTGGTCGTCTCGGGCGTGATGGTCTCGATGGGGATGATGATGCTCCCGCCAACCGTCGTCTCCCTCCCGTTTAAGTTAATGCTCTTTGTGCTGCTCGACGCGTGGGATCCTGTGGTTCAGATGCTGATCGACAGCCTCTCGCTCGTGTAGGAGGGAATGATGATCGAACCCGACGCCGTTATCGCCCTGTGCCAGAACTGCTTCTGGCAGACCCTCACCCTCATGGCGCCGATCCTGATCGCCGGAATCCTGGTCGGTCTGGTGATCGGCGCGCTCCAGGCCGCTACACAGATTCAGGAACAGACCCTCTCGATCGCGGCGAAAGTGATCGTCATGGGCGTCGCCGCTCTCCGCCTCCTCCCCTGGATGATCGCGCGCCTGCTCGACTACTCGCGGGAACTGATCGCCGGTATCTCCCAGGGGATCGGAGGATCCCTCTGATGGGCCCCGCTCCGGCGCTCGGCTCGCCAAGCCTCTGGCTGGCGCTCCTCGTCTTCGCACGGAGCGCAGGTCTCCTCTGGCTGATGCCGGTCATCGGTGGACGGCGCGTGCCCCGTTCGGTTCGTCTGGCCGAAGCGGTCGTTCTCGCGGTCGCGGTCTTTCCCTCCCTCTGGTATCTGAATCTCGCCCCGCCCGACCCGCCGGTCGAAAAGATGTTCTTTCTGGTCAGCGAGTATCTCATCGGTCTGGCGGTCGGCGCGACGGTGGCGGTCTTCTTTACGGCGGTTTCGGTCTGCGGCGCGCTGATCAGCCGGGTCGGCGGTTTCTCGGCGGCGGCGACGCTCGATCCGGAATCGGACGATGAAAACGGCGCGCTCGAAACGCTCCTCTCCCTCGCGGCGCTGGCGGTCTTCCTGGCGGCGGGGGGGCTCGAAAAGTTCCTGACCGCCGCCATCTCCCTCTACGAGTCGGTTCCTCCCGGAACCCTCTTCGCCCCGGAAAGCGCCCTTTCGACTCTCACGAGCCTCCTGTCGCAGGCGGCGGCGCTCGGCGCGGCGACCGCTTTGCCGGTTCTCGCGGCGCTCGGCGCCCTCTGGCTCGGGAGCGCTCTGCTGAACCGCGTCGCCCCGCACCTCCATTTTCTGACGATGACGCTCACCTTCTCGGGTAACCTGCTGGCGACGCTCTTTGTGTTACACCTGGCGCTCGGGGGAATCCTCCTCCTGATCGCAGCGCGACTGCCCGACTGGAACGCGCTTCTTCCCTCCCTCTTTTCAACACTGTAAGGGGAGACGCCAATGAGCGAAAAAGAGAACCGAACCGAAGTTCCCAGTATCAGGAGGATCGCCCAAGCGCGCGCCGAAGGGAAGTTTCCCGCCGTCGGCCTCCTTACCGGCTCGCTCCTGTTTTTCGCGATGCTTGTTATCGTGGAACTTTCCGCCGCCGGATGTGCCGCGCGGTTTCTGGTCTGGGCGCGGCAGCTGCGGCAAGGCGCCGCCGACCTAACCGCCGACGCCCTCGTCGGCGAGACGGCGCGCGGCTTTCTCCCCTTCTTCCCCCTGATGGCGACCCTCGCCCTGACGGCGCTCTTCCTCCCTCCGATGACGGCGTGGCTGTCCCGCGGCTGGGCGTTCCTGCCCGAAAAAATCGCCCCCGACTTCGCACGACTCCTGCCGAAGTTCGGCGCCCTCTTCTCGCTCGACGCCCTCTGGCGCCTCTTTCTGGCCGCCGTTCAGATCCTAGGAACGATCGGACTGGTCGCCCTCTGGATCCGACGCGCCGCGCCGGGGGAGGAGTTTCTCGGCCTCGATTCTGCCGAATGGCCCGGCCTCTTCCGCCGCTTCCTCTTCCCTCTGACGATCCGGCTCGCCCTCTTTTCGCTCGGCGTCGCTCTCGCTGATCTCGGATTTCAGCGATGGAAGTTCATGCGTGACCTGCGAATGACCCCCGAAGAGGCACGGCGCGAACAACGGGAAGAAGAACGGAAATCGCCGCCGCGTCGGAATTGATTTTCGCTATTTTTTCTAGCCTTTCTTTCTTGCCGTCATAACCGGTAAATCTCTCAAAAAGACGGCTAAAGCGCGGAATTTTCGCCTTTTATCCAGTATTCTTATCTTATATATGTTATAATCCCATAAGGGTCATTCTATGAAAATAACTCCGCGACAGAGATTCCGTCCCGCGCGCCGAGGCGTCGGCCGACTTATGGTTCGTCTCGCTTCGGCACTCCTGGGGGCGATGATATTGGCTTCTTCGTTCCTTTCCGCCCAAGAAGGGGAGCCGAGGGAAGGGGTCACTTTTTGGCTTTACGACGACGACGGCAACTGGAAGGTGCCGCTGCCGAACTGGTCCGTCGACGATGTGACCGCCCTGTTGGATCGGGACCGGAATCAGAGTGAAACACCGCCGTTTACGATCATGTCTCTCGATATTGACGGCGACGTCGCGGCGTCGCAGGCGCGTCTGGAGATCGAGTATAAGATCAGCCTGGATCCCTCGCCCGGGCGGTCCGGACCGATTCGGGTTCCGCTCGGGATGAAAGAGGGCGTCTTCCGCCCCGAAGGGGGGGACGGGGAGACGAACTTCGCCGCCGATGGGCCGGGGGAGGTTTTCCTCGACGTTGATTCCGAAACGGGCGGATACTCTGCCCTCATCTATCCCGGCGATTCTCCCGCGGTTGCGGCACCCGCCGGGAAGACCGCTTCCGAAGAGTCTCCCGGAGGGGGGAATGAAGCCTCCGGCGGCGATTCGGCGGAATCGCCCGAGGTCGAAGAGAAGCCCGACGGCCCTGACGCGCCCTCCTCTTCCGAGCCGGAGCCGCCTTCGTCCGCGGCGGTCTCGATCTATACCGTTCGGATCACCCTCTTCTTTCCGGTAACGCAGACCGCCGGTTCCGATGAACGGATTCTTATGCTTACCCCTCCGTCGGCGGTCCGATCCCGGGCTCGGATCGTCGTTCCACTCCCCGACGTCGAGATCAGCGCGTCCGAGGGGGTGATCGCCGACTCGCCGTCGAATCTCGACGAAAAATCGTCGGAACTGAAAGTCTACGGGTTTAACCGCGGCGGCGCGGCGACGACGATCCGCTGGCGTCCCGCCGAAAAGAAGAATGAGGCGGCCCTGCCGGTAACCTACCGCGTCGAAAAAGGGGTGATCAACCTGAATCCGACCGGCGACGGAATCGAGTATGACGTCACCCTCCCGATCCGGCTCTTTGGCGGAAGTCAGGGGACGCCGAGCCGGCTTCTTCGAGTCGAGCTGCCGATCGGCGCTCGTCCCGACATGCAGAACGTACACGTTTCAACCGTCGCGGGGGATCTCTCCGAGGCGGTCTACCGCGAAATACCCGCCGGCGACTCCCGCCCTCATCCGATGATCGAAGTTTCGATTCCCGGAAGCGTCGATTCGCTTGTCCTCCATCTGGCGGCCTTCGTCCCGACCGGTGAAGAGAACAAGTGGGAGTGCACCGGATTCCACCTCGAAGGGGCCCAAAAGGAGACCGGCGAGATCGTCGTCCGTCTCCCCGACGATGAAAACATCCTTCCCGGGCTTCTTCCCGGCGACGGGGTTCGCGATATCGGCCGGTCCGACGCAGCCGAGGGGGGGGAGAAGATCGCGCGGTTCCGTTTCTATAAGGAACCGTTCTCGCTCAAGTCGGATCCGATCCCGCGTCAGACGCGTCTGATCGCCCAGCCGGAATATCAGGTTCTGGTCAGCGGGGAAGAGATGCGCATGAAGGCGCGGGTCGCTTACTCCGCCTACGGCGCCCCCTTGCGTTCGGTTCGGCTCAGAAATTCGGAGTGGATTCCCGTCGCGTTTGACGACGAGAGCGGAATTGACTCGAACGGCATTTACGTCGATCCTGAAACGGGAGAGACGGTTTTCCCCCTGAAAAAACAGGTCGAGGGGGATTTCACCCTCGCGTGGGAATCGGTTTGGAAGTCGGAAAGCGAACCGGGAACGGTCGAATTCGAACTCCCCGAACTGTCGGCCGACTGGGTTGCACCGCCGATTCTGACAATCGTTCCCGACGACAACATTGAACTGGTTCCGCTTCCCGGCCGTATAAAAGGTCTGACGCCGAAAAGCGCCGCGGGGGACCGCTCGACGATCGGACTTCCCCTCCGCGAGCAGACGCCCCTTTTCTATCAGGTTCAGCGCGAAGGGACGGCCGAAGGGGAGAAGCCCTTTTTTGCGTCCCGCCTGATTCTCCATACGGGGGAGGTCTCGGTCAGTTCGTCCCTTTCGGTTCGGCTCGACCGTACGCCGGTCGAACTGGTTCAGACACTCGAGTACCACATCAAGTACACACCGATTCAGTCGCTTGACTTTACCGTCCCGCAGGACATCGCTCCCCTGACCAAACAGGAGATCTTTCTCAACGGCAAACCGGTCGCTTCCGATCTGCTCGCTTCCGAAAAGGGGGAGGAAGGGATCGATGTCTCACGCCGGACGATCCGTCTTCCCGCTCCGGGTCTGATCGGGGATGCCCGTCTGGAATTCCGCGCCGCGATCGACTTGCCGGCGATCGATCACGACCAGACCGCGATCCTGAACATTCCGCTGGCGGTTCCCGCCGCCGCTCACCCGGAGATAAGCAGCGCCGAAGCGTCCGCGCCCCTCGAATACACCCTCAGCATTTCCGATGAATCGGATAACTGGAAAGAGACAAACGTGTCGCAAAAAGGGGGTGTCCGCTCTTTCGGATTTTCAAGTTCTTCCCTGCCGCAGTGGCTTCCCCTTCGCGCGGCTCTCGACCCGAGCGCGAATATGACCGGCGGACTGACCGCCGAGTATATCTGGGCGCAGACTTTCTGGACGGCGGATTCCTATTTCGAACGGATCAGTTTCCGCGTCAGCGGAAATCAACAGGTCTTCACCCTCAAACTGCCGAAAGACGCGAAGCCGCAGAGGATGGCGGTCAGCGTCGACGGTGTTTCGAAAAAGCCCGACTTCGCCCCCGAAACGGGGATGCTTCGGATCCCTCTCCCCGAGAGCGTCAAGACCGAGACGGCCCTCGTTTCGCTCTGGTACAGGATCGAACGGAGCGAGCACGCGCTCGAATTCCCCGACCTGATGGAGCAGACGATGATCCGCCGCTGCTTCCTTCAGCTGATCCTTCCGCCCGACACGCTCCTGCGCCAGATTCCGCGGGGGTGGAGCTCCGAAGAGGACGAATTCGGCCGTCGGCCGAAGACGTCGCAGTTGGCCGCCGCGATCGGCATGTCTTTCACCGGGGCGGACGAACCGCCCAAGACCGCGAACGTCTATCTCCTGAGCAGTTTTAATCCCCCGAAACGGGTTCACATCCACCTGATCAGCCGGGCCGCGATCGTCCTGATCGGAAGCGGGCTGATCCTCCTGTTCGGGATCTGCTACATCTACTTCCCCCGTCTGAGATACGTCGAAGGAATTATCCTTTCGGTCACTCTTTCGCTGTCGATCTTCCTCTTCCGGCCGCAGGTCATCCTCTTCTACCTGCAGTTCGCGGCGTTCGGGGCGATCCTGATTCTGGTGGTTCTCCTCCTGAGAGCCTGGGTGAACCGGCGCAAGACCCCCGCGCCCGCTCCGGCGGTTGTCCCGCCCCGTCCGGCCGCCGCGCCGATTCAGGAAAAGTCGCGTTCCGGATCGACCGCGTCCAAGCCGGCCCCCGCTCCGCCGGCCGCGCCTCCGCCGCCGACTTCCGAATCTCCATCGACCGTTCCCCCGCCGGCCGCACCCTCTCCAGCCGATGCCGATCCTCAGCCGGCCGCGCCCCCGCAATCCGATTCCGAGTCGAATCCGCCTGTCGAAGAGCCGAAAACGGAGGAGTCATGAGCGCCCGGCCCCTCTTCCTTTCTATCGCTTTGTCGGTCGTCGGACTCCTTGCGTTGAGCGCGGCGGCAGACGAGTCGTTTCGCTACCGCTTTTGGATGGTTCCCGCCGAAAAAATCAGCCGTTCCCCCTGGGGGGACGAGAAGTATTACCCGGTTCGGATGGAGCGTCTGACGCGGTGGCTCGATTCCCTTCGATACACTCCGGCCGAATCCTCCGGCGCGCTGGCCGAAATCTGCCTGGAGGGCTCTCTGGTCGACGGCGCCCTGAGCGAGGGGGAAGGAGAGATTCGCTTTTCCGACAAGGCTTCTCCGACCTGCGAGCTGGCTCCCTGTTCCGTGGCGCTTTCGCAGCTGCGTTGGAAAGAGGATGACTCGGCGCCCGTCACCTCGGACGGAAAAGGGTCGCTCGCCGTCGGCGGGATCGTTCCCGGAAAAGAGCTTCTTTTCGCCTGGTCGCTCGCGCCCGAATCGGAGGAGGGGAGCGGGCAGATCTTTCATTTCAGACTCCCTCCCGCGCCGACGATCCGCCTGAGACTGACTCTTCCCGAAAACCTGATCCCGTCGGTCGACTCGGGGCTTGTCACCCGGCTCGATGGCGAGGGTGTGTGGCTGATCGAGTCGGGTCCGGGCGGGGATTTCCGTCTGACCCTCTCGCCGCGCGAAACCTCGTCGGCTTCGGCCGCCTCGGTTTCCGTTTCGGAGCAGGTTTTTTGCCACGTCGCCCCGGAGGGGATTGAGCTGGTCTATACCGCCCGTTTCACCGGCGCCGATGATATTTCCGGCCCGATCACCCTGTCGCTCGACGAGCCGTTCCTTCCCGAAAAGGTGGAGTGGGAATCGACCGGCGCCGCCGACGCGGTCTGGGAAAAAGAGGGTCAGATTCAGAAGATCGTTCTTCCCGCTCCCCCCGCGCCGGCTCGTCAGGTCGAACTTCTGACGCTGACGGCGATCGCTCCTTTCAACGAGGGCGGGATTTTGAGTCTTCCTTCGGTTCGCACCCAGGAATTCACGTGGCAGGAGACAGAACTGGACGTCTCGTTCGAAGCGCCGGCCGCACCGGAAAATTTCATCTTTGTCGATGCCGGACAGAGTGGGTCGGGGGGGTCCTTGCGCCTCTTCAAAAGAACCGGGAGCATCAACATTCCCCTCGCGTGCACCGAAGAGAAAAATTCGTTCGAAAGCGCGACGCGCGTGACGGTTACCGGCGGCGATCTTCAATTCGAGACCGATCTGCTCGTCAGGGCGGCGGTTTCCGGTACGCGCCGCCTGACGATTCCGATCAAACCGGAGTGGAGACCGGAATCGGTCACGGTCGGCGGCGATCCGGTTCCGTTTCGATTCGAAACGGACCCCGACCCCGACCCGTCCGATTCCGAATCCGAGTCCGCCGCTTCCCACGATCTGACCCTCGCGTTTGAAGAGCCGATCTCGACCGAACAACCGCTGAGAATTCGGATTGCCGGACGGCGGAGTCTGACCGACGCGGCCCCTCTCCTTTCCGACTATGAACCTCTCCTGATCGACGAACCGATGATCGGCGCGCATCTGCTGGCCCTGGCGGTCGAAGCCCCGATGAAGATCGCCCTGGTCGACGGCGAGGGGCGTCCTCTCGTCTCCGCCGCCGTCCCGGAAGAACAGATTCGCCGGCTCTTCGGCGCGATTCCCGAAGGAACCGTTTTTTCACTCGTCGACTCGGCGCCCGACGCGAGAGTTCGGCTCGATAAAGCGCTCCCCGCATACACGGCGGAGCTTTCGGGTCGCGCGGCGATTTCCGCCGGGTCGATTTCGGAGGAGTGGACCGTCCACTGCGTCCCTTCAGCCGGTTCGCGGCTCGATCGGGTTCCGGTCACTTTTAACACAAAAGAGACGGTTCCCTGGCGTTTGACGATGACGCAGTCGTCGGGCGGCGAGACTACACTACGGATGCGTCCGTCGACCGAGAGCGAACAGACGGAATACAACCTCTCCGAAGGAGATCTTCTGGCCGAGATTCCCCTTTCCGCGCCCCGAAGCGCCCCCTTCACGATCCGCCTGGCACGCGAGCGGAAAACGTCCCTCTCGGACGGTGTGGTGATCCCCCTGCCGGCGCTCTGCGCCGCAGCGAGCCAAACCGGCCGGATCGACGTTTCAACCCCCGACTTTACCCCTGTGCGTCTCGAGGAGCGCGATCTCGATCCGATCACCCCGCCTCCCGCCGAAAAAGGAGCCGTCTCGTCGGCTCTGGCGTCGTACCGCTATACACCCTCCGAAAAGGGGGGATACGGACTGGCGGCGCGCGACAGCAAGGAAGACCGCCGGAGCGGCTGGTGCCGATACCTCCGTCTGGAGAGCGATTACGCCTCGACCGGAACGGTTCGAACGCGGGCGGTCTGCAGAATCGAAAACTCGGGGATTCCCTCTCTTATTGTCGACTTTCCCGAATCGATCACGCTGGTCAACGCCGGGAATGTGCGGAGCGAAGAAGTCCCGATTCCCTACACGTTTCACCAGGATACGCGGAAACTGGAGATCCCCCTGCCGATCGAACGGCGCGACCTGACCCTTTCGTTTGAATACGAAACGCAGATTCCTCCGTTCGGTTTCCGAGGGGAGATCCCGCGCCAGGCCCCCCAATTGAATATCCCCATCCTGGCGGGGGATTGTACCGTCAACATTCCGACCGAGTACCGTCTCGACAATCGGCGCGATATCGACCTGACCCGCATTCCGCTCGACGCGCCGGTTGGGCAGTACCGTCTGATCAGCCGGTACCGTCTGCGGATTTTACAGCTGTTCGTCTTTCTGGTGGGTCTGGCGTTCGGACTTCGTCTCAAGGCGGTTCACATGGCGTTTCTGACCCTTCCGACGATTCTTCTGTATTTCGTCACCTCGTCGGAAGTCGTCGCTCAGGTTTCTCTGGGAGTCTTCGCCGCATCGATTGTGTCGGCGGTCTTTAATTTCTTCTACCGCCGCGATGTGAGCGAGCCGATCCCCGTCGACCCGGCGGACGAAGTTTCGGAAATCGGCTTTGTCACACGAAGCGCCGTCGCGCTCCTTTTGACCCTTTCCGCCGCGCTTCCCCTTGCCGCCGACGAGAGCTACTCGATCTTCGTTCCCGCCCGCGACGGCCAGCGCGTGACGGACGAACCCGTCTGGATTCCCGGAGAGCTTCAGAGCCGTCTGACCGAGTGGGAGCGGGAGAACGCCGATTCCGACGGTTCCGTTCGGTTTCAGTCGGCGCTTTACGAAGGACAGCTCAACTTTAATCGCGAGACCGGGGAATACTCCCTCTTTCACCTGACCGCGAAATACCAAATCTTAACTACCGGCACCGACAGTGTCATCGACCTTCCGGCGATGCCGATCTCTCAGGAGGGGGGAGTTCTGATCGACGACGTCGCCGGAAGTGTGACGGTCAACCGCGGCGGCGGGCGGATCCGCCTGGAACTTCGGGGGATTTCCGCCGGTTCCCATCGGCTGGAATTTTCCCTTCTGCCAGAACCGTTCGGCGAGAAGACTCCGGAGGGGCTCTTTCTCCCCCTTCCGTCGGTTCCCGACGCCAAGCTTCTCCTCCGACTGCCGACCGACACGGCGGCCCCCCGACTCCTCGGGTCGATGGGGCAGGTTTCGACTTCGCCGGGGATCCTGACCGCCGATCTGGGGCAGACGTCGGGAATCACCTTTTTCCCCCCCGAAAAGGGATCGGCCCGCGGCGAGACGGTGATTGAGGCCGAGCAGGAGTTTCGTCTTGCCCTTTCGGAAAACCAGATCGTTCTGCACGGCGAGTTCCTCCTCCACACTTCCGGCCGTTTGGGCGGGGTCACCCTTCTGGCGGACCCGCGCTACCGTCTTCTGCGATGCACCAGTCCCGACGCCGATCTGGTGCCGGTTCCGATATCCGAGTCGGAAGAGAAGATCACGATCCCCCTGCGTCAGTCGGTGAGCGGAAAGCTGACCCTCCGCGCCGATTTTGCCCCGCGCGATTTCAGCGGGGTGGGGGAACTCCCCCTTCCGACGATCCGCATCGACGGGGCGGCGATCAGATCGAACCGACTTCTGATGCCGAAGGAGTATTATCCCAGGGAGTACGACCTAACCGATCCCGACGCGCAGAGCAGAAGTGTTTCGCTCCTCCCCGACACGGCGGAACCGCACATCTCCGAGTCGGCCCTGTATCGGTTCAATCTCCGTGACACGGAGGTCGCCTACCACGCCGAACTCGACACCGGAGGACGGCTCTGGCAATTGACCCTTCGCGTTCCGCAAAAATCGGTCATCGAATCGTTGGAAATCGTCGACGACCGAAAAGAGCCGGTCCCCTTTCGGGAAAGCGCGGCGGACTCTCTTTTACACATCTTCTTCGATGAGGCCCAGAGCGGTCTCTATCAGGTCGATCTGCACCTGAGGTCGCTCCCTTCCGAGGAATTTCCCCTGATCGGGATTCTCGACGTTCCTGCGAGCGACGCGGAGCTTCGTTACGATGCGGTCCCGTCTCTCTACTGCGATTTCACCCCGCCCGACGACTGGACCGCGCTTCCCGCCGCCAACGGTCAGAGACGCTGGTCCCTGCCGGCCGCGGCGGCCTCGCTTCTTCCCCCTGCGATGAAGGTGATGCCGAACCGGCCGAAGACGAGTCTGGTGGCGGACATTTTCTTCTACCCCCTGGCCGAGAATCCCGACCCGGTGTGGGAGTTTCGCGCCGACTGCGCGGTTTTCGTCGATGAGGGGCAGATGGATCGTCTGGAGTTTGAGATTGACGAGTCGTTCCGTGCCGATTCGATCCGAATCGAACCGACCCTTTTCATCATCGGGATCGAGCGTTCCCCCGGCGGGGGACGGCGCCTATCCCTTGTTCCGAACAATCCGATTCGGGGCGAGGCGCGCTTCGTCCTCCACGCGCAGATCTCGGGGGGAAAGACACGTCTGCCGCGGTTTGATCTCAGGAAAGCCGAGGAGAAAAAGGTGCAGATCCGGCTTCCGGTCGCCGACGGTCTCCAATGGCAGATGCAGAACCTGGAACCCTGCGCGGCCGAGCAGCTCACACCCGCCCCGGAGCAGACACTTCGACATCTTCCGTTTACGCCGACCGGATACTTTCCGCACGAGGTGACCGAAAAGTCGCACATGGCGTTTAACATGTTTAACACATACAAACCCTCGGCGCCGGGTCCCTACGGGGCGGAGGTCCCCGCCAAAGAGACCGCGCTCCGACTGAACCGGGTCGAGACGGAATATCACGTCCGAAGCGACGGTTCTTATTGGGGGCGCGCGGCGTATGACATGCGTCTGGGATCGCGGCAGGTGTGCGACATTCACGTTCCTCCGTCGATCCGCCTCCTCCACGCCGAGGCGCTCGGCATTCCCCTGGCACTGACCCCCGGTTCGGCGGACGGCACCGTTCATCTCCGGTTCGCGTCCGAATCTTCGTTCGTCCGCCTGGAGCTCCTCTTTACCTCGACGTCGGAACGGGCGAAGAGCGTCCGCGTTCGCAGGTATCTCTACAGAGAATCCTCTCTGACCGCGCCGATTCCGGTCGGGGTGGAAACCGCTCCCACGTTCTGGACGGTTCATTTCGATCATGACGTGCGGCAGCTTCCGTACTACGTCAGTCAGGAAGGGATCGCTCTCGATCTGAAATCGATCCGGAAGAGTTTTCCCGACGCGCGGTCGACCGAACCGCTGTCCGAGTCGGGACACTGGAAGCGTCCGGTCCGTGCCGAAAAGAGTTCAGCGCTTCAGGCGCGTCTGAACACCGAGAAGCTCTCGTACCTTCTCGACCTGGCCGAGTCGGTTGACACGAAGGCGCCGATTTCACCGGGAGGCGTCGCCGGCTGGCTCAACGTCTGGAATCCCCTCTATAACGGGGTGAAATCATTCTTCGGCGACCAGAACCACCCCCGGCTTGAGAAATCAGAGAAAGACGCCTTTTACGACGGGCGGGGACGCGATTCTTCGATCGCATCACTTACCGATTCGACGGGAGCCGAAGAGTTCGGCGACCTTTCACGCCGGTGGGAGGAGCTCTCGCGCCGGATTGAACCGAATCCGAGTCAGGGAGAAAAAGTCGGAGCCGACCCGACCGCCGAGGACGAGGCGAACGCCCTTTCTGCGCCCGCGCCGGTTCCCGCCGAATCGATCGACCTTGTCATCTTCGGTGTCGCCGATAAGGTTCGGGATATTCGTCTGTTGATCCCGACCTCGGTGAATATTTCCGCCGCGCCGTTCAGAGCGGTTCTCTCGATCTTTGCCCTTTTGGCGGCGGCGGCGATCCTGGTCGCCGGATGGCGGACACGTCCCGTCGCCAAAAAGCCTGAAGAAAAAACGGACGAATCACCGGCGCCGGAGAACGTCGTCTGCGTGCCGGAAACGGACGAGGCGGAAGTTCCCGCGGACGACGGGACCGACCCGCACGCCGATCCCGGGACTGAAGAGCCGTCCGATGCGCCGGAAACGAATGTCTCCCAAACAGAATCCGAGCCTTCGAGCTCATCGGGAGGAACCGGTCCGACGGTACTCCTTGAGGGGGCGCCTTCGGGCGGGGGAGTCCGTGTCGAGTCGGTACACGGCCTTGTTATCGAAGGGAGCGAGATTTCGTCCCCCGCCCCGCCTTCCGACGGTGGGGAAAATGAGAAGCGAAAGAGTCAGAACCGCTAGGCGCGTCCCCGCACCTTTCTTAAAAACCATTCAGCGCTTAAAAGCGCGACACCCAGAGCGAAGATGAGCCAGTTGTCACACAAATAGCGGTGAGAGCGGATCGTCTCAACCGCCGAATCTTTCCTCTCGCGCATCTTCTCGAAGAAATCGGCCGTCTTTTCGGGGGGGATCGCCTCGCCGTGGGTGATTTCGGCCAGACTTGCCAGGAGCGCCGTGTCGGCGGCGGGATTCTCGAGCTCCCTGTGGTTTTCTTTGACCAGGAACCGCCGCGAGGCCTCGCTCTTTTTTCCGTTCTCGTTCACCTCAACCGAAAGAACGTATTCCCCCGGCGTATCCGTCTGTGTAAAGACGCCGAGCCGATCCTGATCCAGGGGGAAGGAGAACTGTTCCCCGCCGGGGGTAGTGACGGACGCGCTGATTTGGACGCCGTCTGCGGATTCGGGATTGTACGGCATATAGAGAATCCGCGCCCGAGCCGGTTCCCCTCGGAAGAGGACGGCCGACGACTGTTCGACTTCGAGTTCCCCCGGCGCAGGCACGTCGCGCCCAGCGGCCCAGAGAACCAGCTGCCGCCAGAAGGTTTCGAAGGCGTCCTTTTTTTCGCTCATCGCCCAGCGCCACGTGGCGTCGGAAAGGAGGAGCGCCGAGCGCTCGCCGGTCGCACTGATCAGCAGGAGGGGAAACGTCTTTCCGTCAGGGTCGGCCGCAGTCAGGATCACTTCGGCGCCCGGTTTCTTTTCGGCGTGTTTATGGGCGAGCTGTTTGTTTAAGAAGTCGAGATCGAGAATCGACTCGAGCGGGGGGAGTTCGTCCCAGATCTTTTTCGATCCTCCGCTTTCCGGTGCGAGGCGGGCCAGGTAGTGTGCGCTTTCTCCTTCGGCGACGGCGGCGCGAAAGGGCCGGTCGAGGAACCCCTCTTCGGCAATTCGGCTGTCGAGTGTCTGGTCGGACAGCCGGATCGGAGAGCGCGACGCTAGGAAGGGGATTCGGGAAAGGTTGTTTTCGGCAATCGAGCCGAGTCCGGCCAGAAAGATGAGTCCCGCTCCGTCGGAAATGACTGTTTCAAGGTGGGCGCGTTCGGCGGAATCGAGGTCGTCTGGATCAATATCCCCGATGATGACCGCGCTGTATTTCTGATCTTCGCCGACGCGCTGGCCGTCGGGAAGGCGGACGTAGTCGACGCTGATCTCTTGTTTCGCGTCGAGCGCCATTCGGATGAACTTGTCCTCAAACCGGCGGACCCCTTCCAGGAAGAGAACGCGCAGATTCCCCCGCAGAAAGAGGATATACGCGTCGGCGCTGTTATTCGAGGGGGTAATCTCACCCGGCATGGCGTCGGCCGAAACGGTCAGGCGTTTCTGTCCCGGTTCGTTCGACGTGTAGGTAAAGGCGTAGGGGACGACCTGACTTTCCGACGTGAGGGTGAACTTTCGGCTCGCGACCTCTTCCCCGTCCGCCGAAAGGACGAGCCGAATCGTCTCTCCCCGATAGCCCGAGGCGCGCAAAAGCCCTTCGACGGCAACCTCGTTCCCGAGATAGGCGCGCTCGGGAACCGCCGGGAGGGTGACGGCGACGTCGCGCAGATCCGCCTCGTCGGCAGAACCTGTAGTACACGTGTATATCGGAACGCCCGCCGCGCGCGCGGCGATCGCGGCGTCTTGGGGAGCGAGAGGGTCGGCCGTCCGCTGAGCGCCGTCCGAGACGAGAAGAATCCCCAAAAGGCGTTTCCCGGCGAATCGATCCAGAACCGTTTTGAGCGCCGAGCCGATCGCGGTTTCTTTTCCTGTCGGTTCGGCGGGAAGCACTTCGTCGGGGGCCAGGGGCGTCGTCTTTTCATCGAACCGAAAGAAGGTTAAGAACGGCTCGTCCCCGCCGCGGCGCCCTTCGTCGAGCGCCTCGAGGGACGCGGCGTACCGGGGGCGACCGGCGAGATCAGCAATCGACATACTTTCGGAAACGTCGAGGAGAACCGCCGCCGAGGCGGGAAGGCGGACCGTCCCTTCGCGAAGAAGGGAAGGGCGGAAGAGGAGAAGCGCAAAGATCAAAAGAAAAAGACCGCGGAGTCCCAAAAGAACCGTGCGGAATTTTGGGGGGAAGGAAAGGTCTTTCCGAATCAAAAAGAAAGAGACAGCCGCCGCAGTTGCCCAGAGAAGGAGTGCGGCGGCCGTACTCGAAAAAACGGGGTGTAAGGCGAGTGAGTCCATTCACACGTCTCCTGAGCCGGACTTATCGGCGGCGGCGATCCCCCCCGCCTTTAGACGAACCGCCATGCCGCGAAATATTTTTGTGAACGATGCTGTCGATCGCGTCGCGCCAGGTCGGGAAGAGTTTCTCTCCCTCTTCGCGGGGCTGACGTTCCCCGTCTCGGCGCCCGTCCCGCGGCGTGCGGCGGGGAGCGTCGCTGTACGCATCACGAGCCTCGTCGAAAAGTTCACTCGGCGAATACTCCTCGCTGACCGCTTCGGCGCGGCGCGGACGCGGAGTGCGTTCTTCCCGGCGGGGACGCGGAGCCCGTTCTTCTTGCGGGGCGAATTCTTCGCGGGGAGCGCGATCCGGACCCGGAGCGCGTTCCTCTCGGCGTGGGCGCGGGGTGCGTTCTTCCCGTCGGGGGCGCTGGGTTCGTTCCTCGCGCGAAGCGCGTTCTTCGCGGGGAGCGCGATCGGACCGCGGGGCGCGTTCTTCCCGGCGTGGCCGCGAGGCGCGTTCCTCACGGCGCGGCTCTTCGGTTCGGGGAGATTCGGCGCTTTTCTTTTCCGGTTTCGGTTCCGGTTTCTTTTTGCGCGAAGTGAACCCGAGTTCCGGCTCGTCGGGGATCCCCCAGAAATCGTTGTCCTCGACCGTCGCAGAGCGAACCGGTTCGTTGTCGGCACTTTCGTCTCCGAAGAGGGAGGCGAACTTTTCCTCGGCCTCTTCACGCGAGATTTTGGAACCCTTCTTGGCCGACGCGTTCTTTTTCGGAGCGGGTTCGTCGGGAAGGTCAAACGCCTCTTGCGGCGCGGACTCTGCCGGAGCCTCGCCGTCGGCGGGCGCGCCGGAGGTTTCGCGTTTCGGCGGACGTCCCCACGACACGTCGAGCGTCTCGTCAAGATCCCACGAGAAATCGTCGGCGGCCGGTTCGGCGGCGGACTTCTTCGCCGGTTCGGCGGGTTTCTTGGCGCGGCGTTTCTTTACCGGCTTTTCATCCGCTTCGGCGGTTTCCTCTTCGGAGAGTTCGGCGATCCGCCCCTCGATCTGGCTGGCGATTTTGCGGAACGGCTCTTCAGCCTTTTCGACGATCGCCTCGGCGATCTTTTCACGCTTGGCGCGTTGGGTTTCCCGCTCTTTTTTCTCTTCGGCGGCGACAGCCTTTTCGACCAGACCCTTTTCGGTCTTTCGGCTGTGGCGGGTTTTCTTTTCACTCGGCTTTTCGGCGCCGACGGTCATGTCGAGCTGGGGATCGGCCGCTTCGAACGAGTCGAGAAGAGTCTTTTCGAGGGGCGGGGCGGCTTTCTCTTTTTTGGTTGTCCGTTTGCGGGCCGCCGCCGCTTTTGCGCGGCTCTTCGCCGGTTTCACATTAGTCTCTTCGGCGGACGACGTTTCGGATTTTTCTTCAAGCGACGAGACGAGATCCCCCCAATGTTCTTTATTCTTTTTGGCCATAATCTTCTCGGTTAAATGTAACAATCTGATGCAGCGTAAGGGACGACGGAGTACCCGAAAGTCCCATTCCATTTTAAATCCCGGACGGGCCCGAACAGGAACGGGGAGGACCGGGTTCGCCGCAAGCGGGAACTTTCGGGGAGCGCCTTCGAAAACAAGGCCCGGAAAAACACGGAAGGCGCGGGTGAGACCTTGCTCACCCCATTATAATATCATCTCATGCAAATTAAAAGAAGTAATTTCAAAAAAATAGGGCAAACGGCTCGTTGAAGACGATCGTTCCGGTTTTATCGGCGGTGGGACGCGCTTCTTTCGGGAGCGGGTGTCATGAAAGGCGGATAAAAAAGTGCGGAACCCCCTGAAAGCGGAGGGTTCCGCGTCTTTTCAAACCGCTGTCATGAGCCGATCAGATTTCGTTCGAGGTCGTTTCGGCCTGGATCGTCTCGTTGTCGGGACGGTAGACCGAGGTTTCGTCGGTTCCGTCGCCGTCGAAGTCGCCGACGACCGGCTGGTCTCCCGCGCGGCCGAATTCGAACGTCTTGTCGGGCCGATGGTCGCCGTTGGTATCGAGATTCCAGCGGCCGCTCTCGAAGACGCCGACCTCGTCAATCCCGTCGCCGTTGAAGTCGCCGACGACCGGAATGCTCTCTTTGGAGCCGAATCCGCGGATTTCGACGTCTCCTTCGTCCCACTTGCCGTTTCCGTTGACATCGAGACGCCAGGTGCCGCCGTTATAGACACCGACCTTCGAGACACCGTCGCCGTTCCAGTCGCCGGTGACGCCGCGGTCGCCTTCATGCCCGTATTCAAAGACATGGTCGATCAGGTCGACGCGCGTATCGCCGGTGGCCGACTGGCGCAGGGTTCGGACTTCGACTTCCACATTCTGGTAATCGGGGGGCAGGTTCTTCGGACGCGAGACGTTCCGGAAGGTGTTCGGGTTCTTCGCCGCCGGAAGTCCGGCCTCGATATCCATCGCCAGTTCGTCGCCGACCCAGCGCGGACCGAAGATACCGATATCGGTTTTCCCGTCGCCGTCCCAATCGCCGGTGACCGGCTGATCCTTGGCCTTCCCGCCGAGTTCGGCCCAGAGGTCATTGTCGTCCCAGCCGGCGTTCCCGTTCAGGTCGAGATACCACATCCCGTTGACGTAGAAACCGATTTCGTCCTGGCCGTCGCCGTTCCAGTCACCCGAAACCGCGATTGCGCCGTCGGCGCCGATCCGGTATTTCGCCAATTCGCCGTTGGAGCGCATCACGATCCACTGGCCGCGGTTCATTTCTTCGGCCGTGAGGGAGACGAGCGTGTAGCCGTCACGGTTGAACAGTCCGCGGTAGCCGGCAACCGATGTGTATCCGTCGATCGACCGCGGATACCCGCCGTTGATGACCGACAGGTGCCACGCGTACGGCGAGGTCAGACCTCCGCCGCCGCCATATCGGACTTCCGAGACCGGCGCGGGCGCCACGCCGTCGGGCAGGTAGTTGAACGGAGAGGTCGGACCGCCGTAGGTGCGCGTCGGCAAAACGAGCGGAATCGGCGTGTCGGGCTGGTAGTGGGGTGTCGGCGGATCGGGTTCGGGAGTCGGAATGTACTCGTAGAAGTTGTACTGAACGCCGTCCTGGTCGCCCGCTTTGTTGTGCGCGTCGTCCCAGGTGATCGTGATCGCCGAAAGGACGCGCGTCGCGGAACTGCCGACGGTCTCGCCGTTGAAGTTACCGACCGACTCGCCGAAATGCGTGTAGACGGCCGAGAGGTCTTCTTCGGTCACGGTGTAGGTTTTGTTCACCGTCAGACCGCCGAAGTAGTAGTAACCGGTGTTGTCGGTCTTCTGGGTGATCGTCGCGCCGTCTTCCGAAACGAGGGTGATCGTCACGCCCGGAATCGGAACCTGGCCGGTCGTCACGTCAAAGACATAGCCGGAGATCGAGCCGTGTTTGATTTCGCCGAAGTTGTATTG
>JAGCAH010000192.1 GCA_017652805.1 Thermoguttaceae bacterium | reverse complement strand
GAATCGATGTTCTGAGTGACGATCATCACTCTCTTTTGATATCTCTTTTCGAGTTCGGCCAATGCCAGGTGGCCGGCATTCGGTTTGGCCGCGAGTATGGCGCGGTAAACCGGAGCGATCGCCGCGTAAAACTGTTCGGGATGACGCTGAAAGTAATCAATATCGAAAATTTCTGCGGAAGTCGTCGTGTTATAAAGGCCCCCCGCCGAGCGGAAATCGGGAATCCCGCTTTCGGTCGAGATGCCGGCTCCGGAGAGGACCGCGATCCGTTCGGCATTTCTCAGAAATTCGGCAAACTGTTCCAGCTTGTTCCGGTCGGAAAACATCACTGTGCCTTTGTACACATACCGGAAACGAAAGAGGGGCATGACAAACGCCATACTCACCTCTTTCATGTCCGGCCGACTATATCACATGGACTTAATCACAACCGGTCCCAGAAGACCTGACTGCTTCGGACCGGGGGTCTTCTCGAAGATAGAAGCCTCGGAAAGCCAGGTTTTCCGCTCCTCGGCGGGGAGACGCCCGTCGGCGGAAAGGCGGCTCTGCCAGCAATTGACAACCTCGACTTCGATCTCGTTCTGACCCGGCTTTGCCGCGCTCGTGATATCGAGCTCGTAGGGGAAGGTCCAGACACCGCCGACCGGAACACCGTTCACACGTACGCGCGCCATTTCACAGACTTTGCCGAGCTGAAGGACGATCCGTTTTTCCGGTGCGGTCTGCGGAAGGTCAGCGGCGATTTTATAAACGGCGTCACCGCTGAAATCACGAACCTCAGGATTCTCACTCCGCGCCCAGTCGGAAAGGGTTTCAAAAACAACCGGTTCGCGCGGTCCCCGCCGAATCTCATCGGTTTCGAATGTCACGGTCCAGGGACCGGTCAGCTCGGCAAGCGTTTCGCCGGCCGGAAAGTTCTCGCCATTCGATGTTTTTTTCTCGGTGTCTTTGGCGAAAACGATAAAGTAACTCTGCTGGGGCGCAAACGAAAGGGGAACCGTGACTCTCTTGCCAGACTCTACGGTCAGCCACCGGGAAAGATCGCGCCGGGTGCCGCTGACCGGATCCCAGCATTCCGGAAGTTTTCCCGCCACTGAGCGAAACGTGACCGGAACATTGTCGATCGGTTCCTGACTTTGATTCGCGACGAAGTAGACGTCGGCATTTTCAAGACGGCGGTGGCAGTAGACCAGGTTGGTTCCGTCCGGCCACTCGCAGTCAGGATGCATCTCACCCGCTTTGCCGAGAAGGTCCCTCACACTCTTTTTCCCGCAGACGATCAAACCTTCACCGAACCTTCGCGATTCCCATTGAACGCCGTCGGTCTTCCCCCAAAGCCGGTCGGCCATCTCCTGAACCTCGCGGTCAGCTTCAGGATAATTCTGAAGGCTGGGAGAACGCTTCGGTTTCGGTCCCATCACAATCGCGCCCTCTTCGACCAGCTTCATAATGCGGCGGAGGAGTTCCGGACGCATCGTTTCAAGCTGAGGAAGAATTAAAACGCGGTACTCGGCGCCGTTGGGCAGCACAAGCTTGCCGTTCTTGACCGTCAGAGCGGACTCGATGACCTCGGCATTGATGAAGTCATACTGAAAACCGGCGGGAATTTCCGGATCGGTGACACCCATCATCTTCGGCGCGTCCTCGCCGATGAAGTAGAGCACGTCGGAAACTGGAACTCCCTGCTGGAGGAGATAGTTTGACCGCTTCAGGTAACCGGTGAAAAGGTCCATCATCGTGAACCATGTGTTGTGGCGGTTGAACTCGTTGCCGAACCAGGCATTCATCCCCGGAACACGTTCGTCGGGCTGCTGGACGTAAAGGTGAAGAAGCGTACTGTTGATCCCTTCGGAGAAGAAACGGTCG
>JAGCAH010000191.1 GCA_017652805.1 Thermoguttaceae bacterium | reverse complement strand
CGCCGGCGGTCACGGCCAGAAGCATACGGTCTTCAAGATTTTCCAAACGGAGGGAACGTTCACGAATCTTCTTCATAAATCTTTCCTTTCAATAAATAAATATTGCAAAAACAAACGTTAAAAATGTGTTACGAACCGATATCGATTCCCCCAATGGAAATGTGTCTTTCAAAAGACGGTTTCCGCCCGGAATGCCGACACGGAAAAAAGAGAGGTAAAAACTTCCGGAAGAATGACAGGTACTCCCAACAGGCTCATTCTAACAAACTTTTCATCGGAAAAGTACCCTTATCGAGAAAGAATCCCATTTTTTTGTAAATTTTATCGGACTTTCTTCGCCGGAAGGTTATCTTTTTTTAGCCTCTTCTCTGTTTTACCACCGTGATCCGAAGACACGCCCCAACAAACGTCATTTTTCAGACAGATGGCCATCACCCCATAAAAAAGGGGGTCCCGAAACGGAACCCCCTTCGTTGAGACTCAGAGAATCTGACGATCAGAAGACGTCGGAATCAACATCAGGGTCGCCCGCCTCGTAGCCCGCAAAGGCCGCGCGGAGCGCGCGGGGATAGACCAGGTCGTCGTACCCCGCCTCTTTACCCCAGTTCTGACCGATGAACGGACGGTCCGTGTTCGAAACTTCGCCGTCTCCGTTGATATCGGCATAGTACTGGTAGCCCTCCTCACCCTCTTCGGCAAGCCACGCACTCGCCATGATCGTACGGTCGCTGCCCGAGATATCGCCGTCGTTGTTGATGTCCATCGGGCAGACGTTGAACGTCTTCGTGCGGCTCCAATCCGAATCGGTATAAGAACCGGTCCCCAGCGCGCGGACGCGGTAAGTCACGTCGGCGCCGTAGGTCAGGCCCGTAATCACCGCAGAGAGCCCGGAAGCCGAAACGCTCGTCCAGTTCGTGCCATTGGTCGAGTACTGAACCTCGTAACCCGAGGCATTCGCCACCGCGCCCCACTGGATGTTGTGGCGGTTCGCGCCGTAGGAAACGTAGATCCCGCGCGTCCCCGTCGTGATCGTCGGCGCCGCAAGCTGTTCGCCGCCGGACGCCTCGACCGTGAACGAGGCGGAACCGAAGAGGATTTCGTTGTCGGCAAAGTTCCCCGCGCCGGCGCGCGACAGGTTGAGACCCTTGATATGGGCGCCGTTCAGCGTCGGAAGGGCCGCGGCGACTTCGGCGACCCCTTCCGCCGAGGCGGTGAAGGAATAGGTCCCCAGAAGGGCCCACTGGTCGACCGCCAGGTCATTGACCCCCGCCTGCGAGCAGCCGCCGAAGCAGGCGACCAGACCCGCCGTCGAATCGTCCACATAATCGGCCTGGCTGGCGTAGATGCTGCTGACCGTATATGACCCCTTGGTGAGAGATCCGGTCGTGTAGTCCAGGTTGATATACCCGCCGGTGCACCCCACGTCGCTCCCGTCGATGTTCAGAATCCAGACCTGCGCGTAGAGCGTGTCGCCGACCGTCGCGGTCGAAATCGAGCTCGGAAGAACGTCGACTTCGGTCGCCGGCGCGGCGGAAGCGCTCACCACCACCGCCACTTCGATCTTGGTCG
>JAGCAH010000190.1 GCA_017652805.1 Thermoguttaceae bacterium | reverse complement strand
GATATGCGAGTACATCAGTCTCTTAAGCAGATTCAAACTTGTCCCGTCCTCGATCTGGTCCGGATACGACTTGAATCCCCACCGGTTATAAATCGAGGCGTTTCCGAACCACAAAACCCCGTATTCTTTCCCGGCCCCACGTATCCACGAATAATAAACCTGGCTGTTCGGAAGTTCCTGCGCCGCTTCCGCGCCAATCAGGGTGTAAAGTCCTTCTTTGAGAAAGTAATGGCCGAAATTCAGCGAAACCAGGGTCGCGAGCTTGTTTCCCAAATCGTCTCCCAACCGTTCAAAATGCCGCTGAAAATTCAGATACTGGTCGAACCGGCAGCGTGTCACCGGGGTCATCTGCGAAGCGTAAAGCCGCACATACCGCCCGTCTTGTTCGCCGTTATCCATTCCGAGCCAATGGTCGCCTAACACCGATTCCAGAATATCGAATTTCGCCTGATCCGGCCGGTTCTGAATCCAGTCCCCCGCGCCGAACGGTCCGCATCCCGGCACATATCCCCAGAAATCAAACAGAAACAACCCTCTCTCTTTAACCCATCGGGCAAGTTCGTCCAGGTTGTCAATCTGAATCCCTGTCTGGTGCGGCCACAAAATAGTGCCCAGTTCGGCGTCGGCAAACGGTTTATAGGTCTCGTCAAAGTTCACGCCGTATCTCTTCCCGGTCTTCGGATCGGTCACAATCTCGATCCCGCGGAAGCAAATAAACTTGGTTTCGTTCCCGAACACCGACCAATCGGGCGGTGTGACGGCATACCGTCCGTGATCCGGATGGTCCGCCGGATCGAACCGTTCCACATAAATCCGTTTCGCCGGATCGGCGGCAAAAAGAAACGAGGCGGAAAGAAAAGTAAAAAGAAATACCAATCTTAAACGGTTCATAAATCTCTCGCCTTTACGGAAGTATCGGGAAGTTTGCTCGTGAAAATCGTCGTTCCGACGGGAAAACAGCCTCAATTGTAAGTGATCACGCTATCAATTTCAACTCCCGCCGCGACCCGTTCAATCCGGCGGAATTACCTCACGGAAACGACGGGAAGCTCCGCATGTTCAAACATCATTATGGATAATCAACGGAAAATGCTCTTACCGCAGATATTGAATTGCGGATTTGCGAAAAAGCCTGAAAAGCGAATCCGGGAGACGCACTGCGGAAATCTTCACGCCGCGTTGGAATGACTCGAACGAGCCGAACGAAAAGAAATCAGCGATGCCGGCTGACTGCGCCGCAGGATGTTTACCGTTTACGAAGGACCGGGAGAGTCGGATCGCGGACGCCGGCGCAGAGTTCCGCACCGCGCCGCCACACCCGATGCCTTCGAATAAAGAGTTTTCGGTTGTTTTTTGTACGCATCCGCAAATGATTCGGAGGATAAAAAGGCGTGAAGTCACAGAATATTTTCTGTGAAAACGAAGGTCTTGTGATGAGAGACAAACGCGGAAGCCGGCGAAATGGTGCGGACTCCCAAAGGGGACGTGTGTCACATGCGGGGTACGGATTTACGCACCCCGAAGAAAGAATAATTTCCCCCGGCCTCGGTCTTTTAAATCATTCGACAAAAAATCGGGACTGAGAAAACCCCCAATCCCGAACAATGAAAAAACAGTTCCGTGAGGACGTTGGTTCATTCCCCGCCGTCGAGTTTTCCGGTCCACCGAACCAGATTCCGCCAGAAACAGGCGTAGTCCTCACCGACTTCGATAAAGCCGTCGCCGATCTTCTGATGGATCCGTTTGGTTCCCCAGTCGACGAACCCGCCGACCCAGTGGGGCGCGGCGTCCGAGGCAAAGGCGGCGGTCCGGCCGTTCCCCGCCCGGCCGACCGCCAGAAGAGGAACCGACTCGG
>JAGCAH010000189.1 GCA_017652805.1 Thermoguttaceae bacterium | reverse complement strand
GTTGTCGGTCTTCTGGGTGATCGTCGCGCCGTCTTCCGAAACGAGGGTGATCGTCACGCCCGGAATCGGAACCTGGCCGGTCGTCACGTCAAAGACATAGCCGGAGATCGAGCCGTGTTTGATTTCGCCGAAGTTGTATTGAATCCCCGTGTTTCCTTCCCAGGTCAGGGCGATATCTTCGAGGACGCGGCTATCGTCGTCGGCCCACGCTTCGGTCACCAACGCGCCGGTCGTAACGCCTTTGACCGTGCCGATGTTATTCGAGCGGTTTTCGTATTCGCCCGGTTGGACTTCGTGAACGGCGTATTCCTCGTTGATGTCCAGATTGTCGAAGATGTAGTAACCGGTCGAGTTGGTCTTGGTGCTCGTCACATATTCGTAGTCGGAACCGTTCCACTTGTACAACTCGATCGTCACCCCGGCGATCGGCGCATCTTTCTCGTCTTTCACGCCGCTGTCGTTTCGGTCCTGGTAGACATAGCCGGAGATCGAACCTAAGATCGTCTCGCCGAAATCGTAATGAACCCCGGTCTCGCCCGGTTTCCACGCCGACTTGTCGGCGGTGGCCAGGTTGACGTCAAAGACGCGGACGTCATCACCGTAGTCGGTCATGGTGATGATCGAACCGAGCGTCTGGTCGTTGAACGAACCGACCGTATTCGTCTTATTGACGTAGCCGTCGGGCTGAACTTCATGAATGTAGTACTCGCCGTCGACGTCGAGATTCTTAAACTCGTAATACCCCTCCGCGTTGGTGTAGGTCGAGGTGATGTAGACCATCTGCGTGCCGACCCGCTTGTAGAGTTCGACGCGGGTGGTCGAAATCGGCTTGTCCGCGACGGTGAACGAGTCGCTCGAATCACGGTCCTCGTAGACGTAGCCGGAGATATTCACGCGGTTTTCGCCGAAGTTGTATTGAATTCCGCTTTCGTTCCAGCCGTATCCCGGGCGGGTCGTCAGATCAATGACGAAGAGGCGGCTGTCGTCGCCGTAGGCGAGTTTCTGAATTTCGCCGTAGGTTCCGCCGCTGATCGTCCCGATATTGTTCGTGGCGTTTAAGTAACTCGAGGGCTGGACTTCGTGAATGTAGTAGACGCGGTTCAGGTCGAGGTTGGTGAACTCGTAGTAGCCGACCGCGTCGGTCGAGGTCGTTCCGATCAGGGTCAGGTTTCCGCCGACCTTTTCGTAGAGCTCAATGGTGACGTCGCTGATCCGCGGATCGCCGGCGGTCATCGCGGAGCTGTAGTCGAGGTCTTCATAGACGAAGCCGGAGACCGAGAAGAGTTTCACTTCCCCGAAGTTGTTTTCGATCCCGTTTTCGAACGGATTGATCTTGATTCCTTCGATCGTGCGAATGTCGGCCGCGAAGTTCGGGTCGGCGATGACCGCGCCGCGGATGTCGGTCGGATCCAGGACGTACCCGGCGGTGTTTTCGGCGTTAAAGTAACCGGACGGCTGAGTTTCGTGAAGCGCGTAGGTGGCGCCCCGTTCGAGGTTCAGGAAGTAATAGCTCCCATCGTCGGCGGTGCGCGTGCTCCGCTCATGGACGTAGACCCCGTCAACCAGTTTGTAGAGCTCAACCGAGACGTTGGCGATTCCGATATCACCGCCGTTAAAGACGCCGTCGAGGTTCCGGTCTTCGTAGACGTTTCCGGCGATCGTTCCCCAGAGGACCTTGCCGAAATTGTTCTGAATCGACGACGAGCCGCCGACCAG
>JAGCAH010000188.1 GCA_017652805.1 Thermoguttaceae bacterium | reverse complement strand
CTCGAACCGCGGCAGGAACAAGTCGCCAAAGCGGCGCGCCGTCTGAAGGGGTTGGCTCGGGAACTTGATATACCGGTTCTCTGTCTGGCCCAGGTGAACCGTCAGGCCGAACAGACGAAAGACAATCGTCCCCGTCTGAGCAACCTGCGCGACTCGGGGGCGATCGAACAGGACGCCGACGTCGTGATGTTCGTCCACCGTGAGGAGTATTACCTCCGAGAAGACGATTCGTATGACAACGACCTAAAAGGGAAAGCCGAAATCATCATCGCCAAACAGCGGAACGGCTCGACCGGGACGGTTGATCTTCACTGGGTCGCCGAGTTCACCCGCTTCCTGAACGACGCGGAAGATTCCCTCGACGATGTCTCCGGCCCCTATACCGAATTGAGCGGCAACAGCTCCGACGAGTTCTGAGTCCCCCGTCGACACGCGGCGGCGTCTTCCCCGGCGGCTCGCCGTTTAACGAGAAAGCGACTTTCATGTCTTCACCTTCGCCGATCATTGAGATCACTTCCTGTGATTTCGCCTACCAACCTTCCGATCCGGTTTTGGAAGACGTCAACCTGACCGTTGACGAGGGGGAGTTCGCCTCGATCATCGGACCGAACGGCGGGGGGAAGACGACGCTGGTACGTCTGATTCTGGGACTTCTGACCCCGCGGCGGGGGAACGTTTCCCTTTTCGGCGGCGACCCGGCGCGAACCCGTCTGGCCGCGGGATACGTGCCGCAGCAAATCCATTCGGATCGTCTCTTCCCGATTTCGGTTCAGGAAGTCGTCCTGACCGGTCGGCTCGGACACAAGGCGCCGAAAAACGCCCCGTGGGGCGAACGGGTTCGGCGCGCTCTTTTCCGATATACAGACGCCGATGCCGAAGCCGCGCGCGGCGCGCTGGCGCGGATGGGTCTTTCCGGACTTGAACAGAAGGCGTTCGGCGACCTTTCGGGGGGGGAACGGCAGCGAACGCTGATCGCGCGCGCCATCGCCTCTTCTCCCCGGCTTCTTATTCTCGACGAGCCGACCAACAACATGGATCCGCAGGGGACGGAACTCCTCTACTCTCTTCTCGAAGAGGAGAACCGCCGAATGACGATCCTGATCGTCTCCCACGACCTGGGAGTCGTCTCCCGCTACGTGCGAAGCGCCATCTGCGTGAACCGCCATGTTCTGGTACACCCGACCTCCCAGCTCGACGGAACCGCGATTCGAGAACTGTACGGCTCGGATCAACTCCTTGTCCGTCACGACCACCGCTGCCACGAGGCGGGACATCAGCACCTTCCCGAATAGAAAATGTCCCCTCCAGCCGGAGACGAGAGGGGCCTTTTGTATAACAAAGATTCAGTCGGGAAAATCGCGCAGGATGTCCCAGGACGCCTTTTCTTTCCCGTTCCAAAAGGAAGTTTTCGGTTCGTGGAGTTTTCCCGACTCTTCTCTTTTCGGGTCGACCGGAGAATTGGGATCGACTTTTCCCCCTTTCCAGAGTCCGACGATCGTCTGCCGAACCCAACGGGCCGTCAGGATGGCGTCGGCGATCTCTTTTTCCGTCCAGGCGGGGAAATTCGCCTCGGTAATATTGTCTTTCCTCAGGAGGATATACCCCGGAATCAGCGGTTGATCGCCGCGCGGCATCCCCTTTTCCCGGATGATCTTTTCGGTCAGAAGGGTGTAGAGAGGAAGCTGCAGGTCTTTCCAGTGCTTTCCGGAATCGCTCAGTTCGACGGGAAAGATTATCTGACCGCTCTCCCGGTGCTCCTGATCCGCCTTATTCCCCTCTTTGATGTTGACGGCGGGGACCCCTTCCGCTTCCTGAGTTTCGACCGTGCGGCGATTCTCTTCGTTTTCGGGAAAGAGCCAGTTGAGACGAACCGCGAGGTTCTCGTTATTCTTCGCGCCGTTTTCCGAGATGTCGAACGTCTTGTAGTCAAAGATGAACCACTGATCGCGCTTTTCATTGTAATCGATTCGGTCGATTTTTCCGGTCAGCGTCAGGGGAAACGCGCCGGCATCGGCGTAAGGCTTTTCCCCTTCGAGTTCAATTTCGCATTTCTCCTCCACCGTGGCGATTCTGTTCCCCGCACGACGCCACGCCGCCTGCCAGCGGGCGAACCCTTCAAGACGCCTTCGGATCAGTTCGAGCTGAAGAAGCACGATTCCCGCGGCGCTCGCTTTTTTGTATTCCCTTACTTTTCTGTCGAGCTCGCCGGAGAGGTATTTTTTGATTTCGCCGTCATCGGTGGAATCTTTTAATTCACTCAAACCGAATTGACGTAAAATCTCGTGAGCGATGGTGCCGAACGTTGCGAAACCGATTTCCGGTTCTGCGTCGCCGAGGGTCGTCAGTCCGAAAACCTTTTCAAGAAAATACCGATACGGCGATTTCAGGAAAGAGGAAAAATCGGTCACGTTCATTTCCCGCGGCGGATCTCCGGGGAGGGTGAGCGTCGGAAGCGCAAAGGGGGCGGGCGCTTCCGACCCGGTATCCCTCGCGTCGTCGGCCTTCGGCGGTTCGGGCGCGAAATAGTCGGCGAGTTCTGATTCTTCGGGAGAGACGCCCGGGCGGTCGCCGCCGAAAAAACGCGCGACCCGTTCGGCGATTTTGGTCTCGTCCTCGGCGAAAAGGAGGCG
>JAGCAH010000187.1 GCA_017652805.1 Thermoguttaceae bacterium | reverse complement strand
TGTCGACGCGGTCGTACGTGATCCCGTAGTGCGACATGACGCCGGAAAGGTAATTGGCGGCGCCGCCGATCGCATCGTCACCGAAATAACAAACGTTCTTTTTCATGGCGTGTTATTCAAAAAGGGGAGCGCATTTCTCCGGTTCAAACAGGTCGAAACGGACTTCGCGAAGATACTCTTTCGTCCCGCCGCGCCGCTGCATTTCGATCGTCAGTTCAATCTGCTCCTGGCTCTTATAGGCGTAGATCGAGTTAAGTTTCAGTTCGAGCATCTCGTCCGGGACGCAGACGCGGATCGAAGGCGGGGTCAGCAGGTTGCTGTACGTCGCGTACTCGTAAAGACGCGGAATTTCGGCGATCGGTTCCCCCAGCTCGGGCCAGATTCCTCCCTGGGCGTGGAAGATGCTGATCATCATTTCGGTGTTCGTGAACTTGTGATCGGGGTGAAGATCGGTGACGGACGGCAGAAAGAGACGATTCGGGCGAACCTTGCGAAGAAGCCAGACAAACGAGTTCTGAAGTCCCGACGCCCCGGCGATCGCGTAGGGAGCGCCGGAATCGTCGAACCGACGACCCGCCTGACGGTTCAGGTTCCCGTCGTCGTAGTGGAGAAAGTGAAGATTCTCCTCGGGAAGACCGAGCATCTTAAACGAGGCGGC
This sequence comes from Thermoguttaceae bacterium, assembly GCA_017652805.1. Taxonomy (GTDB): domain Bacteria; phylum Planctomycetota; class Planctomycetia; order Pirellulales; family Thermoguttaceae; genus RUG695. Next base: position 4,719 of record JAGCAH010000187.1, on the reverse strand, counting down.
GCACTCGTCGCGCCGAATCGCGGCAATCGTCTCTTTCTGTTCGGGACGGCAGTAGCCCATTTTTCCGTTCGTGACCACGCCTGCCGAGGTCGTTACGCCGATTTTCAGCGCCGAGAGGAACGTCAGGCCGCAGCCGCAGACGATATCGTCATCGTGCGGCGACATAAAAAGCCACGACTCGTCGTTTCCCTTCCAGTCGGGCCAGATCTCCGCCGGATTTTCGGATTCGATAAGCCGGCCCTCAACGAGCCGCTGAAACAAAACCTGTTTTGAACTTGTCATTTCTGCCTTTTCTAACTGAAAAAAACGCTCTTTCCAACCTCACTTGCTTTCAAGATCGAAGGAATCGGTCTCCACATAGAGAACCGCGTCGGGATGACGGCGAAGTATTGTGGCCGGACACTCGCCGGAAATATCGCCGGAGACCGTACGCATCACGGCGGCGCGCTTGGTCGCGGCGGGAACGGAACAGACAAGCGATTTCGCGCTCATCAGGGCGGTGACGCTTAGCGAGACCGCCTGTTTCGGCACCGCGTCAAATTCGGGAAAACAGCCGTCGTTCACCTGCTGCTGACGGCAGACATCGTCGAGGTCAACCACTTTGACGAGGCGGGGCTCGCCGAAGTCGACCGGCGGATCGTTGAACGCGATATGCCCGTTTTCGCCAATCCCCATACAGACCAGGTCGACCGGGGCGGCTTTAAGGATTTCCGTGTAGCGTTTGATGATTTCATCGGGCCCGAGCGCCAACGCGGTGTCGTCCAGATAAAGGAAATCCTTAAAGGGAACCTTTTTCACGATGTGGTCGTAAAGATAGCGCGAAAACCGCTGCGGCGCGTCCGGCGACAAGCCGATGTACTCGTCCATGTGCAGGCCGACCACTCGGCTCCAGTCGATGTCGGGTGCCTGGGCGAGCGTCTCGAGCGTTTCGTTCTGACTGGGTGCGGCGGCAAAAATGACTCGAACCTCGTTCTGCGCGGCCAGGGCCGCGCGGATCTTCTCGGCGGCGCGCTGCCCGGCGGCCGCGCCGAGTCCCTGCCGGTCCCGGTAAACTTCAACCTTTAACTGATCAATCGAAAAAGAGCGAATCGGATCGTTCATCATAGCGACTCTGTTAAATGTTCTCGGAAGGTCGGAAAACTAATCCTGCGGGAAAAACCGAAAGGGTCACCGGATGTCGACATCGGTCGATCCGCGGCTGCCCCTTCGGGTTCCCAATATTATGCGACCGGTCGAAAAAAAAGTAAAGAGGAATCGACCCGCTTGTTCTAAAAAAATGGTTTTGGTGTATAATGAGGGAACGCTTCGGCGGAAGTTTGGTTCCCTGTAGTTGAAGGATATCCGAAATGCCCCAGACATCAAAACGCGTGACACCGAACTCGCTTCGCACGATGAAAAAAAGCGGCTCGAAAATCGTGATGATGACCGCCTACGATTTTCCGTCGGCCGAACTGATCGACGCGGCGGGGGTCGACGTCATCCTGATCGGCGACAGCCTAGGAACGGTCATTCAGGGAAAGAAGACCACCCTTTCGGTCACCCTCGACGAGATGATCTACCACACCCGATTGGTCGCCCGCGCCGCGCGCCGAGCGCTGGTCGTGGCCGACCTTCCCTTCCCCTACGCCCAGCTGGGCCCGGCCGACGCGGTCCGCGCCTGCGCCGAAATCCTAAAAGAGAGCGGCGCGGGAGCCGTCAAGATCGAAGGGGGTGAAAAGCGCGCCGACGTCGTACGCGCCGTCACCGACGCGGGGATCCCCGTCATGGGGCATTGCGGGTTGATGCCACAGGAGATCCGCAAACTGGGCGGCTACAAGGTTCAGCGCGATGAAGCCGCTCTGGAACGCGACCTGGCCGCCGTTCAGGAAAACGGCGCGTTTTCGGTTGTTCTGGAATGCGTCCCCCACGAAATCGCCGCGAGGCAGACCGCCCGTCTCGGTATCCCCACCATCGGTATCGGCGCGGGAAAAGGGTGTGACGGGCAGGTTCTCGTTTTTCATGACCTTCTGGGTTATCATCTCCCCGAAAACGCCGCGCCGAAACATGCCCGCACCTACATTGACCTGGGAAGTATCATTACCGGGGCTGTACAGTCGTTCGCCCAGGACGTTAGGAACGGAAACTTCCCGACAGACGCCGAGTCTTTCTGAATTCTTCCCCCTTTACAGGGGTGAAAAAATAAAATAGAATACCGTCAGTTTAGCAAGATTTATCTCTCTGATACCCACAGGGATTTTCCGCGTCTCGCGCAACAGGGCGAAAGTCATGCCTTCGGGCCGGCAAGTTGCACGCCGACCCGAAGTGAGCGCGGTTCGAAAGAATCTCCCTCACGTTTCGCTTAGCGTGCAGTCTTTTACGTTCGGTTCCGACCGGCGCGTCGTTTTTCTTTCGCTCGATCGTAACAACCGTTCTCACCAGACGTTTTCAACCGTCTTGGTGTTCCGCGCCAAGACAGAGTTTTCCCCAAGTAAAGAAAGGATCATCACAATGAAGTATCGCTGCAAAGTTTGCGGTTACATCCACGAAGGGGACGCCCCCCCGGAAAAGTGCCCTCAGTGCAAAGCTCCGGCCTCGAAGTTCGAAGAGGTCAAAGAGGACTCGGGCGAAGCGACTTACGCCACCGTTCACAAAATCGGTGACGGCGTTGTCGAAGACGCCGAAATCGTCGAAGGGCTCAAGGCGAATTTTATGGGCGAGTGCACCGAAGTCGGTATGTACCTGGCGATGAGCCGTCAGGCCGACCGCGAAGGGTTCCCCGAAATCGCCGAGGCCTACAAGCGGATCGCCTTCGAAGAAGCCGAACATGCCGCCAAGTTCGCCGAACTGCTGGGCGACGTCGTCGCCCCCTGCACCAAAACGAACCTGCAGAAGCGCGTTGAAGCCGAAGCCGGGGCGTGCGCCGGGAAATTCGAAATCGCCAAAAAGGCGAAACAGCTCAACTACGACGCCGTTCACGACACCGTTCACGAAATGGCGAAAGACGAAGCGCGTCACGGCGCCGCGTTCAAGGGGCTTTTGGACCGTTACTTCGGCAAATAAGCCGATGGCAGAACAGACCTTTTCAAAGGTCTGCTCACTCCATCTTCCGACCGACCCGATCCGGGTTGGTCTTTTTTTATTTTCAGGGGACTTTTCTCCTCTGTACACCCCCGGGGCGGGAGGTCACCGGACGGCGGTCCAGATCACTGTAAAGCCGGCGGCGGAACACTTTCGCCCCTCAGCTGCCTGGCCTGTTCGCCGCGGTCGTAAACACCGTAGAAAGGCGCATTCGCGTCGAGCCAAAGGTAGATCGTCCGTCGATCCCCGTCGGAAAGGGAAATCTTTTCACCGTGATTTTCGTCATCAAGGATTTTTGTCAGCGGGCTCATATCCGCTCCGCACATTCCCGGAAGGGTCGACATATAACGGATATTGTTACCTCCCCACTCGTAATACCGGACATAGGCGCGAAGCCCGTGGTAGGACTCGGTAAAAATCCCGTTAACCGCGCCGGAAAGGTTCGGCTGGGGACGCCCCTCCTCTCCGTTGTGACAGGAAACGCAGCTCCGGTCAAGAATCGGCTGGATCAGCCGCGGATAGGAAATCGGAGCCATATCCGCGGGAGGAGGAGTGATCTCAGAAGGGCGGCGGCGCGAAGCGATCGACACCTCCGCGGCATTCCTGCCGATCGTCTGCGCCTGTTCGTGACAGCCGACGCATCCGCGGTTCTCTCCCGGCTGTAGATAGACTTCGCTCCGCATCGACTGAACCGCCTTCCCCTGCGCGTCAACGGCCTGGAAATAGAGCGGTTTTTCCGCCGGAGCGGTAAAATAGGCGGAACCGTCTTCTTCGACCGGCACCGTTCCGACTAGCAAACGGGCGTTCTGACTGTTCGCGTAGCCTATCCACGGCTTGTTCGACTGATGATCGGGAAACTTCGGCAGGAGCTGAAAAATGCGCAGTTCTTTGATCGGCCGGTCTTCCGGCAGGGGGGTCAGCGATTCGTAGACGTCGGAAAGCATAAACGTTCCGGTAACCGGCTTTTCACCCCCCTGGGGCAGAGATGACGGGATCACCGGCGGAACGGGAGTTTCGGCCACCGGAATCGGATACTGGCTCGAGTACACATCGTCTTCGAACATCAGTTCCAGATTGCCGAACCGGTCCCGGTAATAAAGTCCTGTCTTGCCGGTCGTGTTCGCTTTATGCGCGTAGAGCATCCCCCCGAGCGAATCGTGGCTGTAAGCGGTCAGATAGAAATCTTCCGAGAGCGGAAACGGGCTGAAATAGTATTGGTCGCACCGGAACTCCGAAGTCTCTTCGGCGGTTTCGGGGAACGGAAGCTCCGGAGTCAGCCGCTGAATGCAGTCGAGCGTGTCTTCGGATTTCTCGGGATCGTAACGGACAAGCTGCGGATCGAGCAGAACGAGCGGACCGCCGACATCGAGATGATGGGCGCCTGCGACAAACAGAATCTTGTTCGAACCGGGAACCGCTTTCGGCTGGTAAAAGGCGCAGATGTCGACCGTGTAATTTCCGAAAAGCGAAACCGCTCCGGTACCGTCCGGATTGGAAAGCCAGAGCCCATGATGACGCGCAGCGTCCCGGTCGACATAGTCCCAGCGGCAGTAGATAATCCGGCCGTCGTGCGTTATCGAAGGCTGCCATTCATTCGTCTCGTGCCAGGAAAGCGTTTTGACGTTTCCGCCGGCGTCAAGGCGGTGAAGCGTGTGCGTCGCC
>JAGCAH010000186.1 GCA_017652805.1 Thermoguttaceae bacterium | reverse complement strand
GAGGAGAAAAGGATCCGCCCGTCGGGCAGATAGATCGGGTCGATATCCGAGACTCCGTCCAAAAAGGTGATCTGCCGAAATCCGGGGATCGACGCGGTGTCGGTCTTTTCGGTAATGACGATCGGCCGCCGGTCGAAATCGAGTTCGAGTTCCCCGATGTGGTAGTCGCACGCCTTGGAGGGGCGGAACGAGAAGAGAACCTTTTTTCCGTCGAAACTGATCGTCGGGTCGCGGACAATCCCCTCGGGAAAGATGAGGAGTGTTTTTACGGTATCGGTTTCGGGGAACCAGACTTTCATCGCCCCGCCGCCGTTAAAATTATCGGCGTTGATTTCGCCCCGCTGGAAGAGGGTCGCCGTATTGTGGTGGTCGGGCGCGTACTGACTGCGCGAGACATAAAGAATCGGATCGGAGAGCTGCGCGATCATCTCGCTCCGCTCGTCGGCCCACGAGAGCGCGGCGGTCAAAAGGAGAGCGATCCGAATCAGGTGGGGGAAAAAACGGCGCATGGCTCCTCCTTTTTCAATAAAATAGTCGGCGGGTAACGGGGAGACCGAAACGCAATTCCTCCCGAAAGGAACGGGAGGAATTGCGTACGGGAAGGGGAAGGAAGGGATTCGCGTCAATCCAGATGGTCGCCGTACCGTTCTTTTTCAATTTCATCGAGCGTTTTTCCCGTGGTATCCGGCGCGAAGAGCGTTCCGACCAAGAGGCTGAAGACCATAAATCCGACCATAATCGCGGCGGCGCGGGTGAAATGCCCCTCACCGTTGATCCTGGTGAAGATGATGTTCCAGATCCCGAGAATCAGCCGCGCGGTAAAGAAGGTGATCCCCTGGGCGAAGGCGCGGTATCGGGTCGGGTAGAGTTCGCTGTTCCAGAGCTGATAGAATGGCTGCTGGCACGACCCGTTGTTGATTCCGAAGAGGACGACGAACCCGATCAGAATCGGGACGCTCGAAATCTTGTAGTAGCCGGCGTAGGTCAGAAGAGACCAGGCGGCGACGCCGCAGAGGGCGAGGATGAAGTAGAGAAATCGCCGGTTGACTTTGTCGCCGAGCCCCATAAAGATGAAGAAGGTCGCCAGGACGGTGATCCCGAAATAGAGCGCCAGGAGCATATTGGCGGTCTGATTCGTCTGGCCGAAAACATTTTCGCAGACGTGCTGCATATAGAATCCGACGGTGCCGGCGGCAAGATTCCAAATCGCGTAGACTCCGGTCAGGAAAAGAAGAGTGCGGATGTTGATCATCTTTCCGAAGAAGTCGCGCCAGGTGATCCGTTTCAGCTGTCCGCTGGCGATGAGCGCTTTCTCCTTCTCTTTATTCGCTTTCCAGTTCTCCGATTCGGGCATTCCGAACCGCAAAAGCCACGTGATGAGCGCGACGATGAAGAGATGCCCGAAAACGATCCGGTTTCCCAACAGACCATATTTTCCGAGAGGGACCGAAAGGAGAAGGACGATCGTCGGACCGAGCGCCCAGGCGACCTGCGCCGCTCCGCAGTGCCGCGCCCGCTTTTCGCTCGGCGCCTGTTCGGCGATCAGGGTCCACGAGGCGGTGATCCCCGCGCCGACCGCCAGACCGACCACGCAGTAGCCGATAAAGAGCATATAGAAGTTTTGCGCGAAGATGATCAGGAGCATCCCGAGCATATAAAACAAAAGGTCATAGGTGTAGACGAACTTCCGGCCGAACTTGTCGCAGATCCGTCCGCCGATCAGCGCGCCGATCGCCGCCGAAATGGCGTTCGAGCTGAACGCGCCCAGAAGACCGAGCTGGGTGGCGCCCATATTGAGCTCTTTCTCCCAGAGGGTCAGCCCCGCCCCCCCGGCGACGATCGAGCCGGCGTCGATGTAGTTGGTCATCGCCGCCAGGATGGTCTGGGTCCAGGCGGAGGGTTCTTTTCGTTTCGGCTTCGCGTTTTGTTGATTTTTACTCATTGGATTTTGTCTTTCGTAACTATCTTACGGGAATCGATCAACTCAGGAAAGACGGTTCCGGAAATCGTTGTAATCAAACTGCCGGTGGACGCGGAAGAGTCCCCCTTCGACCTGAGAATCGCACGAGACGATCGACGGAAGCCGGATTCCGTTGAAGGTCGTGTTCTTACAGGTGGTGTACTGCGACATATCTTCAAAGACGAGCCGGTCGCCGATTTTGATCGGATGATTAAAGGTGTAGTCACCGATGATGTCGCCGGAAAGACAGGTTTTGCTTCCGATGATGTATTTGTATCCCCCTTCGTCGAGGGGGGACTCGTAGTCGTCGACATTCAGACGCGCGCCGAGAATTTCGGGCGTGTAGGGCATTTCGAGGACGTCGGGCATATGCGCCGACGCCGAGGTATCGACGATGAGCACGTCGATCCCGTTCGGGTTTTCGATGACGTCGAGTACCGTGGCAACCAGAAAACCGGTGTGCAGGACGTGCGTCTCGCCCGGTTCCAAAATGACCTCAAGGTTGTATTTCTGCTGAAAGTCGGTGATGATCCGGCAGAGGCGGTTGATGTCGTAGCCGCGCCGGGTGATGTGGTGACCGCCGCCGAAATTGATCCATTTGAGACTGGCGAAATATTTTTCGAACCGCTCACAGACGACCTGGACCGTACGCTGGAGAACGTCGGATCCCTGCTGACACATGGTGTGAAAATGGAACCCGTCGATCCCGTCCAGCGCGTTAACGCCCGCGTCGATGAGACCTTCCAACGGAACGCCGAACCGGCTCCGCGTGGTACAGGGATTGTAGATTTCCAGCTGAACTTCGGAGTATTCCGGATTGATTCTCAGACCGATCTGGATCTTTTTCGGAGCGTCTTCGACAATCGGCCGGAACCGTTTCCACTGATCGAGGGAGTTGAAGACGATGTGATCGGCGATCTTGCAGATCGCTTTCATCTCGTCGAGGGAGTAGGCGGGGGAATAGACGTGAATCTCTTTCCCTTTGCCGAAATAGTCCAGACCGAGCCGCGCCTCGTTCAGGCTGCTCGCCGCCACGCCGTCAATGTAGGGGGAGATTTCGTCAAAGACCCCCCAGGTCGAAAACGCTTTGAGCGCCAAAAGAATACGCGCACCGGTTCGTTTGCGGACGTCGGCGAGAATTTCCATATTTCGGCGGATCAGCGCGCGGTCAATGATGTAATACGGTGTGTCGATATCGACTTTGGAATAATCAAATTCAGGATAGGGAAAAATCGGATTCATTCTTCTCCCTCCTAGAATTCCGCCGATTCGGGATAGGTTTCTTCCCAGGGGAGACCCCAGGGGCCGATCTCTTTCATGAACGGGTCGGGGTCGAACTCTTCGATATTGAAGACCCCTGCGCCCTTCCAGACACCGGTCATGAGCATCTTCGCCGCCAGCGCGGCGGGAACGCCGGTCGTGTAACTGACTGCCTGCGCTCCGACCTCTTTATAAGCCTCCTGGTGGTCGCAGATGTTGTAGATGTAGTAGTTTTTCGGCAGGCCGTCTTTTTCGCCGGTGAACCGGCATCCGATACAGGTCTTGCCGACGGTGCGCGGGCCGAGTGACGCCGGGTCGGGGAGGAGCGCTTTGAGAAATTGAAGCGGAACGATCTCGTGCCCCTCGAAGAGAACCGGTTTGATTCCGGTCATCCCGACGTTTTCGAGTACTTTCAGATGGGTCAGGTACGACTGACCGAACGTCATCCAGAAACGCATGCGGCGGATCTCGGGATAGTTTTTCGTGAGTGATTCCATCTCTTCGTGATAGAGGAGGTAGATGTCGCGGCTGCCGATTCCTCCGGGAAAATCGTAGATTTTTTTCTGTTCGAGCGGCTCGGTTTCGATCCAGCGGCCGTCCTCGAAGTAACGTCCCTTGGCCGAGACTTCGCGGATGTTGATTTCCGGATTGAAATTGGTGGCGAACGGATAGCCGTGATCCCCGGCGTTGCAGTCGATGATATCGACGAAGTCGATCCGATCGAACTGGTGTTTCCGCGCATACGCCACATAGACGTTCGTCATGCCGGGATCGAACCCGCATCCCAAAAGCGCGGTCAGTCCCGCCTTTTTGAACTCGTCGTTCATTTCCCACTGCGGTGCGTAGCAGAAGTGCGCTTCGTCGGGATGTTCATAGTTGGCGGTGTCGATGTAATGCGTTCCCGTCTTGAGACAGGCACGCATGATCGAAAGATCCTGATAGGGGAGAGCGACGTTAACGACCAGTTCGGGCCGATACCGGTCGATCAGGGCGGCCAGTTCGTCGACATGGTCGGCGTCGACCGCCGCCGTGGTGATCTTCGATCGGGGGGACGGAACCTCGGAGACGATCGCATCGCATTTCGAAACGGTTCGGCTGGCAAAAAGAATCTCCCTGAAGATTTCCGGATGCTGGGCGCATTTCCGAAATACAACCCGGCCGACGCCGCCGGCGCCGATGATCATCACTCGTTCCATTTCGTTCTTTTTTCCTTTCCTAAGAGAGACCGCCTATTGCGGTTTTTCGGTTTCTTCGTAGTATTTCCTCATCGCCTCGAAGCAGATGTCTGGCCGGTCGGTGCCGAATCCGGCGGCGCCGAGATCGGCCAGACGCTTGTAATGGTCGATCGTCTCCGCCTCGTGAAGGTTCCACGGCATCAGCTGGACTTCGATCGCGGGGTAGTTCTCATGGATATAGTCGAGCGTTTCGACCAGAAACTTTTCACTCGGTCGGGTTGTACCGTCCTCGTTGAAGTGGACGTGAATCTGCATTCGGTCGACGCCGACGAATTTATCCTTTTTGAGCTGTTCAATGATCGGACCGACGACTTCTTCACCGGCGCCAAGCCCCATCCAGAAGAGCCCTTCGCTGTCGGGAGCGGCTTTCTTCCAGTCGACCACGTCCTGATAGCGGCCGGTGGCGAGAATCACGCGGTCGTGGAGACCTTCGGTCTGGCGGGCGAGCTGACCGAAATCGACGCTCTTCACGTCGATCAGGACTTTGCGGTGCGGGTCGTCGCGAAGCGCCCGGCAGATTTCGGGGAGGGAGACGATTTTTTGTCCCCTGAACTCTTCGCCGCGAAACGCGCCGATATCGAGCTTCTGCGCCTCGTCCCAGGTCAGGTCTTCGAGGCGCTTATTGCGGATCTCTTCGGGCGCGTCGGGAAGAATCCGGCGGAAATTGCCGTCGTGGAACATCGCCAGAACGCCGTCTTTGGTGGTTCGGATATCGACTTCGGGAACGCCGTTGCACCCCTGAAGCCCCCAGGTAAAGACGAGGGAGGGGAGCGCGTTTTCCGGCGCCAGATCCCCCGCGCCGCGGTGGACGAAGACCGAGACGTCGGCGCGGTCGATATGATCGCGCATGTTCCACTTCGCCTTGATTGTTTCGTCGGCGCCGAGCGCTGCCGCGGCGGCAAGAGCGAGGGCGAAAAGGCCAAACGACAATTCGAAGAAGCGCATCGGTTTTCCTTTCTGTGTGTCAGTCGATCATCGAACGCAGAAGCGAGAGAATCTCCCCGCGCGGGACGTTCCCGAACCCTCGGAATGCCATTTCGGTTAAGATTCGGAGTATCGTCTTTTCGTCGGGGGAGAACCGCGTCGGCGTGGTTTCCTTTCCGGGAGTGTAGAAATCGGCGGGGGATTTCCGCTCGTTCGGCCGCGACGCCATTCTCTTTTGGTGTTCGACGATCACGCGGAGCATCCGCAGAACGTCTTCCTGGGCCGGGCGGGGCCCGGGATACTCGTAGTTCCAATAGAGGTTCCACATCCGGAGGATGGCGTCGTCGCCGCCGGAAATGAGCGCCGATTGCGTGATATTGACCGCCAGGCAGTTGGCGCCGGCGGTCTTCCCGGCAAGCGTCCGTTCAAGTTTGCCGCTCGGTATGCCCCAGAGTCGGATCGTGCCGTCTTTTCCAGCCGAGACGAGCCGACGCCCGTCGGGCAGAAAAAGGAGAGACGAGATTCCTCCCAGATGTCCTTCGAGACTCCTGGGGGTCGGTTTCCCCTCGGCTTCCGTATCGAAGAGGAGAATTTCTCCCTCGGCATCGGCGCCGGCGGCCCATTTTCGGTCGGGGGAGAGCGCCGAGGCGGTCACGTCGTTGCTGAACCCCTCGAAATGACGGAGCTGGGAGAGGTCGCGCGCGTTCCAGAGGGTGATCCGACGGGCGCCCCCCGAAAGGATATACGCTCCGTCGCGGCTGAACTGAAGGGAGAGGAGGTTTTCGTCTCCGGCGGTGGTACTGTTGATTTTTTCGCCCGTCTTGGCGTTCCAGAGGGAGATCTCCCCCCAGCCGCTGGCCGAGGCGACCGTGGCGCTGTCGGGCGCGATGCGGACCTGGGTGATATTCTTGACCGGTTCGGCCATCTTCCGAACCATCTTACCGGTGGTGAGATCCCAGAGGCGGATTGTTTTATCCCAGCTCCCCGAAATCGCGAAATGCCCGTCAATCGTCATGTCGATCGAGCGAACCCAGTCGTAGTGCGCGGTCATTTCGGAGACCAGTTCCCCCTGCGGGAACCGCCACAGCCGGATCACGTGATCCTTCCCCGACGAAATGGCGAGGTTGCCGTCGTAGGAAATCGCGACTGTTGAGATCGAGTCTTCGTGCGCCTGGAACATCGCCGCCGAAACGGCGTCGTCGAGCGCCGTGATCACCGAACGGGTGCCGAGAAGGGTCGGCAGGTTGAGCGAACCGCGGAGATTCTGCCACCCGTCGATTTTGCGTGCCCTGTTGAACGCGCCGATCGCGTCGGCGTAGCGCCTTTCGGAAACTGCCGTTTTCATTTCGGCGATACGGGTTTCCAATTCGTTCTGACGCTGCGAGACCTCTTCGGAACTGCTGACCATGCAGATCATCAGCGGAGCGACGATCTGGGAAGCGCGGTTGCAAAGGAGATCGATCGACCAGATCTGGAGCGAGTTCCCCTGGACCTGGGTTAAGAGGAACCGGTGTTTGGCATCGATCCAGACCGCGTTGACCGCGCCCGAAAGGCCTTTGCACGTTCTTTGACATCGGCCGCTTCGGACGCGCCAGATTTTGAACGAGGAGTCGAACGACCCGGTCGCGCTCCATTCTCCGTCGGGGGTGACATACAGGGCGGTGACATCGCTTTTATGTCCCGCCATCGTCAGGGTTTTTTCACCGGTTGCCGTATCGAACTGGCAGACGACGTCCCCCACAATTGAAAGACGGATTGTGCCGTCCTGATTGGCGGCGTCGTGCTTCTTCCCCCAGTTAATCCGATGAAACGGCTCGTCGGCGGCCAGCGAGGCGAGGAGTCTGGCGTCTTCCGGCTTGAGGGACGAGGGGTTATCCCCCCCCTTGTAACGAAGAATGACGGTACGATTATCTTTTCTGACGATGTCGCGCCGGTAGTCGGTGCTGATCGCCAGGAGCTTTTCGTCGTCCGAGTCGAAGTTCGCCGTTTTGAACTCGGCGAGGACGTCGCCGGTCGCTGCCGAAACGAGGCGCATCTGGTTCTGCGCCGCCGGGACGATGTAGAGGTCTTCGGTCGAGTTGGTGTAGACCGCCGGAGAATCTTCGTCGGGCGCCGTCCAGAGGATGAAACGGCCGGTACAGCGCAGTTCGTCGGCCGCGACCTTCTTACAGCGATCCCGCGCCTTGATGAATTCGGGCCGACGCGGATCGAGTTCCGCCGCCTTGGCGAGCGACTGAAGAGCGCCGCGGGGATTGGCGCGTTCCCGCTGAAGGAGCCCCAGCGCGTAGTGCGAGTAGGGGTCTGAGGCATTATGCTTGGTGAGCTCTTCCATCCGATCCTGTGCCTGGAGATCGGTAACGAGACCGAACCGCCAGTCGATCATCGTCGAGTTGAAGGTGATCTGAGGATGCCAGTTACACATCGACGCCGCTTTGTGGATGTCTTTGACCGCTTCGCGTGTCTTGCCCAGATCGAGCATCGAGATCGCGCGGTTACTGAGCGATTCGGCGTTCGAGGCGGTGTCGGCCGGTTTGGTGCGAGGGTAAGGCCGACCGAAAACTTCCTGATAGATTTCGGTCAGACGGTCGGCGACGACTCCCATCGACTTGGGCCGGTCGGCGGGGTTTTTCTGAAAACAGTGACGCAGGAGCTCGACCATCGACGGGGGAATGGAGGGCCGCTTTTCGGACGGAGGGGTTTTCAGGAAGATTTCAAAGACCTGCGCGGCGGTCTGGCCCCCCTTTTTACAGGGGGAACGCCCGTGAAACATGGTGAGAATCGAAATCGCCCACGACCAGATATCGGACTGCTTCGTGATCTCCGGGGGCTGACTCATGGTGATCAGGTCGTCGTCGCTCTCCCCTTCGCCCGGGGAGATGAAGTCGCCCCCCTTCGGAGGGACGCTCCCCCTGATATTCGTTTTCGTCTCTTCCTGAAAACGGGAGAACGCGTCGTATTGCTCGGGAGAGCAATACGACGGAGTCATTCCCTCGCAGGAAGGGGAATTGGCGCCGTTGCTCAGCTCCCGCCCCTCGCCGATCGCTTTGGCCAGTCCGAAGTCGGTGACCTTGGCGGTTGAACCGGACATCATGACGTTTCCCGGCTTGACATCAAGGTGGAGAAGCCCTTTGCAGTGCGCGTGATCGAGCCCCCAGGCGAACTGGATCGAAATGTCGAGGATCCGTTCGAGGATTTCCTCTTTATTTCCCTCGTAAAGGCGGCCGTCGGCAACCCAGTCTTTGAGGGTGCCGTCCGCCACATATTCGGCGAAGACGCGGGGGATCCCGCCGATTCGGCGGAAGAAGTAGCAGGTCACGATGTTGGTGTGCAGACCCAGATCCATCCAGGTTTTACATTCGTGTTCGAACGACTGTTTTCCGTTTTCGGAAAGGACAAACGCCGGTTTCGGGCTTTTGACGGCAAAGTCGATGTCCCATTCCTGGTGGTGAACGCGGTGAACCATTCCCACCCCCCCTTCGGCGTAGGGAACGCCGGGCGCCAGTTCGAGGACCTGGTATTTCTTTCCGAGGAGAAGGTCACCCGGTTTCCAGATTCGGAACTCGTCCCCTTCGGACTTCTCCCGGTCGGAATCGCCGAGCCCCATCTGGCGTGTTACAGTGGCGATACGCTGATCCGAGTCGTCGACCGGGCGGAGGTTCATCGTCGACTGTGACGACGAGGCGGTCACGACGGTCGTCTTTTTCCCCGAAGTTTCGTCATTCGGGTTTTTCTTTCCCGGCGATTCCTTTCGATCGGTGCGGTTTGACGAGCGGTGGGTGACCGTGAAAATCAGGCTTTTGTGACATTCCGGGCAAGAGATCTTCCCGCCGTCCATCTCGGTATCGAGTCGGATCGTCGCATGGCATCTCGGGCATTGGACGTTGCGTGCGGTCATTGAACCTCTTTGCCGGGGGCGGAAAGGGAGCGCGCGGGCTTCCCGTTTTACGCCAATCCGACGGGTTTAGTCTTTGGAAACGTTCTTGTATTCGTCGAAGAGCGACTGCAGCTCGTCGAACGAGAGAGGATCGTCATGGATGAGAACCCGGTAGTGGAATGAGAGAGACTCGTCTTTTTTAAGAACGACCGAGCCGTCGAGCCGTGCCTGGGGTTCAAAATCTTTGATTCCGAACGGATTGACCGCGAAAAGCCCGTACGTGCGGACGTGATACCACGAGGGATAACGGAATCCCGCCGGATGGTTCATGATATCGACCCCGGCCTCGGTCAGGGGGATCTCCGCGGGGTCGCCGCGGTCGAGCGACGCCAGCTCGGTATCGGAAAGGCGCTTCGGAACCGGTCCGTAGTAGTCGACCCACGAGGCGCGTTTCCCCCAGGCGGCTTCGTCTTTGTCCCCCTCGCTGCTGAGGATATGCCCCCCCCACTTCTCGGAGCGTCCTTTCGCGTCGACATCCATCGAGCCGGGTGTCCGGTATCCGAACGTTCCCTCTTTGGTGTCGGCGAGGGTCACTTCATCGATATACGCCGAAAGTTTCACGTCGAAGTCGATGTATCGGATTTCGGGCCGGGCCGGGATAACGCCGAAGGTGATCGTGCGGGTATCGACGCAAAGGGGCGTCTCGTTTGGCTGAGGAACCCAGGCGGTAAAGACTTTGACCGCGACGGTATGAGCCTCTTCGGTGATCGAAAAAACCCCCTGCTGAAGGATCTGACCGCGGTCCGGACCCCAGAAATCGACGCCGTTGACATCGCCGTGATTGAACCAGAGGGATCGGTGATGGATGTGGTCTTTATTAGCGGTAAGGCTTCCCAGACGGGAGTTTTCGAGGAGATTTTTGAAAAACGCGTCGTTTTCCGCTTCAGGAACGTTGCGTTCGTCCATCGGGAACCCACGGGTCATCAGCGTTCCCGCCGCCGAACAGATCGGCCAGACGATCGGCGTGCCAGCGATCCCGTGGCTGTCGTAAGAGCCGGTTACTTCTCCCTCTTTCGGTGCCGGGTCGGCCTCGGGACGGTACTGGGCGAAAAACTCGCCGTCGACAAAGAAGGTGAAGATGCCGTTTTCCCCTTTTTCGTAGGTGACAATCCCTTTCGGTTCCTTTGCCGAAAGGGAGGCGCCCACCGCGAAAAGGACGGCGGCCAAAGAGAGAACAACTTTTCGGAAGACGGCGGAAAGTTTCGCGTCGGACATGGGACAAAGGCCTTTCTGTGCTGAGGGGGACGGCGCTTCTTCCTGTTATGCGGCCGACCCCAACCTAATCTATATGAGCATTTTATAACAGATTTTTCCCCAATGTCCAGAGAAAAAAAGGGATGAAAGGAGAATTAAATCGGTTCGTCACCCCCGTTACAGCCAAGCTGTAAAACCGTTAAAACTGTCACAATCGAAAGCCGCCGCTTTGTAAAAGCGAAATGGGGAGAAAAAAAACGGTTTCGTCGAACGGAAGCGATTATAGTGGATTTTATGAGGTTCCGCAACGTTCAATCCGTATCGTAGGGTTTGCACAGAGTGATGAAAACCACCGTTTTACTCTCCGCACTTCTGCTTTTCGCACTGCCGATTTTTTCCGCCGCTTCCGCCGTTCACGGGGAGTCGGAATGTCAGACGGAAGGTTGTCTTTGGGGAAAATTGGGGGAACGAACCACCTATCAGAGGCCGTACTGTCCCGCGATGGCGCCCGAAATTCCTTACGGCCCGTCGGCGCAGGAGCAGGAGATGATGAAGCGGAAACTTCCGATGCGTCCGGAAGATGCGCTGACCGTTGTGATGTCGGACGGGTGCACCTATCGGGTTTATTATCGGGAAGCGGTTCGGCTCCAGCCTGTCGCGGAGTATCAGACGGTTTTTGAACCGATGAGGAGCGTTGAGCGGGTTCCCGTTCAACAGATCAACCCCTACACCGGTATGACGGAGACCGTCTGGTACGATCAGCAGACCGAAACGCCGTATCCCGTCCTTCACGAGAAGGAGACCGTCCGCTACGTCCCGACGAAAGTTCTGGAACGGGTTTTCCTTCCCGGAACGCCGTCGGGCGATCCGAATTCAGGCGGCGGCAATCTCGGCTCAGCGGAGCTTCAATTCGAGACCAATATCCGCTAGCGCCGAGGCGGAAGATTGACACGAGATGCGCGCCGTGGTATCTTTCGGTTGTTCTGGCGCGCTTTGACGGCGGCGACTCACGCCGTCCGCATCTTCCACCGAGCCGGAAACCAAACTTCAATGCCTCAGATTACCGATCTTGTTACGCGCCTCCTTTCGGGGGAACTTTCGTTCGACGCGTTCCGCGACGCGGCCGCCGCGCTTTTGCGCCAGCGGGCGGAGGCCGACCTGGGGCAAACGACGCTCGACGTCGGCCGCAGTCAGCGGTGCGGACTGCCCGAGGTGATTTACGGGGAAGGGAAGTCCGCCGGGGAGATCCTCCGAATCATTACAAAGCAGAAGGAGCTCGGGATCCCGACGCTCGCCACCCGTGTCGCTCCGGAAAAAGCGCAGCGGATCCTGAAAGAGTTTCCCGATCTGCGTTACAACGCCGCCGCCTCGTTGATTCGGGCCGACACGAAAGGTTCGCCCCGCCGCGGAAGGGTCGCCGTCGTTTCGGCGGGAACGAGCGATCGTGCGGTCGCCGAAGAGGCGTTTGAAACCGCCGAGTGGACCGGCGCCGAAGCCGTCCTGATCAACGACGTCGGGGTGGCGGGTCCTTACCGACTGACGGCGCGGCTCGACGAAATTCGCCGCGCCGACGCCGTGGTGGTCGTGGCGGGGATGGAGGGCGCGCTTCCGAGCGTGGTTGGCGGGTATATCGCCGTGCCGATTATCGCCGTGCCGACCAGCGTCGGATACGGAACCGCCTTCGGCGGGATTACCGCCCTGTTGGGAATGCTCAACAGCTGCGCATCGAACGTTGCCGTCGTCAATATCGACGCCGG
>JAGCAH010000185.1 GCA_017652805.1 Thermoguttaceae bacterium | reverse complement strand
TTTCATTAAGATCGAGTACGGCCGAATCGGCGCCGACCAGAACATCACCCCGCGCGAGGTGATCCGCGACTTCATCGAGCTGCTTGACCTTCTCTATCAGAACCCGAAACTGACCCTCGACGAACTTCTCCGGTCCGACGCGTTCTCTTACGCCGAGTCGGACGCCGTCTCGGACAAGGGCGAGGGGGGCTACGCGGAGTTCACCCTATGAACGTCTACGAACGATACGCTCCGTTTATACAGGATTACATCTACCGAAGCGGCTGGCAGACTCTGCGCGGCGTTCAGAACGGCGCTGGGGAGGCGATCTTTGGTTCCGATAAGAATGTCCTTCTGACCGCGTCGACCGCCTCGGGGAAGACCGAGGCGGCGTTCTTTCCGATTCTGACCCTTCTCGACGAGGACCCGTCGGCCACCGTGGGCGTTTTGTATATCGCTCCGCTCAAAGCGCTGATCAACGACCAGTTCGGCCGACTCGAAGAGCTGTGCGAAGAAGCGCACATTCCGGTCTGGCGCTGGCACGGCGACGTGCCCCAGACGCGAAAGCGGAAGCTTCTGAAAAAGCCGTCGGGAATTCTCCAGATCACGCCCGAGTCGCTCGAGTCGCTCATGATCAACAAGCGGGGCGAGATCCCTTCCCTTTTCGGAGACCTTCGGTTCATCGTGATCGACGAGATCCATTCCCTGCTGCGCGGCGACCGCGGAATGCAGACCTTCTGTCTGATCGAACGGCTCTGTAAAGCGGCTGGCTGCGATCCCCGGCGGGTCGGTCTTTCGGCGACGATCGGCAATCCCGAGGCGGCGGGCGCCTTCCTCGCCGCCGGAAGCGGACGCGAGACGGTGATCCCGCGCTGCGAGGCGGGACGCGAGGTCTGGCGTCTGTCGATGGAGCATTTCTTTAACACGTCGCCCCAGGCCGACGAGGGAAAAACCGGTCCGATTGAGGCGCTCCGGGTCGAAGAACCGACCGATGCCGCACCGACCGCCGCCGACCCGGGGATCGGCTACATCTTCGAACACACCCGCGGCCGGAAATGCCTCATCTTCACCAACTCGCGCGAGGAATGCGAAGCGGTCTGCCAGTCTCTGCGGCAGTATTGCGAAGTGAAACACGAGCCGGACCGCTTTCTGATCCATCACGGGAATCTTTCCGCCTCGTACCGCGAAAGCGCCGAAGAGGAGATGAAAGACGACGACTCGGCGATGTCGGTCTGCGCCACCGCCACGCTCGAGCTGGGAATCGATATCGGCCGGCTCGAACGGGCGTTTCAGCTCGAAGCGCCTTTTACCGTTTCGGGTTTCCTGCAGCGGATGGGGCGGACCGGCCGGCGGGGCGACCCTTCTGAAATGTGGTTTGTGATGCGCGAAGAACATCCCGAGGCGCGCGCCATGCTCCCCGACATGATTCCGTGGCATCTGGTTCAGGGGATCGCGCTGGTACAGCTCTACGTGGAAGAGCGTTTCGTCGAGCCTCCGAGGACCGACCGTCTTCCGTTCAGCCTCCTCTACCACCAGACGATGAGCACGTTGGCCTCGTGCGGCGAGATGACCCCCGCCGAACTCGCCTCTCGCGTTCTTCCCCTTTCGCCGTTCCGGCGGATCGCTCCCGACGACTACCGCGTTCTTTTACAGCACCTTTTGGAGATCGACCATATCAGCCGCACCGAAAACGGAGGACTGATCGTCGGCCTGGCGGGAGAGAGGATCACCAACAGTTACAAGTTTTACGCCGTGTTTCAGGAGAACGTCGAGTACTCGGTCCGCAGCGGTTCGGAAGAACTCGGAACGATCGTCAAGCCGCCTCCGGTCGGGGACAAGATCGCCATTGCCGGCCGGGTCTGGGTGGTCGAGGAGGTGGACCATCAGCGGCACAGCGTCTACTGCACCCTGGTCAAGGGGAACATTCCCGCCTATTTCGGCGACTGTCCCGGCGATATTCACACACGGATTCTGGAACGGATGCGGCAGGTTCTCGCCGAAGAGAACGAGTACCCCTTCCTGATGCGCCACGCGGTCTGCCGCCTGGCCGACGCGCGGCGGGAGTTCGCGAATTCCCGAATGGCGCGCACCCCGTTGGTCCACCTGGGAGGGAAGATGTGGGCGCTCTTCCCCTGGCTCGGGAGTTACGCGTTCCTGGCTTTGGAACGATTCCTGAAACTCCGCTGCGCCAAGCGGCTCGGGCTGCGGGGTCTGAACTCCTCGCGCCCGTACTACATTCAGTTCACCATGCAGGCCGACGAGGAGGAGTTCTACCGCGTCCTTGCCGAAGAGGCGGCGAAAGAGTTCGACCCGCTCGAGTTGGTCTATCCGAAAGAGATTCCGGTCTTCGAAAAGTACGATCCGTTCGTTCCCGATGAGCTCGTCCGCAAGGGATTCGCCTACGGGGTTCTCGATATCGCGGAGATGAAAGAGCGGATTTTCGGCTGGATCAAAGAGTGGGCCGGGGGGGATTCGGAAGAAAAACGGTAAAATTTTCGGCTGACGCCCCAATTCCCCATCATTTCCCGTATAATGGTTAGTGTCCGCCGCGAAAACGACGGCGGACGAATTCTCAAACATTCATCAGAAAATCGAGTGACCGCCGATGGCCAATATTATCGCTGTGATCTGGGATTTCGATCGGACGCTGATTGACGGGCATATGCAGGATCCGATCTTTAAGCGTTACGGGATCGACGCGTCGGCGTTCTGGAACCAGGTCAACGCCGCCCCGGGAGAGATCGCCCGCGCCAAAGGGATCCGCGTCAACACCGACACCTATTACGTAAACCAATTCATTCGTTGCGCGCACAACGGCACGTTCCCCGGCCTGAACAACAAAATGCTCCGCGAGTTTGGAAAAGAGCAGAAATTCTATCCCGGGGTTCCCGAAATCCTGCGGAGCACCAAAGAGCTGCTGGCGTCCGACGATTCGTATACCGAATACGGAATCCAGGTCGAGCATTACATCGTCAGCACCGGATTCGCCGAGACGATCCGCGGGACGGAGCTGATTCCTCTGGTCGACGGGATCTGGGGATGCGAACTCCTCGACGACAAAGACGGGGTGATCGGCGATATCGTCTACACCATTGACAACACCACCAAGACGCGCGCCATCTTCGAGATCAACAAGGGGATCGGCAAGCTCGAAGAGATCGACGTAAATTCGAAAGTCCCCAAGGAGCTTCGGCGGGTTCAGTTTGAAAATATGATCTATATCGCCGACGGGCCGAGCGACGTTCCCGCGTTCTCGCTGATCGGGCAGAACGGCGGGTCGACCTTCGCCATCTATCCGAAAGGGAACATGGAGGCGATGAAACAGGTCGAACAGATGCGGCTGGACGGCCGGGTCGATATGTATGCCGAAGCCGATTACCGGGAAGGGACGACCGCGTGTATGTGGATCACCAATAAGATTCTGGAACTCGCCGATCGGATCCGAAACCGGGAAAAGGAAAAAGTGATCTCGTCGGCGACGCCGGCTCCGCACCACCTGATTTGAGTCGGAGGGGAAACCATGAAAATGTATATCAAAACGACGGTCATTCAAACCGAGCTGGGCGACATCACAAAAATTGGGGGAATGGACGCCATCGTCAACGCCGCGAATAAGACGCTCCTGGGGGGCGGCGGGGTCGACGGCGCGATCCACCGCGCGGCGGGTCCGGAACTCCTCGCCGAATGCCGAACGCTCGGCGGCTGCGAGACGGGAGAAGCGAAAACCACCAAGGCCTACCGTCTTCCGTGCAAGTTTGTCATTCACACGCCGGGCCCCGTCTGGCGCGGAGGAACGCGCGGCGAGTCGCGGCTCCTGGCCGACTGCTATAAGAACTCTCTCGCCGAGGCGATGCGCGTCGGGGCGCGGAAAATCGCTTTCCCCTCCATCTCCACCGGAGTTTACGCCTACCCTCTCGATCGGGCGGCGCAGGTCGCGGTCGGCGCGGTGCGGGAAATGATCGAACAGAACGTCAAAGCGTTCGACTTCATCACCTGGGTTCTTTTCGACGCGGTCACCAAAGCGGCTTACGACGAGGTCCTCACCGCGCTCGATGACGAACTGAACGGCCCGGCGGAATACCGAAAAGAATAACAGCGCCGCCGAATCGGCGGACTTTTCAACAGCAGAAGAAAGGACAAGACCATGGAATTCATCAAACTGGCGAAAAAGAGATTTTCGGTCCGTAAGTACGCAAGCAAACCGGTTGAACGCGAAAAGCTCGACCTGGTCATCGAGGCGGGACGTGTGGCGCCGACCGCGAAAAACCTGCAGCCTCAGCGGATCTACGTCGTTCAGAGCGCCGAAGGGCTCGCGAAAATCGACGCGCTGACCCCCTGCCGGTTCGGCGCGGGAATCGTTTTCATTTTCACCAATAATACCGACGAGGAGTGGACCAATCCGCTCGAGGCGGGCGTTCGCGCCGGTGTGGAAGACGTGAGTATCGTCGCCACTCACATGATGCTCGAAGCCGAAGACCTGGGGCTGGGAACCTGCTGGGTCAACTACTTCCCGAACAGCGAGCTGGAAAAAGCGTTCGGACTTCCGAAAAACGAACGTTCGGTTCTTTTGATGCCGCTCGGCTATCCCGCCGCCGACGCCGCGCCCAGCGCCAACCACACCAGTTATAAAAAGGTCGATGATTTTGTGAAGTTCATCTGAGAAGCGGAGCAGACCCGAACGAACCTATTCCCTCCCCCGCGGAATCACCGCGTGGGATTTTTTATTCCCGTTTGAAACGCGGCTTTCCGAACGCCCTTTCCGTCAGTATGGATCGAGGGACATTTCGGGAGAGATCCGGGTGACAAAGGGCGGTGTTCAACAAGGGATCAGATTCAGCGTACAAGCATCCCGTGAAGTCTGTCACAAACAAAAACAATGGTGTGGAACCGATCGGAAAGTTCGACACAGCTCAACAGACATTATTCACGATAAAAAACAAATCGGGGGTTATGACGTTCTTTTTCCGTGCTGTCTGATCCAAATCCGTTCATTTTCACGAAAGAGGTCCCTGCCCGGAGCCTTTGCGCGGATGGCGATCTTGCCCGAGTCCGGACAGTCTCGGAAGCGCCGGGGGTGTGTTCCGGCGGGATTGTGATATAATACTAGGGTTATTCTTCGCTCTGAAAAAAGTCACTCTATCCACGAAAGGAAGATCAGCCAGATGAAAATCGCCACCATCGAAACGCCCCGCGGTACCATTAAACTCGAACTTTTCGCCGACAAGACCCCGAAGACGGTCGCCAACTTTGAGAAGCTCGCCAAAAAGGGGTTCTACGACGGCCTGACGTTCCACCGCGTGATCGCCGACTTCATGATCCAGGGGGGCTGCCCCCTCGGAAACGGCTGCGGCGGGCCGGGCTACACCTTTGAGGACGAATTCGTGCCGGAACTCCGCCACGACGGGCCGGGAACCCTCTCGATGGCGAACGCCGGACCGAACACCAACGGTTCGCAGTTTTTCATCACCCACGTCGCCTGTCCCTGGCTCGACGGCAAACATACCGTTTTCGGGAAAGTCCTCGAAGGTCAGGACGTCGTCAATGCCGTCCGTCAGGGGGATAAGATGCTCAAAGTCACCGTGACCGACGTCGAGGAGTAATATGCCAAACGATTCTTCCCCGACCTTTGAGGAGACGTTAAAAAAGCTTGAAGGGATCGTCTCGTATCTCGAAAGCGGCAAGGCCGATCTCGACACTTCCCTGGCGAAGTACGAGGAAGGGGTACACCTTCTGCGTCAGTGCCGGGAACTTCTCAATCGGGCGGAACAGAAAATTGAGATTCTGCGGAGCGTAAACACCGAAACCGGAGACGTGCGGACCGAACCGGCTGATCTCGACGCGCTGACCGCCGACGAGACGACCGCCGTGCGGGGGAAATCCCCGCGCCGCGCCAAGACTCCGGACAAAGACCTCTTTTAGATGGAAAGATTAAGCTATCTCGAAACGCTCCGCGCGGTCATTAACACGCAGCTCGACCGACTGACCGACTACCCGGCCGCGGTTCCGCCGCGCCTGAAAGAGGCGATGCGCTATTCTCTCCTGCAGGGGGGAAAGCGCCTCCGCCCGATTCTGACGCTCGCCTCGGCCGAAATGGTCGGGGGGGATCCCACGCCGGCGATCCCCGCGGCGTGCGCGCTCGAGATGATCCACACCTATTCCCTGATCCACGACGACCTTCCCGCGATGGACAACGACGACCTGCGCCGGGGAAACCCGACCAGCCATGTCAAATTCGGTGAGGCGACGGCGATCCTCGCGGGGGACGCGCTCCTGACCGAAGCGTTCGCGACGATCGCGCGAACGGCCGACGAATCGCTCCGCGCGCCGATGACCGCCGCCCTCGCCGAGGCCGCAGGGGTCTTCGGAATGATCGGCGGTCAGACCGACGATGTGATCGGAGAGAAGAACCTTTCGGGGGGAAGCGCGTTCGACGACCGGTCGGCGCTTCTCCATTCGATACACAAGCGGAAGACCGGCGCGCTGATCGTCGGCGCGTTCCGGCTCGGCGGGCTAGCCGCCTCGGCGGACGCGGAACAGCTCCGCGCGCTTTCCGACTGCGGCGAGGCGTTCGGTCTGGCGTTTCAGATCATCGATGATTTGCTCGACGTTACAGGAAATGAAAAGCTCCTGGGCAAACGGGTCGGAAAAGACGCCGCGCTCGGCAAGCTGACCTTTCCGAACCTTCTGGGAATCGACGAAAGCCGCGCCGAGGCGGCCCGTCAGGTTGAGGCGGGGCGCCACGCGCTTGACGTTTTCGCTGAATCGCGGGCTAAGTCGGCGGTCGTCGAAATCCTCGAATCGACCCTCACCCGCAAAAGCTGAAAAGGATAAAGTCTGAAACACGCGGCCCAAAGGGCGCGCTGTTAAAGAGAGTGAAATCATTCGTGAAATGAACCAGGAATCCGACCGTCCCCTTCTCCCCGAAATCGGTGCAAATCCGGAGCGCATAAAGGAGTATACCGAGCCGCAGCTGCTTCAGGTCGCCCGGGAGATCCGCGAGCTCCTCTGCCGCCTCTCTGAAAAGCGGAGCGTTCATTTCGCGTCGAATCTGGGAGTGGTCGAGCTGGCCGTGGCGCTCCACTCCTCGCTGGACTTTTCGAAAGACCGCCTCGTCTGGGACACGGGACATCAATGTTATCCGCACAAAATACTGACCGGCCGATTCGACGAAATCGAATCGATCCGAACGCTCGGCGGTCTGATGGGATACCCGAACCCCGAAGAGAGTCCGTTCGACCTCTTCATGACCGGGCACGCCGGGTGCAGTATCGGTTCGGCGCTCGGTCTTTCGCTCGGCGACTCGATCCTTCGGCCGGAGGAGGAACGCCACGCGTTCGCCGTCGTCGGGGACGGCGCGCTGGCCAGCGGGGTCATCTTCGAGGCGCTGAACCTCGCCGGGGGACTGAAACACCCGATCACGGTCATTCTGAACGACAACAAGATGTCAATCTGCGGCCGGGTCGGCGGACTGGGTCTCTACCTGGACCGGCTCCGGCTGAACCCGACGTATAAAAAGATCAAAAACGCGATACGCGGCGCGATCGACGCCGTTCCCACGGTCGGCACGAGTACGGGGGATCTCATCTCGCGATTCAAAGACAGCATCAAGGCGGGAATCACCGGCGGGATGCTCTTCGAGGAATTCGGGTTCCGGTATATCGGGCCGATCGACGGGCACAACATTCACCTTCTGCGCCGGTATCTGACGATGGTACGCCAGTTCCGCGAACCGGTTCTGCTGCACATCCTCACACAAAAAGGACACGGGTATCGGGACGCCGAACTCGACCCGGCGCGGTATCACGCGCCGAAACCGAGTCTGGTCGGTCATCATGACGATCAGCCGGACGGAGCGGAAGCCGAAAAACCGAAGAGCAAACGCGGGAAAATCGCCTCGGTAGCGATTCCCGAGGCGCGGTCGGTCCGATCCAAACAGGACCGTACCCCGCCGGTCTCCCCGGCGGCGGAAATGCTCCCGAACGATTCCGACCCGGATATGCCGGGAGACCACTCGTTCACCCACTGGGCGCGGAACGCCATCTACCGTCTGATGAAAGAGGATCGGAGGTTCTGCGTTCTGACCGCAGCGATGGCACAGGGAACGATGCTCGAACCGATCCGCCGCCTTTTTCCCGACCGTTTCTTCGATGTCGGGATCTGCGAGGCGAACGCCGTGGTGACCGCCTCGGGGCTGGCCAAGGCGGGAATGAGGCCGATCGTCGATATTTACAGCACCTTTTTACAGCGCGCGTATGACCACCTGTTTCAGGAGATCTCGCTCCAGAACCTCCCAGTCATCTTCATGATCGACCGCGCCGGGGTCGTCGGCGCCGACGGACCGACCCACCACGGAATCTTTGACCTGGCATACATTCGGCCGCTGCCCAATTTTCAGGTGATGGCTCCCGCCGACGCGCGCGAGGTCGAACCGATGCTCCGCTATGCCGCGGCGGGCGATTTCCCCGCGGCGATCCGATATCCCCGCACCACCGCCCCCCGGCTCGAACGGACCGCCGCGTCGATCGAGGTCGGCAAGGCCGAAGTCCTCCGCGAAGGGGCCGACGGCGCGATCGCGGTTCTGGGAGAACGCGCCCAAGCCGTTCTGGAGACCGCCGACGAGCTGGCCGCCCTTCCGGAACCGGAACGCCTCGACCTGAAGGTGATCAACGCGCGGTTCGCCAAGCCGCTCGATACCGAAACGCT
>JAGCAH010000184.1 GCA_017652805.1 Thermoguttaceae bacterium | reverse complement strand
TTTGCTTCGAGCGCCGGTGAGCGGGGTGTCTCGTCCGCCGAAAGGGCGGAAAGGGCCGCGGGAGCCAGTGCCGAAAGGCCAAGAGATTTCATGAATGTTCTGCGGGTAACCATTTCGCTGTCCTCCGGAATCGGTCAAATGCTGAAATCAAATCGGAATAACCGTCGGAACCATTCTATCCCCGTTTCAGCCGGCGGTCAATCTTACAGGCCCGCCGAAACGGGAGTTTTTCCCGCGGAAACCTTGAAATTTTTCGGATATGTCTTAGAATAAAGGAGGAGTTTTCTCACCGGCGGGAACCTCCTCTGTCAGGGACCGCAAGACCCTGCCGCCGTCAAGGATACCGAAAGTACCGATGTTCAAAAGAATTCATTTCTGGCTTCAAAACGCCCGCTGGCACAGCGTGATCCAGTCGGTTCTGCCGACCGTTCTGGCGCTGGTTCTCGTCGCGGGAGAAAAAGACTTTCGCCTTCTCTACGGGGTCCTGGCGGTCTTCGGCGTCTTTTTGGGGCATCTGGCGGCGAACTTGCTCGACGACTACTTCGATTTTTACTGCCAATCCCCCGAAGCGCGTGAAAAGCTCCTGACCGAGGGAAAACTCGCCCGCGGCATGAAATGCTCCTACCTGACCGGCGGTCAGACGACTCCGCGCCGGCTTTTCGGCGTGTCGGTCTTTCTCTGCGCGGTCCTGGTCCTGATCGGCGTTTTCATTTTTCTGCGTCGCGGGTGGCCCGTCGCGCTTTGCGCGGGTCTCGGCGCGGTCCTCCTCTTCTTCTACTCGGCGCCCCCCCTGCGATTCAGCTTTCACGGGCTGGGCGAGATTGTGATCGGCGTCATTTTCGGTCCGATCGTCATGTGCGGCGTGGCATGGTCGGCGGCGGGCGGGATTCCTCCCCAGGTCTGGATCCTTTCGATCCCTGTCGGGCTTCTGGTCACCGACATCATCTACGTCCATTCGATCCTGGACATGAATCCCGACCGGCAGATTCATAAGACGACCCTCGCCATTCTTTGCGGCACCCCCAAAAAGGGACTGATCCCGCTGGCGGTGATTCTTTTGGGAATCTACGTTTCGACCGCCGCGGCGATCGCGCTGGGAAAACTCTCTCCCCTCTTCGCGGTCGTCTTCCTGACGCTCCCCCTGGCGGTCACCCTCTGGCGTTCGATGGTCGATTACGCGTTCCGCCCGGAAAAGAAAGTCGTTCGGCGCCCCTGGATGGGCCCGATGGAATTCTGGGACCTCTTTGTCGAAAAAGGGCTCGACTGGTTCCTCTTCCGCTGGTTCCTTTCGCGGAACCTCGTCACGGCGTACTGTTTTTTGGCGATCGCCGCGGCGATCTGTTTTCAGTGCGGACTCGGCCGATAGGGCGGCTCAATCAACGAAAGGAAACCGATGTTCAAAAAGATTGCGCAGGACTTCTATTTTCTCCGGTGGTACGTCGGCGCGCGTCTGTTCGGAGAGCGCCGTCCCCTCCAGTCGGTTCTGGCGGTCGGAAACGCCTGCAATCTGCGTTGCAGGCACTGCGCCGTCTACCCCCGCAAACCGGAAGACACCCTGAAAAAAGATTACGAGACGGTCCGCCGCGAACTGGAGGCCTGTTACAAGATGGGATCGCGGTTCGTCGATTTCGAAGGGGGAGAACCGTTCCTCTGGCGCGACGGCGATCGGACGATCAACGACCTGTTCGACCTGGCCAAGGAGATCGGCTTCTTTTCGACCACGGTCACGACGAACGCGCAGATACCGTTCGACCCGTGCCGCAGCGACCTGGTCTGGGTCAGTCTCGATGGGGTCGGCCGGTACCAC
>JAGCAH010000022.1 GCA_017652805.1 Thermoguttaceae bacterium | reverse complement strand
CTGTCCCCGTCGGAATTGTCATACTCCTCCTCGGAATCGTCGGCGTCGTACTCCGCGCCGCTCTCCTCGTCCTCTTCGTCAAACTCCTCGTCGTCGTTCCCCTCGTTCCAGAGATCCTCGTCGACGGCGTCATCCTCATCGAGATAGTCGCCGGACTCGTCTTCGACTTCCGATTCTTCTTCGACTTCGGGCTCCTCCTCGACTTCCGATTCTTCTTCGACTTCGGACTCCTCTTCGGCTTCGGACTCCTCTTCGGCTTCCGATTCCTCTTCGACCTCGGATTCTTCTTCGGCTTCGGACTCCTCTTCGACTTCCGATTCTTCTTCGACTTCGGACTCCTCCTCGACTTCGGATTCTTCTTCGACTTCGGACTCCTCCTCGACTTCCGATTCCTCTTCGGCCTCCGACTCGTCGTCGCCGTATTCGTCTTCGGTGTCCCACTCATCGTCGTTGTCGTCTTCGGCAAGCTGTTCGGAAATGCCGCCCTTCGGCTCGAGTTCCGAGTCGGTGATCATCCAAGAGTCCTCGGGATACTCTTCGTCATCTTCGAGTGTCGAGGGCTCGTCGACCTGAGGGGGGAGCGGAGGCGCCTCCACGGTCAGGTTCAGGTCGTTTTCGTAGGCGGGAACGACCGTCTCGCGCGTTTCCGGCGCGCGGGCGACGGCGACCGAGACGGGCGAAATGACGCGCGGGGCGCCATACTCGTCTTCGGCGGGAATCGGTTTCGGATCGAATTCCTCTTCCGGTTCGTCGGGCATCTGCTGCATTGACGGAGGAAGAATCACCCGAAACTGCTTCACCTTTTCGGTCTTGTCGGGAAGGACGAAGACCGGTCGGTCAAGTTTCAGGAACGTCTTGCAGATATGCTGATGGCACGTGAAGAGGAATATCTGCCGACCCGATTCGGCAAATTCACGCAGCACCTCGGCGGCAGCCGCGGCGCGGTGATTGTCAAAGTTAACCAACACGTCATCGAGGATCAGCGGAAGGCTGACCCCGTGTTTCTCGAACGACGTGGCGAGCGCCAGACGGATCGCGATAAAGAGCTGTTCCCGCGTCCCGCGCGAAAGCGACCCGATATCGAGCGTCTGTCCGTCGTTGGTATCGACGTAGAGCGTATCTTCACCGAGCGGCGTCCAAATCTTCACGTAAAGCCCGTCGGTCAGACGGTTCAGAAGACGCGAAGCTTCCTTCAGCGTTTCTGGCTGACGTTCCTTCTCGTAGGCGCGGCGTATATCTTCCATCATCTTGCAGGCGACCGCGCGGCTCTGCCAGATTCGGGACATTTCGTCGATTCGGCGCGAAACCGCGGCGCTGTCGAACCGATGCCCCACGAAATCGCGCTGGGCGGCGAGATTCTCGAGCTGTTCGCCGAGTCGGCCGACCAGGAGGGTCTTCTCCTTTTTGTCCCCCGTCAGCTTTTCGATCCGTTCGCCGAGCGCCTGGGTCAGCGCGGGAAGATTCGGACGGACTTTTTCGTCGTCGAGGACGTCCCCGATTTCCGGCTCTTCGCAGAAACCGCCGATCACGTCGGCAATCTGGCCTTCGACCGTCGAAAGGCGATCGAGCAGATCTTGATGAGCGCGGTAACGGCCGGCGAGTTCTTTGAGATGGTCGACCGATTTCGAGTCGAAGAGGGAAAGGTAGTCCCCCAGCTCGTTGTTCATGTGATGAATCCTGCCGAGAACCTTCGTCCGCTCTCTTCGGAACCCGGCGAGCTTCTTAAAGAGCCCGCCCCGCTCGTCGCGGGTCAGTCGGACGGTTTCCAAGTGGTCGGCGAGAAGATTGATCCGATCCTGCGCCGTCATGCCGGGTTCGGCCACGGTTCCCGTCTCGGTCATCAGAAGGTCGAGCCGGTCGGTTATCCCTTTCTTTTCGCGCAGATGGAGATTGAGAAGCGCGGTCTTTTCGTCAATACGGCGGCGGAGCGATTCGGCGAAATCGACCCGCTGAATCAGCCCTTTGATATGCGAAGGTTTGAGCGTTGTCGAAAGACCCGCCCCCTTGAGCCAGGCGACCCACTTGTGATGCGCGGCATGTACCTTTTTGCGGGCGATCTCGAGACGCTTTTCGAGAACCTTCTGTCGATTGACCGCCTCTTTATAGCGCACCGCCAGAGGCTGGAGCCGGTCGAACGCGGCCAGATCGGCCTCGGCCTTCTGGAGACGGCCTTCGATCGACTGGCCGGGTGCGGGATACCGCTGGTCAATGACCGCGGCTTCGGCCTTGACCTGATCGATCCGCTTCATGACCGTCGCCAGCTGGCGCTGGTTCTCTTCGAGTTTGGCGTAGTTCCGGCGTTCGATCGCCGTCTTGTAGAAAAGAATGCCGACCGCCAGGATGATTCCCAAAATCCCGATCGACGGGTCGAACGGACCTTTCCCGAGAAGGGCGAAGACCGCCAGGAGCCCGCCCAGGGCGACGCCGATCCCGATGGCGATCGTGATCGGATAGGGGAGCGACTGGTTCGCGACCAAAAACCCGTTCTGCCGGGTCAGCTCGCGCTTGATCTTGTCGAGATCGCCCAACCGTTTGGCGATCTCCTGACGACGGCGGAGCTGACTGACCAACTCTCCCGTCTCGCTGATCGCCTCGCCGATATCCTTTCGGCCGCGGCTCGAAAGTTCCCGTTCGAGCTCCTCGCCCAGATTCTTGATCTGTTCGGCGGTTTCGACCCCCTGATCGCGCGTTTTGGCAAACCGCTTGCGGGCGGCAAAGACCGCGCGCGCCGGAACGCGGAAGTCGTCCACTTCGCGCGCCTGCGGGATCGGCGGCAGAGGCGTGACCTTATCGGCGGCGTCGGGAGCGATTTCTTCTCCCGGCAGGCCCGTCGCCGGGTCGGTGATCGAGCGCAGAAGGGTCGGCGTCAGAAGGGTCTTGCCGCTGCGCGCGCTGCGCAGACGCTGCTCCTCAAGGTCAAGTTCTTTTTGAACGGCGGCAATCTCGCCTCTGACGGCGTTGATCTTCCCGTCGATCACTTCCAGGTGCGGAATCTCGCCGACGAGCATTTCGATCAGCGGGGCGCTGCGCCAGATATTCCTGTTATACGGCGTGTTTTTGAGCGTCTTGCGGGTCTCTCTGTACTGCGCGCCCAGATTGGCGAGGGAACGGCGCACTTCGTCGATCGCCGCCACGCGGCTGTCGGCCTCGCTGACCGCGCCGGGCAAAACTTCGAGAACCGTGCCGTATTCGGCAAGCTCGGTTCTCAGGGCGGTGCGCTGATCCCAGTAGGGTGCGACGCGTTTGGCGATTTCGTAAATCCGCTGCTGACGCGTGTGCGCGGCGAGTTTTTCTTCCAGCTGGCGGACGACCTCTTCGGCTTCGAGCATCTCGCCCCGCAGTTCGGTATATTCGCGCAGGTTCGTCGACGACGAGAGCGCTTTGGCGTTGAGCTCGTCGCGGCGGGCCAGAAGAGTGTCGAGAATCGCCGGTTTTCCCTTGATGTCGAAGATCTCGTTCCGTTCTTCCACGATCTGGTGAAGAACCTGAATGAGCGAGACGCGGTCGACCCCGACGCTCAGACGATAGAGCATCTGCGCGGCGTCGGTCTCGTTGAGGCTGCCGAGCTTTTGAAGCTCGTCCAGACCGATGGCAAAGACGTTGTTAAACGTCGATTCGTCGACGTTGTTGACGATCGACTGAATGAAGTGGTCGCTCAGGCGCTGACCGTCGTCCCCAGAAATGATAAGCGACTCGGCGATCCCCGTTCCGGGGATCGGGAAGAAACGCCCGCTCCAGGCGGCGAGCCCCCCCGAAACGATGAACCCGGCTTTCTGTTCGAGGGAACCGGCGCCGTAAAGCGCCGAGGCGCTCTTACGCACATAACGCCGTTCAAGCCGGTGCGTGCCGTATTCGTCCTTCACCGTTAGTACACCGCCGATCCAGCGGGTCTCTTCGGAGGGGTCGGACTTTTTCGGAAGCTCGTCGGCCTCTTCGATTTCGGTGGGAGAGAGCCGGTTTTCGGCGAAGGGAGATTCGACCCGCGGATAGAGCGCCATCTGAATGTAACGCGCCCGTTCGGGATTGGAACAGCCATACAGACCGCTTCGGATAAACTGCATGAGGGTGGTCTTCCCCGCCTCGTTCGGTCCGTAGAAGACGTTGATCCCGCGTCGGATTTTCGGAAGATAGAGGTTTTCCCAAACGCCGAAACGCTCGATTTCCAGGGAGGTAATGCGCATGATCAGTTCTCCTTCCTCTCGTTGTAATCGAGAGCGCCGCGCCGTTCCTGTTCGATGCGCGGGTCTTTAAGTACCGCGGGAGCCGCCTGACGGCGGACCTCTTCGGGCTGACCGGTTAAAAGCTGTGTGCCGAGGACGGCGGCCTCTTTCAGCGCCTCGCCCCGCAGATAGGCGATCCGCTTGAGCCACTCGCCGGTTCTTCGTTCTTTCAGGTCGTTAAATGTTTTACGGAACCCTTCCTGCTCGTCGATCGACAGCGAAAGGAGCCGGACGATTTCGGGAATCTCCGGCCGGAAATGCTTATCTTCGGGAATCTCGTCGGGAAGGGTGTTGTCGGGCTCGCCGGAAGCGGCGCGCGCCTCGTTCTTCGCCTTGATCTTTTCAATGAGAAGACGGTTTTCAAGATATTCCCTGACGTCTTCCGGGAAGAAATCGGACAGGGCGATCGGCTGATCGGGATTCTCGCGGTAGAAATGGGTGATCCGAAGGAAATCGCCCAGGATCGTCTGCTGGTCATACAAGGTCAAATCGAGCGTTTCGGGAACGAGCGGTTCGATATCGATACTGTAAATGATCGGCTCCTCTTTTCCGAAATCGCTCCGCAGGTCGCGTAAAAGCGTCGGAACCAGATTCCCGTAGCGGAGCTCGCCGACCTGTTCGATCGGAAGTTCAACGAGCCAGTTCACAAAGAGAAGAACGTCGTCGTCCTGCGCCTTTCGACGCGCGCGAAGCCGCAGACGCATCTCGGCAAGGATATCGTCTTCCTTTAACGGATCCGTTCGAAGGGTGATGCGTTCGTTGGCCCAGGCGACCGGCGTGGTACGGATCGGACGGATCACCGTCCGGCCGAACTCGTTCACCTCGACCAGCGAGCAGCCGCAGTCGTCGCGGTCCGACGGCGTGCGGGCCAGCGTGACGCCCGGATAGTGGATCACCGCCGGGGTCTGCGAAAGAGTCTCGCGCACCGGACTTCCGCCGAGGGCCCAGTACTGCATTCCCGCGGCTTTGAGCGACTCGAGCGCCGGTTTTCCGTAAAAAACGCCGATCGAATAAAGCCCTTCCGGGTCGGCCAGATAGCTGGACGGATTAATGATCGTCTGTCCTTTTCCCAGACTGGTACCCAAGATCCGCGCGTGAGGAATCCCCTCTTTGCGGAAGATCACCTCTTCGATTTCGTCGACTGGGAACCGATGGACGTTTTCGGGAAGGGGGAAGACGTCGGGCCAGTTCGCCGGATCGTCGTCGACGCCGCACGCCCAGAAGACCTGGATCCCTTCGAGACGGAGTTTTTCGAACTGTTCGAGAAGGAAAAGCGGCCCCCACGCCCCCGTCTTTAACGGATCGAGCACCCCGCCGACCAGCAGGACGAAATCGACTCTTTCGGCCAGCGCCTCTTTAAAAAGGCGTTCGGCGGCCTCCCGCGGGGCGTTAAGAACCTTCTCCCGAAGATGTTCGGGCAGATGGGAAAGCCCGGTAACGGGCAGGTCCAGATGCAGATCAGCCGCATGAATGAATCGAAAAGGATGGTTGGTCATACGATACTCTTCCCTTGGCAAATGACGCCGCCGAGACCGGCTCCCGGAAAGAGGAAGCGGCGCCCGCGCTGATGTCAGCTCCTTGAATCTTTTGACGTGAATGAAGAAGGGGTACGAAGGGAAAAACCATGAATCGGTTCAAGTTCCGTACTCCTCCCCATCTACTTAACCACGATAATTATAATATAAAAGCGGTAAAAGAGGAAGATTAGGTTTTATAAATCGGCTGAAAATTAAATTTGACCGAATTTGCGCCCTTCTATCCGGAACCGTGAGGGAAAAACGCCGCGGGGGAATCGGGAGCTATTCTCCGGCGGCGCGGTCGATCGTCAGCTTTTCCCCTTCGGTCTTGGCGATGCAGACGGCGCAGCAGGTGTCGCCGTAGACGTTGACCACGGTTCGGAGCATATCGAGAAAACGGTCGACTATCAGAATCAGCCCGAGTCCGTCCAGCGGCAGACCGACCGCCCCCAGGATGATGGTGATCATCACCAGGCTCGCCATCGGGATCCCCGCGGTTCCGATCGCCGAAAGGAGGGCGGTCAGAACGATCGTCACCATCTGGACGAAATTCATCTCCATTCCGTGCGCCTGCGCCAGAAAGAGGACGACGACGCACTCGTAAAGACTCGTGCCGTTCATATTGACCGTTGCGCCCAGCGGAACGACGAACGAGGCGGTCTCTTTCGAAACCCCCTCCTCTTTTTCGAGAAGGTCGAGCGAAACGGGAATTGTCGCGTTCGAGGTGGCGGTCGAAAAGCCGGTGATCAGGGTCAGGAACATCTTCCGCAGGTGAGCCATCGGGCGGAGCCGGAACAGAAAGAGAATCACCGACATCGTCACCAGCATGTGAAAACCGAGCCCCGAAATCACCGTCAGGGTATAGATTCCGAGCGAGCCGCCGAGCCGGAGCAGCTGCCCCGGTCCCCCTTCGACCCCGCCGATCTGCGAGGCGATCAGGCCGAACACGCCCAGCGGGGCGAGTCGGATGACCAGTTCGGTAATATTCATCAACAGTTCCGACCCCGCGTCGAAGAAACGGACCAGAAGTTCCGACTTCTCGCCCCGCGTCCGCGAAAGAACCGCCCCCAGAAGGATCGCCATAAAGACGATCGCGAGCATCTCCTGCCGCATAAACGCCCCCGCCGGATTGTCGGGGACAATTTCAATCAGAATTTGCGAAAGTGATTTCGGCGCGGCGTCGAGTATCGAGTCGGGAAGCTGTGCGGCGTCCCCCAGATCGACCCCCCGCCCCGGCTGGAGAAGGGTTACCAGCGTGATCCCCGTCAGGATGGCCAGAAGGGTGGTCCCGCAGTAAAAGAGAATCGTTTTCAGGCCGAGCGCGCCGAGGTTGCGCGTCTTACCCGCCCCGGCGATCGACGAGATGATCAGGAAGAAGACGAGCGGAACCGCGACCATCTTCAAAAGTCGGAGGAAGATCACCCCCATCCACCCGACGCAACCCGTCCACCGCGGCAGAAAAAGGCCGTAGAGAATTCCCGCGGCAACGGCGATGATGATCTGCTGATAGAGAGGAAGTTTCGGTTTGGGAATTTTCATCGGTCGATTCAAAAAACGGCGCCGTCAGGCGCGGAAGAAAGACAACGGTCATGAACCTATTATAGTCCGCGGCGCGCGGTTTGACAAACCGCACGCCGCGTCTGTTGAAAAAGAGAGAAGCGCCTTTTCGCTCACTCGCCGCGAATCGGACGGAAGACCGTCAGTCCGAGCGGGGGGACGAGAATCTCGATCGACGCGCTCCGTCCGTGAGAGGGAATATCGTCGGCGCGGACGTCGCCGTTGCCGGTTCGGCTCCCGCCGTAGTAGGGGGCGTCGCTGTTAAAGATCTCGCGATAGAGAACCTTTTCGGGAACCCCAAACCGGCGGCATCGGGGAACCGGAGTCCAGTTGAGCGCAATCACCAGATAGTCCGACGGATCGGCGGCGCGGCGGATATACGCAAAAAGCGACTCGTCGGCGTTGTTGCAGTCGATCCACTCGAACCCGCGCCCGTCGAAGTCGAGCTCATGCAGAGCCTTCTCGTCGGTATAGAGGCGGTTCAGGTCGGCGACGCACTTAAGAAGACCGGCGTGGGTGTCCTCATTTTCCATCAGGTCCCAGTCGAGACTCCGGTTGAAATCCCACTCGTGCCACTGGCCGAAATCGCTTCCCATAAAGAGGAGTTTCTTCCCCGGATGGGTCCACATGTAGCCGTAGAGAAGACGCGCGCTGGCGAACTTCTGCCAGAGGTCTCCCGGCGCGGAACTGATGACCGTTCCTTTTCCGTGAACAATCTCGTCGTGGGAGATCGGCAGAACGAAGTTTTCGCTGAACGCGTAGCAGAGGCTGAAAGTCAGCAGGTTGTGATGATACCGTCTGTAAACCGGGTCTTTCTTGAAATAGCTGAGCGTGTCGTTCATCCACCCCATGTTCCATTTCATTGAAAAGCCGAGTCCTTCGGCATAAACCGGGCGTGTAACGCCGCCCCAGGCGGTCGATTCTTCGGCGATCGTCATGATCCCCTGATACTGCGTGTGGGTCTGCAGGTTCATCTCTTTGAGGAAGTCGATCGCCTCCAGGTTTTCGCGCCCGCCGTATTTATTCGGGAGCCACTCGTCGGCAGCTCGGCTGTAATCGAGATAGAGCATCGAGGCGACCGCGTCGACACGCAGCCCGTCGATATGGTACTTGTCGAGCCAGAAGAGAGCGTTCGAGACAAGGTAGTTGCGAACCTCGTTCCGTCCGTAATTGAAGATGAGCGTCCCCCAGTCTTTATGCTCGCCCAGACGCGGATCGGCGTGTTCGTAGAGCGCCGTCCCGTCGAAAAGCCGGAGTCCGTGATCGTCTTTCGGAAAATGCGCGGGAACCCAGTCGAGGATCACCCCGATTCCGTTCTGATGACATCGGTCGACCAGGTAGCGGAAATCGTCGGGGATCCCGTAACGGCTGGTAAACGCGTAGTAGCCGATCACCTGATACCCCCAGCTCGCCGTCAGAGGATGTTCCGCCAGGGGAAGAAGTTCGATATGTGTGTAGCCGTTCTCTTTGACGTAGTTGATCAGCGGCTCGGCGATCTCACGGCAGGTGAGGAGCCGTTCGGGGTCCGACGGGTCGCGCCGCCAGCTCCCCAGATGGACCTCGTAGATCGAAACGGGAGCGTGAAGCCAGAACGTGTCGTCCGAGGCGCGTCTTTGCATCCAGTCGGCGTCCCGCCACGGATAGGTGTCCGGCTCGGCGACGATCGACGCGGTGCGGGGCGGAATTTCGGCGCGCTGACCGAACGGGTCGGCTTTATCGACCGAACCGAGCCGGCTGTTGACGCGGTATTTATAAACTTCTCCCGGCCCGATTCCCGGAACGAACGTCTCCCAAAGCCCGGAAGGATAATGCTTGTGCATCGGGTTGGCCGCGCCGTTCCAGCCGTTGAAGTTCCCGATCACCGAGACCGAGTCGGCGTTCGGCGCCCAGACGATGAAGTTCACCCCCGTCCGGCCGTCGACCTCGCGAAGGTGGGCTCCCAGCTTTTCGTAGCATTTCCAGAACTTCCCTTCCCCGAAAAGATAGAAGTCGAGATCCGAAAGGATCGTCGAAAAGGGAGGATCTCCGCTCGGCGCGGGAGGCTGCTCGTTTTGGGGGGTCTTTTTGAATATCGCCATGAAACCGTTTCCGCCAAATAAAAAACTCCGCCGCGGGAAAGCCGACCTCTCGGTTCCCCCGGAAAGAACGATACAGAATTATTATAAACGGGGTGAGGCGAATCTCCAGGTTTGACGGTCAGTCAGAATAAAAAAGAAAAAAGAAAAAGTCCGATTGTAACGATTACGCGCCCGGCGAACCGCGTCGGTCGGTTACGAGCGGGGCTTGGCGTTGGCGTTCTCCGGATTGATCAGAACCGGCGCGTTCTGGAACCGCCACGCAATCTCCTGCAGAATGTAGTCTTCCATTTCGGTGTTCCGCCCGGTCGGAATCCACCCTTCGTGGCGCGGGATTTCCCCGGGCGGATATTCGAGGGTCGACATGTCGTCGAAGAAGAGAAGGTTGCTTCCGCTCGACCCGGCGTTCATCGGCTGAGCCATATCTTCCAGTTCGTTATAGACCGCCAGATGGATCGAATACCCCCCCTGTTCCGGCACGACGCGAACCACCGCGCTGCGGCGGATCGTCTGGAAGGTCGCCTCGGTCCGCTGCTGACAGGTGACCGAGTTCCGCTTCCACGGCTCAAAAAGCCCGGCGGCGATCACCGGATCGGTATCAATCCGCCCTTCGGTCTGGGTGGTATGAACCGCGCCGTCGTCCCCCTGGTATTTATAGGTCTGTATCGGGTATTCGTGGGGAATCGGGAAGTAGTTATCGACGACATCGACGATCGACTCCCAGACGTAATCGGGATCCTCGGTCTGTACAAAGAGAGGATTGAGCTTTTCCCCCGCGGTAACGGTCACCTTCGGCACGTCGGTATACGAACCGACCCGGCCGGTGTCGTTCAGACAGCAGCAGCCGGCGCAGAAAGCCGCAATTCCGACGATGAAACAGAGCGCGCGCAAAGAAATCTCCCGCAGGGTGGTGAACCGAACGAGGCGCCGAAAGAGTACACCTCGCGGGAGATCATCGTCTTTTTCCCAAAAAGAGGCAAGGGGGAAAATCATGAGGGGGCTCGTTCGCGAACCCCCTC
Organism: Thermoguttaceae bacterium; assembly: GCA_017652805.1. Lineage (GTDB taxonomy): Bacteria > Planctomycetota > Planctomycetia > Pirellulales > Thermoguttaceae > RUG695. The sequence goes on along the minus strand of JAGCAH010000022.1, from coordinate 389 downwards.
AAAAACGAAGGAACGATAGCCAAGCCCCCCGTCAGCCGACCGCCTTTTTGATCGTCTCTTTGTTGAAGAAGTTGATCTCCATTCCGGCGTCGACGACGATCTTCTGCGCCACGACGCCGCTCGATGCGGGGCTCAGGAGAAAGACCGCCGCCGCCGCGGCCTCGTCGGTCTGAACCGCGCGGCGCCGAGGAATCGTCTGTTCGGCGAAAAGATAGCTGTCAAGGTATCCGGGAATCCCCGCGCTGGCTGACGTTTTGAGCAAACCGGGAGCAACGGCATTGAACCGAATTTCGGAGAATTCCGAGAACGATTTCGTCAGAAACGCCAGCGACGAGTCGAGCGCCGCCTTGATCGGCGCCATGTAGCCGTAGTTCTCACTCGCCATCCGG
>JAGCAH010000183.1 GCA_017652805.1 Thermoguttaceae bacterium | reverse complement strand
CGCCATGCTGACCGATTTCGGCTGCAAGTACGTCATCCTGGGCCACAGCGAACGCCGTCACATCATGGGCGAGTCGAGCGAGCTGGTCAATAAAAAGGTTCACGCCGCCCTGGCCGCCGGGCTTACCCCGATCGTCTGCGTAGGCGAACTCCTTTCCGAGCGGGAAGCGGGCGTGACGAGCCAGGTCAACCGCCGTCAGTTCGACGGTTCCTTCTCGGGCGTTTCGGCCGAAGATATGAAAAAATGCGTTATCGCCTACGAACCGGTCTGGGCGATCGGGACCGGTAAAGTGGCCACTCCCGACCAGGCTCAGGAAGTCCACGCCGATCTGCGTGCTCTGATGACCGAACGCTACGGCAAAGAGGTCGCCGACGTCGTTCGTATCCAGTACGGCGGAAGCGTCAAGGCGAACAACGCCCAGGAACTCCTTTCGAAGCCCGATATCGACGGCGCGCTGGTCGGCGGCGCCTCGCTGAAGGTTGACGCCTTTATGGGGATCATCGACGCCTGCCGTTCGATCAAAAAGTAACTTCCCGAAAGGTTCAGACGCCGTTCATTTCACGAATCAATTTTTTCACAGAGGAAAAGTGAAAGCATGATTTCTGTTTTACAGACGCTCCTGTTCGTCTTCATGGTCGTTCTGATGCTCTTTATGCTCCTGATCATCCTTCTCCAGCGAGGAAAAGGAGGAGGATTGGTCGGCGCCTTCGGCGGTATGGGGGGGAACAGCGCGTTCGGAGCCAAATCGAGCGACGTCTTTATGCGGATCACCATCTGGACGGCCATCATCTGGTTCGTTCTTTGTGTTGCCGGCGGCTATATCTTCAAGATGACCCGAAAGGGGAACTTGCTCGCTCCCGAAGCGCCGATCGCCGCTCCCGCCGCGCCCGCCGAGGGCGCGCCGGTCGCCGAACCGGCGACTCCGACGACTGACGCCGCGCCTGCCGACGCCGCGCCCGCCGCCGAACCGGCCGCACCTGCCGCCGATGCTGCTCCGGCTTCCGACGCCGCTCCCGCGGCCGAGTAAGGTTCATCTCCGGAAAGGACTACCGCTTTGCTGAGTATGACAGGCTTCGGCGGGGCAAACACCCGCCGGAACGGCTATGTGATCGCGTCAGAGATCAAGACGGTCAACAATCGTTATTTCAAGGCCGCCTTACGGATTTCTGACGGTTTTTCGTCCTTGGAACCGCAGGTCGAGTCGCTTCTCCGTTCGAAAATCGACCGGGGGACGATCAGCGTTCAGCTCAAAATCCGCCGCGAAGAGGGCCGGTCCCGCTTTCAGGTCAACGACGCTGCGCTTTTGTATTACATCGACCGCGCCCGTGCCGCCGCTCCGTCCGGTTCCGGTTTGGAGTTGGGCGGCGTCGCCGATTTCTTCCGCCTGCCCGGCGTCATTGAAGAGTCCGACGAGGCCGAGTCGGCGCAGGACGTGTGGCAGGCGGTCGAGGAGAACCTCGCCGAGGCGCTCGACGCCCTTTCCGAAATGCGCCGCCGCGAAGGCGACGAAATGGAAAAGGCGCTCCGCCGCCACTGCGCCGACCTTGAAACGCGGATCGCCAAGATCGAAGAACTTGTCCCCCAGGTTTCGGCCCGCTACCGCGAAAAGCTCATCGAACGGGTCTCGGCGATTATGTCCGAACACGCCCTCGCCGCCAACGAGGCCGATTTCATCCGCGAGATCGCCCTTTTCGTCGACAAGTCGGACATTTCCGAAGAGATCGTTCGGTTCCGTTCCCATCTGGAACAGTTCGACGCCGCCATGAAGATGACCGCCCCCTGCGGAAAGCGGCTCGACTTTTTGACCCAGGAGATGTTTCGCGAAGTCAACACGATCGGCTCGAAGGCGAACTTTTCGGAGATCACCTACTGGGTGGTCGATATGAAAACGATCGTCGAGAAGATCCGCGAGATGGTTCAGAACGTCGAATAGGGATTTGCCCATGACCCTTCCTCTTTCGACCGGTCAGTCCGGCGGGAAACTGATCATCGTTTCCGGCCCTTCGGGGGTCGGGAAGGGGACGCTCCTGCGCCGCGTGCGCCAGACGGGGCTTTTTCCCCTGGTGATGAGCGTTTCGGCGACGACCCGCGCCAAACGGCCCGGCGAGGAAGACGGTGTCGACTACTACTTCCTGACCCGCGAAGATTTTCTCGCCCGGCGGAGCCGGGGCGAATTCCTCGAGTCGTTCGAAGTCTATCCCGGCGGCGCTCTCTACGGCACGCTGACCGAACCGGTCGCGCGTCGGCTCGAAGAGGGGAAATGGGTCATCCTCGAAATTGACGTGAAAGGGGCGCGCCAGGTTCTGCAAACCTTCCCCGACGCGGTGAGCATCTTCGTTCTGCCGCCGTCGTTCGAAGACCTCGAAAAGCGTCTTCGCGGCCGGGGAACCGAAAGCGAAGAGTCGCTCGCCAAGCGTCTGGCGCAGGCCAAGAGCGAACTGGCGAGCGCCGACGAATACAAATACCGCGTCGTCAACGACCGGCTCGACGATGCCGTGGCCGATCTGACGGCGATCCTGAAAAACTGTTGAGACCGGCGCGCCTTTCCCGGCGGCCCGGCTCATTTCCGAAACCTCAGAAACCCGGAGTGTTTAGCTATGATCGACGAATTGCGTGACGAAAAACTCATTGAAAAGGTCGGTGGGCGTTTTCAGCTGTCCGCGTTGATCCAGAAACGGCTTGTCTATCTGAACAAGGGAGCCGCCTCGTTCGTCGAGAGCGACGGCTCGAAGAGCAAGCTCGAACTGGTCATTCAGGAGATCGTCGAAGATAAAATCTATCTCGATACCGACGGAAACCTCCGCTATCACGACGGCACCTCGCCCGAACCTCTCGCCTCGGACGCGCCGGGCGAAGATTTCTCGTTCGATTCCGATTCGGGCCCGGTCTTCAGTCCCGAAGGCGACTGATCGACGGAGGAACGGCGATGACGCTCAAAGGGAAAGAAATCCTCCTGGGAGTGGCTGGCGGGATCGCCGCGTTCAAGGCGGCGGCGCTGACCAGCCGTCTGAAGGCGGCGGGCGCAGGCGTTTCGGTGATGATGACCGAATCGGCCGCGAAACTGGTCGCGCCTCAGACGTTCTACGCCCTTTCGGGCCGTCCGGTCCGCCTCTCTCTCTGGACCGACCCGACGAGCGCGCATCCGCATATCAGCGCTGCGAAAGACGCGCAGATTTTCTGTGTCGCGCCCGCCACCGCCGACATCATGGCCAAGGCCGCCGCGGGGATCGCCGACGATCTCCTTTCGACGACGATTCTCGCCTTTCCCGGGCCGATCCTTCTCGCCCCGGCGATGAACCGCGTCATGTGGTCGAAACCCGCCACACAGCGCAGTGCCGCCCGCCTCAAAGAGGACGGCTTTTATTTCGTCGGGCCCGAGACGGGGCGTCTTTCCTGCGGCGACGACGGCGTCGGCCGTATGGCCGAGCCGGAAGCGATCGAGAAGGCGATCGACGAGATCCTTTCCGGGGCGGCACCCTCCGGGTCCGCCGACTGACGCGGCTTCGAGCCGCTTTTCCCGCGCGCCCCGCCTCTCGGGACGCCCAAACTCAAATCCAAAGAAATCAAAGACGATGAAACCGACTGAAACTTCCGCCTGGAAAGCGCTTGCCGAACATAAAAAGGCGGCCGAAACCTTCTCGATGCGCGAGATGTTCGCCGCCGATCCCGATCGATTCACGAAATTCTCGATCGCGTGGGACGGCATCCTTTTCGACTACTCGAAAAACCTGATCACCGAAGAGACGGTCGAAAAGCTCGTGGCGCTGGCGAACCAGTGCGGTCTGGCCGAAAAGATCGAGGCGATGTTCACCGGCCGGAAGATCAACGTCACCGAAAACCGCGCCGTGCTTCACATTGCCCTGCGCAACCGCGGCAACACGCCGATCGAGGTCGACGGCGAAGACGTCATGCCGAAGGTGAACGCCGTGCTGGACAAGATGAAGTCGTTCTCCGACGAGGTGCGCAGCGGCGCCCGAACCGGCTGGACGGGGAAACGGATCACCGACGTCGTCAACATCGGGATCGGCGGTTCCGACCTCGGCCCGTACATGGTCACCGAGGCGTTAAAGCCGTATCAGACCACGCTGCGTCCGCATTTCGTCTCGAACGTCGACGGCACCCACATCTGCGAGACGCTCCGCGGCCTGAACCCCGAAACGACCCTTTTCATCATCGCATCGAAGACGTTCACCACCCTCGAGACGATGACCAACGCCGGCAGCGCGCGCGCGTGGTTCCTGAAGGCCGCCAAAGACGAGTCGGCGATCGCCAAGCATTTCGTCGCCCTGTCAACGAACCGCGCCGAGGTCGAAAGGTTCGGGATCGATCCCGAAAACATGTTCGAGTTCTGGAACTGGGTCGGCGGGCGCTATTCGCTCTGGTCGGCGATTGGCCTTTCGATCGCCCTTGCGATCGGATTCGACCGTTTCGCCGAACTGCTGACCGGCGCCTACGAGACCGACGTCCACTTCCGCACGACCCCCTTCGAAAAGAACATTCCGGTTCTGATGGCGCTTCTGGGGATCTGGTATAACAACTTCTTCGGCGCCGAGACCCACGCGATTCTTCCGTACGACCAGTATCTGCACCGGTTTCCCGCGTATCTCCAGCAGGGGGATATGGAAAGCAACGGCAAGCGGGTCGACCGCGAGAACAATCCGGTCGGCTACTCAACCGGCCCGATCATCTGGGGGGAACCGGGCACGAACGGCCAGCACGCCTTCTATCAGCTGATCCACCAGGGAACGAAGTTGATCCCGTGCGACTTCATCGCGCCGGTTGAAACACAGAACCCGATCGGCGACCACCACGACAAGCTGATCGCCAACTTCATCGCGCAGACCGAAGCGCTCATGCGCGGCAAGACCGAATACGAGGCGTTCGCCGAACTGAGGGCTTCCGGCCTTCCCGAAGCCGAGGCGCGGCGTCTGGCCCCGGCGAAAGTCTTCCCCGGGAACCGCCCGACGAACACCATCTTCGTCGACAAACTGACCCCCAAAACGCTGGGCCGCCTGATCGCCCTCTACGAGATGAAAATCTTTGTTCAGGGGATCGTCTGGAACATCAATTCGTTCGACCAGATGGGGGTGGAACTCGGCAAACAGCTGGCAAAGGTGATTCTGCCCGAGCTGGCCGGCAAAGACGAAGTCGCCTCGCACGACGCCTCGACCAACGCGTTGATCAACTATTACAAAAAGAACAAGTAATACAGGTTTTTCATATTTACACAACCTTCAACCCATAAGGAGTGATACCAGATGGCTAAGAAAACAATTGCCAGTGTCGATGTTCAGGGGAAAGCTGTCCTCATTCGTGTTGACTTTAACGTTCCGCTCGACGAAAACGGGAAGATCACCGATGACCGCCGTATCCGTATGGCGCTGCCGACGATCACCTCGGTTCTCGAACGGGGCGGGAAGGTCATTCTGATGAGCCATCTCGGTCGTCCGAAAGACGCGCCCGACGCCAAGTTCACGCTCAAGCCGGCCGCCGACCGTCTCGCCGAACTGATCCCGAACAAGGTCACGTTCGCGACCGACACCGTCGGCGACGACGCCAAGGCGAAGGTCGCCGCGCTTCAGAGCGGCGAGGTCGTCGTTCTCGAAAACCTCCGGTTCCAGCCGGGCGAAAAGAAGGGCGACGCCGAATTCGCCAAGCAGCTCGCCGCGTTCGCCGACGTCTACGTCAATGACGCGTTCGGCACCTGCCACCGGACCGACGCCTCGATGGTCGCGGTTCCCGAAGCGATGGCCGGCAAACCGAAGGTCTGCGGTTTCCTCGTCGAAAAGGAGATCAAGTACCTGACCGACACCATCAGCAACCCCGCCCGCCCGTTCGTGGCGATCCTGGGGGGCGCCAAGGTCTCGGACAAGATCATGGTCATCAAGAACCTTCTCGGCATCTGCGACAAGGTCCTGATCGGCGGGGCGATGGCGTACACCTTCTCGCTGGCGCAGGGCGGTAAAGTCGGTAAATCGCTCGTCGAACCCGACAAGGTCGACCTGGCCAAAGAACTTCTCGCCGAAGGGGGCGACAAGCTCGTCCTGCCGATCGACACGCACGCCGGCGACGCGTTCAGCGCCGACTGCAACAAGAAGATCGTCGCCGCCGGCCAAATCGACGACGACTACGAAGGGCTCGATATCGGTCCGGAAACCGCGAAGCTCTACTGCGACATCGTTAAAGGCGCCAAGACGGTCGTCTGGAACGGCCCGATGGGCGTCTGCGAAATGCCTCCGTTCGACGAGGGGACGAAAGCGGTCGCCCAGGCGATCGCCGAAAGCGACGCCGTGAGCATCATCGGCGGCGGCGACAGCGCGGCCGCGATCCAGAAGCTCGGTTTCGCCGACAAGGTCACCCACGTCTCGACCGGCGGCGGCGCGTCGCTGGCGATGCTCGAAGGGAAGAAATTCGCGGCGGTCGATCTGCTCGACGAATGACCCGCTGAAAATCCCGCCCGTCGGGGTTAGAATCAAAACTCTGAGCGTTGACTCCAGATTATTTCTGACGGTATCGTTTTCCCCCTATTTCGGTACCGGTGAGTCGGCGCTCAGCTTTTTTTGGTTCGGCGTTTTTCGCGCCCTTTCCTTTTTTGTGAAAAACGGTTCGGCGACTTTTTTTTTCGTTCCGATCTGGTAAAATGAGCGTTGAGCTTCCGTTCGTCCGGCGGCGTCCGTAGGAGCGCGCCCCTTTTTCGAATTTTCCCGACCCGGCCTCTTTCCGGCGAGGGGGAGCTCTCGTTGGTGTAACAGAAAGAATTGGGAGATTCATATGATGCGTCAGGCGGTCGTTCTCGCCGCGGGGAAGGGAACCCGAATGAAATCGGACCTTCCGAAAGTCCTCTATCCCGTTCTGGGGAAACCGATCATCGACTATGTGCTCGACGCGCTCGACCGCGCGGGGATCGAGCGGACGATCGTGGTCGTCGGCTACCACGGCGACGAAGTCCGCCGCGCGCTGGCCGGCCGCGCGAATATTGAGTTCGCCGAGCAGACCGAACTCCTCGGCACCGGACACGCCGTGATGAGCTGCCGCGCGGCGCTCGAGAATTCCGCCGACTCGGTCTTCGTGATCGCGGGCGACTCGCCAATGCTCAATTCCGAAACGGTCGACGCGATTTTCAACATTTACGAAAAGGCCGCTTCCGACGGCCGGCCCGTCTCGGCGGTTCTCGGAACGGTCGTCAAAGACGATCCCGCCGGAATGGGGCGGATCCTGCGCGACGAAAACGGCGAGTTCGTCGGAATCGTCGAACACAAAGACGCCACCGACGAGCAGCGCCGGATTACCGAAATCAATATGAGTTACTACCTCTTCAACACGCGCGATCTGCTCGGCTCCCTTTCCGAAATCAAGGCGAACAACGCGCAGAAGGAGTACTATATCACCGACGTGCCGGCGATTCTTCTTTCGAAGGGGAAAAAGGTCAGGGCGGTCCCTGTCCTGAAACCTTCGGAATGTCTCGGGGTGAACACCGTCGACGACGTCCGTCGGGTCGAAGAGGCGATCCTCGCCGGGCGGCAAGATTAACCTGTTTCAAAAAAGGGGCTTTATGTCGAGTCAGTCGGTCAGGGAAATCCACGAAAAGATCCGCTATATCCACGGTCTTTACCGCCAGCTCAAGACGCTCGCCGCGCGGTACAACAACGCCCAGCTCCGTGTCAGGGTTCAGAAGAAAAAGACCGCCGAGGCCGAGGCGCGCTACGCCGAGCTGAAAGCGGAGCTCGATAAGATGCACGCCGAAATCCGCGAGGCGGAAGGGCGTTACGGTCTGATCGACGCGGCGCTTCAAAAGCGGAAGACCCAGCTGGACCAGGCGAAGAACAACAAGGAATACACCTCGCTCAAAGACCAGATCGCCGACGACCAGAGGCGGAACGACGCCCTGGCCGACGAGATCCTGGCGCAGGCCGAAAAGGCCGAAGAGTTCGCCCCGCGCGTCGCCGAGGCCGAAAGCCAGATCGAACCGGCGCGCAAGGCGCAGGCCGCCGTCGAGAAGGAACTCCGCGACCTGGTTCCCGAACTGCGCGAGAGTTCCGAACATATCCAAAGCGAACTGCGCCAGAAGATCAAAGAAGTCGACGTCGAGTTCGCCCCCCCGCTTCGCGAGGCGCTCCGCGCGTTCGACGGCGACCAGGCGCTGGCGCCGGTCGAGGGGGAGTACTTCTGCGGCGGGTGCCGTATGGAGATCCCGATGCAATACATCGTCGCCCTCTGTGAAGGGAAACCGTACACGTGCGGTTCCTGCGGGCGGTTCATCTATCTGCCGAAAGATTTTACCATCAACAACGAAGACGAGGACGACTGACCGTCCGACCTTTCGCAAACCTCTCTGAAACCCGAAGGAAAATCGAATGAAATACACCGCTCTCTTTGCCGCGCTCGCGGTCGTCTTTTCGGCGCTCGGCGTCTCCTCCGCGCAGGATCAGCCCGCGTCGGTCGTTCCGGGCGTTTTTTCCGCCGAAAATCCGCAGGTCGTTCCCGACCGCCGCTCCCGCCGCTACCTGACCCCGGCGCGCGCCGTCTGGTCGACCGACGGCGTAAGTAACGTCGATCAGCTTCTGAATCCCGGCCTCATGCAGACCTCGACCGCCGACATGAAGGGCGGGTTCCGCATGGAGAAGAAAGCCGACGCGCCGTGCGCGATCCTCCTCGATTTCGGCGCCGAGTTCCACGGCGGCATCCGTCTGGAAGCGCGTGACCTGACTCCCGGCGCAGAGAGCGTCGGCAAATCGGTACGCGTCCGCGTCCGGTTCGGCGAATCCGCCGACGAGGCGATGGCCGAAATGGGCGAAAAGGGAACGGTCAACGAGCACTCGATGCGCGACATGATCGTCAACGTCCCCTGGCTCGGCGCGGTCGAGTTCGGCGAGTCGGCGTTCCGTTTCGTTCGGCTCGACCTGGTCGACGCCGGCACGAGCGTCTGCTTCGACTCGATCCGCGGCGTCTTCACGCTCCGCGACATTCCCCAGCCCGGCTCGTTCCGCTGCAGCGACGAGCGTCTGAACCGCATCTGGCAGACGGCGGCCTATACCCAGCTTCTGACGATGCAGCATTACATCTTCGAAGGGGCCAAGCGCGACCGCCTGGTCTGGTACGGCGACTTCAATCCGCAGGCGATGACCACGCTCAACGTCTTCGGCGCGCCCGACGTCCTCAAAGAGACGCTCGGCACCTACGCCGAGACGACCTGGCCGCTTCCGAACTACATGAACGGATTCCCGAACTACTCGCTCTGGTGGCTGATTTCGGTCAGCGACCTGTATCACTACACCGGCGACCTGGAATACCTCCGTCTGCGCGAGCCGTATCTGTTCGGCCTCTACGCGATGATCAAAAAACAGGTCAGGGAAAACGGTCAGGCGGGGTTCCCCGCCGAATTCCTCGACTGGCCGACCGCCGACAATCCCGCGGCGCAGCACAGCGGCACGCACGCCATCTTTACGATCGCGGTCGAACGTCTGGTCGAAATTGCCAAGGCGCTCGACAACGGGGTGATGCTCCGCGACACGACCGCCCTTCTCGAAAAGCTCCGCTCGTTCGTTCCCGACAACGTCGGTAACAAGCAGGCGGCGGCGCTCATGACCCTCGCCGGTCTCGAAAATCCCGCCAAGCCGAACGTCGACGTGGTGGCGAAAAACGGCGGCGAGAATTTCTCGACCTTCTACGGCTATTACATGCTCGAAGCTCTGGCGAAAGGGGGCCGCCGCGCCGAGGCGCTCGACATCATCCGCGAGTACTGGGGCGCGATGCTCGACGTCGGCGCCACGACGTTCTGGGAAGACTTCAACCTGAAATGGCTCGAGAACGCCGGGCGGATCGACGAGCTGACCCCCGCCGGCAAAGAGTCGCTTCACGGCGACCGCGGCGCGTATTGCTACGAGGGCTTCCGCCACTCGCTCTGCCACGGCTGGTCGAGCGGCCCGGCTCCCTGGCTGACCCGTTACGTGCTGGGAATCACCCCCGCCGCGCCCGGGTTTGCCGAAGTCAGCTTCGATCCCTTCCTGGGCGATCTTGACTGGGCCGAGGGGACGGTTCCGACTCCGCGCGGCGCGATCCGCGTTCGGGTCGAGAAGAACCCCGACGGAACGCTGAAAAAAGAGATCACCCTTCCCGAAGGGTGCGTCGTACGGCAGTAGGCCGTTAACGCTTCGTTCCCTTTCCTCCAACGATCAACGCGTCTGCATGGAAACCGTTCCGACGGACTACACCCAGGACGAGGATACACGTCTGATGCTGGCGGTCAAGGCGGGGGACGCTTTGGCTTTTGAGGAGCTGATGAACCGGTATCAGGGGAAGGTTCTTTCGATGCTGATTCACTTCACCGAAAGTCGTCAGCAGGCTGAGGAGCTCACGCAGGATATTTTCATGAATATCTACAAGGCGCGCGGCCGTTACGAGCCGACCGCCAAGTTCAAGACCTGGCTTTACAAGATTGTGGAGAACAGGGGCCTGAACTTCCTCCGCTCCCGGAAGCGCCGTCCCGAACGTCTCCTCAACACGTCGCCGCCGAATGACGGCGGGGGCGCGGGCGGCGAAGAGAACCTTCTGGCCCAGAGCGGGTATCTGCCCGCCCGTCAGTACGACAGGGCCGAAGAGCGCGAGATGGTCAACCTGGCGCTCCGGAGCCTCGACCCGCGCTACCGCGAGGCGGTTCTGTATCACCACATCGAGGGGATGGACTACAGCCAGATCGGACAGATCATGGATCTCACCCCCTCGGCGGTGAAATCGCTTCTCCATCGCGCTCGCCGGCGGCTCGCCGAAATACTCGCTCCCTACATGAAAGAGGGGAAACGCCCCCGATGACCGACGAAAACCGAGACATCACCGCCGAAGCGAAGAGTTCCGACGACGAACAGCTGACCGCGTTCATCGACGGCGAACTTTCCGACGCCGACAGGGCGGAGGTCGTCGAGCGTCTCGCGTCGGATCCGGCCCTTCGCGTGCTTTACGAGAAGCTCCGCGCGGTTGACGACTATCTCAGCCGGATCGAGCCGGAGTCGGTCAGTCCCGATCTGACCACGCGGACGATGGAACTGGTCACCCAAGAGGTTCGGAAAGATTATCGCGCCGCCCGGACGCGCTCGCGCCTGTTCAGCCTTCTTTTCTTCCTCTTTCAGGCCGCTCTGGCGGTCGGGGCGTTTTTTGCCGCCGAGCGCTACTTTCATTGGCGCGACTATACGGTCTACTCGCGGCTCGACGCCCTCGAGGCGGTCGGCACCCTTTCCTTTCTGAAGGAACTTTCGAAGAATCCCTTTTTCGGCGACGGGGAACCTCTTTCGCTGGAACGCGACGAGATCGCCCCCTCCGACCAGGAACCCGCCGACGCGCCGCCGGGGGCGTCCCCTTCCGCCGCCGGAACAGGTCAGGACGAGTCGCTCGTCCCCCCGACGGCCGAACTCAATCCGGACGACCTTTTTTTGAGGAGAATCCGCTTTCAGAGCCTTTCTCCGGAACTTCGGAGGAAGTACCGCTGTCTCTGCCGCGCCATCTCGAACGAGCCGGACGCGGAGCGCCTCAATCAAACACTGATTCGGTTCGGGAACTGGTTCAGCGAGCGGCTCACCGAATCTCAGCGGAACCGGTTCCGATCCGAGACGGACGAGGAGAACCGTCTCGCGCGGGTCGAGCAGCTCCTGTTGGAACCCCGTCCGCGGAGTCGGCCGGGGAATCGGCTCGTCCGCTTTTCGGGCTCGCCGACCCCCCCTTCAGATTCGCCGATCGCCGATTTGGCCGGAGTAATGCGGAACCTTTCGGGGAAGGAGCGCGAGGAGTTCTTTTCCCTTCCCACCCGGAGTATGTACGGCACGCTTTTAGACTTTTACCACCGCTATAAGACGGGGGAGGGCGGGCGTTCTCCCGCTTCCACAAAGAGATTCGGTCAGGAGGACTGATCTCTTTTCGCCGGGGCGCGGACAGCCGCGTCCCGGCGCTTTTTCTTCTTCCCGGCTTCTTTTCACAGGCTTGTTTTTTCAATTCCCCTCTTTATAATAGTCGTAAGACAGGGGAGTTTGGACGTTTTCGCGGAACGCTGTTTCCGTCCGAGTTTGTTTTTTCAGTGAGTGTCATTATGAAATGTCATCAATCCTTCCGGTTTTTCTTTCCGGTTCTTCTCTTTTTGGCGGCGCTTCCTCTTTGCGCGGCCCCGTTCGACGGGGTTTCGTTTGAGGTCGTTCCGTTCGGTCCCGACGATGCCCAAATGACCGGCATCCAGCAGCTGATCGACGAGAACGTCTTTAACAACCTGATCGCCTATCCCGAAGCGAAACTCTCCATCAACAAAGACGTCGGCTGGACCGATCTTCTCACCGACGGCGAAGTCGGCAATCTGGGCGCGGGGGGGCGTTCGGTGG
>JAGCAH010000182.1 GCA_017652805.1 Thermoguttaceae bacterium | reverse complement strand
TTCCGCGAAAAGGGCCGACTGACATTTCTGACCGAAATGATCACTTCGCCGCGTTTTCGTTCTTCTTGAGAACGCCGGCTTCGAGAAGCTTGTCAATCAGCTGCTGCATGCTGTTGAACGCGCCCAGGAAACCCTGCGGAGGCATGATGATCCGTTCATTATATTCCGGGGTCGGAGCGGTGCCTTCAGGACCCGGCTGAAGGGTCATGAAGTCGAAGCGGACCATACCGCCAGCGAAATGAATTTGGCCAATGCCGTCAGCAAAAATCTCTTTTTTCATTTGAAAAATCCTCGGTTCTACTAGAATCAAATCGCGGCCGGGACCGCCCCGACCGAAACAACTCATATAAATGGTTATAACCTAAAAAGAATTCTTTACAAGCTGTTTTACCTATTTTCCTCGTTTTTTATCGTTTTTTTTCGGTCTCGGGGAGAAAATCACCCCGTCGGAGGGGTGGTCGGCCCGCCGAAAGGCGGAAAAACGGCCGTTTTCTTCCCGGCGGTGCAAATTTAACGGTTATAGCAATTAGACGTTCGACCGGCGCGCAAAGTTTAACAAAAACGGCGATTTCCCTTAAAAATTTCTTTTAAAATCTTCTTTTTTTATTAAAGTTTTAATTGCCGACTCTGATACGGGTCGAGCATCGATGTTCAAATTCAACTTGGTTTTTATAGTTAAGGACATATTTCAGTGATGGACAGCGCCTTTCCCTCAGCGGACGAACTTGTTCGAAACGGGGAGCTCCGGACGGAACTCGCCCCCTACGCCGACGAATCACTGACTCGCGTCAATACGAGCGGCTGGACGGTCAAAAAAGAGAATCAATATTTCACTTCGATGCTCGTTTGGGAGAAGGCGCCTTCCCTTCCCATCTATAAGTGGTTTGAACCGGAACTCATCCCCCCACCGATCTGGAAGGTTTCCGAGGAAGAACTCCCCCAGCTTCTGAACGATTTGGTAAACAAGCTTTACGAAAAGAATATCGTTCTCGACTACACCGACCACCTTTCGGACCGCGAGCTCTACGAGATCATCGTCTATAAAATCCTTCCGCAGGACGTCAAGAAAACCGATCTGCCCGGCGTCTACCATCACTGGGACTGTTCACGGATCGGCGACTGCGGCGATGAACTCGAAGATTCCCGTGTCTGGCTGACCTACTACGCCGACGATAAGCAGCGGGAAGAATCGAGAGCGGCTTACGGCGACTGTATTCCCCAAAAACAGATTCCGAGCCATCACCGCGATTTCCCGAAAGACGACTCGGTTCACTACTGATTCCGACGGCCGCCTTCGGGCGGTCTTTTTTTTGCCCGCTCTTTCCGCCGATTCAAAACCCCCCTTGTTGGTTCACGCGCGCTGCGATATACTTATAGAAGCATTAGGGATTTTTCCCCAATCCCCTCTTTTAACTCAAAAGGATTGTTACGTCTCGGGAAAGGAGTCACGTTATGAATTGCAGATACCGTCGGCCTTGGTGGAAAGATTCGCTCGTTTTCATCGCGGCCTAACGTCATTCGGGCCTAAATACCGCGGGGGCGGCCGATCGCAATGGTTCTTTCCTCTCTCATCGATCTGGCTCCGTGCGCGACCCTCGCGGCTTACCTTCTTTTTCTCATCTGTCTGCGTCTGCGCCGATACACAACCGTCCTGAACGGCCGTACCGACCGGCTCCTTCTCGCCCTGGGACTTTCGGGAATCGTCGTCTTCGATATCGGTCCGGCGATCATCCCGCTCGGCTCGCTCGATCTCTACGGCATTTTCGCCCTGATTCTCTTTTTCCTCCTCTATCTGCAGGTCGTTTTTTATCTCGACACGTCTTTATCCCGACGAATCGTCGTTTATAATTTAAGCGAGAGCGATTTCGACGCGGTCCCCACCGTTCCGATTCCCGAGTGGAACGCCTCGGACGAAATGCCGGCCGCCGCGTCCGACTCGACGGAAAAGCCTTTCACCCCGCAAACCGACTCAGCCGCGCCGGCCAAAAGACCGACCCGTCTGCGCCGCGCGGGAGGGGCGCTGGTATTCCCGCCCCGGGGGCTCACCTTGTCGATCGAATATGCTCCCCGGTCCCGTTGCGCGGTTCTCCGGATCTCCGGACGCCGCCCTTCGGCCGAAGAGTGGAAAGAACTCCAAAATGAAGTACACGCCTGTTTCGCGGGCAGACCCCAGCCGCCGATGTCGCTTCGAGCGCTTCTTCCAATCGCGGGCGTCTGCTTCGTCACGGGCATTTTGATTGTGTGTCTGTACCGGTATCTATGACCCTTCACGATTCGCGACCCGCCGAAACCTGGTGGTCGTCCTCTCTCGATTACGCCGCCGTCTCGAACGTCGGCATGCAGAGGACGAACAACCAGGACGCGCATATCGAAATTCCGGCCGCCAGCAAACAGCTCTGGCGCGACCGGGGGCATTTCTTTATGGTCGCCGACGGAATGGGGGCGCACGCCGCCGGTGAACGCGCCAGCGAAATGGCCGTGCTTCTCACCTCGCAGAGTTATACCAAACGAACCGAACAGCCTCCGCACGAGGCGATTCAGGACGCCATCGCCGACGCGCACCTCCAGATCAAAAAACAGGGCGAAGCCGACGAGGCGTTCCGCTCGATGGGAACGACCGCCGTCGTTCTCCTCCTCCTTCCCGAAGGGGCGCTCAACGCCCATGTGGGGGACAGCCGAACTTACCGTCTCCGGGACGGATGGTATGAACAGATCACGTTCGACCACAGCCTCCTCTGGGAACTGACCCGTTCCGGGAAAGTCGATCCGGCGCACATTCCCCCCCACATTCCGAAAAACGTCATCACCCGTTCCCTCGGTCCGGGCGCGAATCCGAAGGTCGATCTCGAAGGTCCTTTCCCCCTCAAAAAGGGAGACACGTTCCTCCTTTGCAGCGACGGCCTTTCGGGTCAGGTCGAAGACGCCGAGATGGGTCAGATCCTTAGCCTTCTCCCCCCCGCCAAAGCGGTTCAGGCACTGGTCAGTCTGGCAAACCTTTCGGGAGGGCCGGACAATGTCACCGTTACCGTGGTCAAGGTCCTCGACCTTCCCGATCCCGAAGACCACACCGGCGAGTCGAAACGCGCGGTCAAACGCGACCCGATCCCCGCCGGGGCGTTGGGGGCGCTGGGAGGCGCGTTCGGTCTCTTTCTGATGGGACTTCTCTTTCTGAGGGAGGGGATTCCGCTTCTCCTGCCGATCCTCTCGTTCGCCGCCGCGCTCGGCTCGATCGGCGCGTTCTTCACCCTGGCGCGCAAGAGCCTCTTTCCGCCGAAAGAACGCCCGCGTCAGGACGCGCATTTCGGCCACGGCCCGTACAGCCGCGCTTCCGCCGAACCGTCCGCGCCGTTCGCCGAAAAGCTTCTCGGTTATTGCAAAAAGTTGGACGGGGCCGTCCGCGCGCGGATATCCGAAGAGCTCCGCCGCCAAAACGACCTTATCTTCCGCCGGAGCAGCGAAGCGTTCGCCCGGCGCGACTGGCGGCGGTCGATCCTCCTTTCTCTCGAGTATATCAATAACGGCTACGGCGCCCTTTGGGGGGGGAACGCCGAACAGGCGGGGGGTGAATGATGAACCGCTCGGCACGCGCCGCCGCGCTCTGGGCCGCCGCGTTTTTCGCGCTCCTTGCGTTCCCCCTTCCCGCCGAACCGCCGGAGAGCCGACCCCTTCCCGACCGGGTGATTTTAACCCCGGTCAAAACATATCCGCACGACGCCGACTCGTTCTGCCAGGGGCTTTTCTGCGGCGAAGGTGCCGACGCCCCCTTCTTTTACGAAAGCGCCGGCCTCTACGGCCGTTCGGCAATTAAACGCGTCTCGCTCGAGGGAAAGACCCTCGAGAAGAAAAAACTTTCCCAGCAATTTTTCGGCGAGGGGGCGGCGGCGCTCGACGGAAAGATCTTCCAGATCACCTGGCGCGAAGAGACCTGTTTCGTCTACGACGCCAAAACGCTCCGCCCCCTGGAGCGTTTCTCCTATAAAGGGGAGGGGTGGGGGCTGACCGAAAACGGCGCCGAGCTGATCATGAGCGACGGGTCGGACCGGATCACATTCCGCAGTCCCGCCGACTTCAGTCCGATCCGCGAAATCCGCGTCTTCCAAACGAGTCCGAAGACCGGCCGCCGCGCGCCTATCCCCCGACTGAACGAACTGGAATGGATCGACGGCGAAATCTGGGCGAACATCTTCGAGACGACGTTGATCGCCCGAATCGACCCGAACTCCGGCGAGGTAATCCAGCTCCTCGATTTTTCGCGCTACGTCCCCGAAGAGTGCAAGGGGTCACCCGAAAAGGTTCTGAACGGGATCGCCTGGGACCGTGCCGGGCGGCGTCTTTTCATTACCGGGAAAGAATGGCCTGTTCTCTACGAACTGGCGATTGATAACGACCCCTTAAAAAAGAGAGCCGAGTGATGCCGCCGTCGGTCGAGTCTCCCCGCTCCGAGATGCCGCTCCGCACCAGGGCGGGGTGGATCACCGTCGTCCTCTGGATCGCGACGCTGGCCGCGCTGGCCTTTGACTGCGACGAGCTGACTCTGGGGGCGTTCCTCCGCACGGCGGTCTGTATGACGCTCCTCTGGCTCGCCTGGCCGCAGCTCTGCCGTCTCCCCCGCTGGCTTTACATTTCCGTCCCGATCGTCGGGCTGGCCGCGTCGGTCGTTCCCCGCATCCTTTTTGTCCTCATCCCCCTTCTTCTCCTCTACGGCTTCCTCCGCCCGAAACCGAGAAAAGTGCATTGACAAACAGCGTAAACGGGGGATAATAGGTTATAGCCTCTCCGCCTCACAAAAACCTTTTTAGGAGGCTCTTCCCGGGCGCCGCGCCGCGGGTGCGCGGAGAGTTTCCCACCCACAAAAAGAGAATCAAAACCGTATGCGTCGGATCCAGATTTACGACACGACACTCCGTGACGGCGCCCAGGCCGAAGGGATCATCTTTTCCCTGCAAGACAAGCTTCTGATCGCCAAACGTCTAGACGACATGGGATTCGATTTTATCGAGGGGGGGTATCCCGCCTCGAACGAAAAGGACTCCGCCTTTTTCACGCGGATTGCCGACCGCCCTCTGGAACACTCGACGATCTGCGCGTTCGGAATGACGCGCCGTAAGGGATTGAAACCGGAAGAGGATCCCGGGCTGGCGAGCCTCCTGAATTCCGGCGCTTCGGTGATCACCCTGGTCGGTAAATCGTCGTCGTTCCAGGTAACCGAGGTGATTCGCGCCTCGCTCGAAGAAAACCTCGAGATGATCGCCGAAACGGTCGCTTTTGTCAGAGAACGCGGCCGACGCGTCTTTTTCGACGCCGAGCATTTCTTTGACGGCTGGAAAGCCGACCCCGACTACGCGGTCCGCGCGGTTCGAACCGCCGCCGAGGCGGGAGCCGAGTCGGTTCACCTCTGCGACACCAACGGCGGCAGCATGCCCGAGGAGATCGCCGCCGGCGTGCGCGCGGTTTCAGACGCCGTTTCGGTACCGGTCGGGATCCACGCCCACAACGACTGCGGAATGGCGGTCGCCAATTCGCTGGCCGCCGTCGACGCCGGAGCCTCGATCGTTCAGGGAACGGTGAACGGATTCGGCGAGCGGTGCGGCAACGCCAATCTGGTGACGATCATCGCCAACCTCCTTACCAAAAAGAACGGCGCGTACGACCTCCTCCTCCCCGATTCCCTCGCGGGACTGACCCGCCTTTCGCAATTCGTCGACGAAGTCCTCAACGTGAAATCGTCCCCGCGCCAGCCTTACGTCGGCCGGGGGGCGTTTACCCACAAAGGGGGAATGCACGTCTCGGGAATCAGCCGCAACACATCTTCCTACGAACATATCGACCCGCAACTCGTCGGGAACGAGCGGCACGTCCTGGTCAGCGAACTTTCGGGCCGGTCGAATATCGCCGCGCGAACCGAAAAATACAAGATCGGCGACAATCCCGAGCTTCTGAACAAGATTCTCGACGTGGTGGTCCGCAAAGAGAGCGAAGGCTACTCGTACGAGTCGGCCGAAGCGTCGTTCGACCTGTTGGTTCGCAAGACGATGGGGATCTACTTCCCCCATTTCGAACGGATCAACTACCACACCGACGTCACCTCGGGGAAAAACGGCGTGCTGGAAACCGCCGCCACGGTCAAGCTCCGAATTGGTAACATCATCCGGCACGAAGTCGCCGAAGGGGACGGTCCGGTCAACGCGCTCGACGCCGCGATGCGTAAAGCGCTCACCTCGGTCTATCCCGAAATCCGCGACATGTCGCTCATCGACTATAAAGTGCGCGTCCTCAACTCCGAAGCCGCCACCGCCGCGCGCGTGCGCGTCGTCATCGAAAGCAAAGACGATGACGAAGTCTGGGGAACGGTCGGCGCCGACGAAAACGTGATTGAAGCGAGCTGGCTCGCTCTGTGCGACAGCTTTGAATACAAACTCTCGAAAACCCGAAAGGAAAACCGATGACACTCTCTCGACGTCGTTTTCTTCAGGCTGCCTCGGTCGGTCTTCTGACCCCGGCGCTCGTCACTTCCAAAAGCCGCGTTCACGCCGCCGAAGCGCCCGCCGCCGAACTTCTGGAAATCAAACTGATCGCCCGGCATCCGGGGATCTACTACGGCTGGCCGACCGTCGGGATTCATCCCGAAACACACGAGCTGTATGTCGTGGCCTCGGCGCGGGAAGCGCACGTCTGCCCGTTCGGGAGGGTCGACCTTTTCCGATCGAAAGACCTGGGAGCAACCTGGACCTGGCCGCAGACCCTTTACGACGGCCCGACCGACGACCGCGATTCAGGCGTCCTCGTCACGCGTAAGGGAACCCTCCTGGTCACCACCTTTACCGAAAACGGGTACATCAATATTCTCAACGACGAACTCAAACGCCGCCAGGCGGGCCAGGAACCCGAATTCGACGACGAAAAGCTCGCCCGCTGGCTGGCGGTCAAAGCGCGGATGACCGACGAGGAACGCCGTAAGGAAGTCGGCTCCTGGATGCTCCGCTCGACCGACAACGGTATCAACTGGTCGGCGCGGTACGCCACCCCGTTTAACAGTCCCCACGGCCCGTTCGAATGTTCCGACGGGCGGCTCCTCTATCCGGGCCGCGAATTCAACCAGCCGGAACACGTGATGGGGGTCGCCGAATCGACCGACGACGGCGCCACCTGGCACGTCCTTTCGGTCATTCCCCCCCGCGAAGGGGAACAGGCGGGGTTCTACCACGAACTCCACGGGGTCGAGGCCGCCGACGGAACCATTGTGGTTCAGATCCGCAACCACAACGAACGGAACGGCGGCGAAACTCTCCAGACCGAATCGGCGGACGGCGGGAAGACCTGGTCCGAAATCCACTCGATCGGCGTCTGGGGTCACCCCTCACACCTTCTGCGCCTGGCCGACGGCCGCCTGGTGATGACCTACGGCTATCGCCGCGAAGGGATGGGGAACCGCGCCCGCGTCTCAACCGACAACGGAAAGACCTGGTCCGAACCGATCGTCATTTCCGACGACGCGCGGATCACCGATGTCGGGTATCCTTCGACCGTTCAGCTTCCCGACGGAACGCTCCTGACCGTCTGGTACGAGAATATGGGAACCACCTGCCTCCGCATGGCGACGTGGAAACTCAACTGAGCCGAGTTCGGCTTCATCTCCCAAAAGGCGGGCGCTGCCCGCCTTTTTTTGCTCGTTTCGCACGCCGGTGTCTGACTCTCAGCCGCTTTTGTTAGCCAAAAGCGCGCCCGGGCGCAAAATCGGCTAACAGACATAAAGGCGGGGCGAACGATGATTATGAACCGAGATGATTTCCTGAAAAAACTGACCCGCGCCGGGCACAACGGAATGATTAAGATCGTTACCGGAATTCGTTGCAGCGGGAAGAGCTTTTTGCTGTTTGTCCTGTTTCGCGAACATCTGCGCCAAGAGGGAATCAACGACGAGCAGATCGTCAGCCTGTCGCTTGATGATGAAGACAATGCCGAATATCGTGATCCCGGAACGCTCCATGAATACCTCAAGTCCCGAATCAAAGATACGAAGACCCCATACGACATTCTGATCGACGAAGTTCCGTTCGCAATCAGCAAGAAGGAATTTAAGTCCGGGGATACCGTCCGGCTCTACGGCGTATTAAACGGATTGCTCCGCAGACGGAACGTCGGCGTCTATGCGACCGGCAGCAATTCCAAATTGCTTTCCAAAGATGTTCTGACGGAATTCCGCGGAAGGGGAGACGAGATTCATTTGAACCCCCTGAGTTTCGCGGAATTTATGCCGGTCTGTTCCGGAAATAAACACGGCGGCCGGAACGAATATATGTTATACGGCGGGCTCCCGCCGGCCGTTCTGCAGCCGGAGGCTGAGGGCAAAAGAAAGCTGGACAACCTGATCAGGGAAACCTATTTGCGCGACGTTGCCTATCGCCACCGGATACGCAGCCGGGCGGAATTTGAAGAGCTGACCGACGTTCTCGCGTCGTGTATCGGAACCATTACCGATCCGAGAAAACTCGCCGACACCTTTCGAAGCGTCAAAAGAACAACGCTAGACAAAGGAACGATCAAAAGCTGCATTGATTACCTGTACGACGCATTCCCGATCGAACCGGCGCAGCGGTACGGTATTAAAGGGAGAAGCATATCGACTCTCCCCAGAAATACTCTTTTCCGATCTCGGAATCAGAAACGCAAAGCCGTATTTCCGGCAGATCGAAGAAACACACATAATGGAGAATATGATCTGTAATGAGTTAAGGGCGCGCGGTTTCGGGGCGGACGCCGGTGTCGTCGAGCTCTTTGAAAAAAACGCGGGCGGCATCGGCGTGCGCAAGCAAACGGAAATCGGTTTTGTCTGTAACCAGGGGGCGAGACGTTATTACATTCTGTCGGCGTTCGCCCTGCCCGACCGCGCCAAGACGATTCGGGAGAAAGACCGCTTTTGAACGTCGGCGACGCGTTCAAGAAGATCATCATCGTCAGGGAAACCGCTTCCCCCTGGTATACCGAGGAGGGAGTTCTTATAATGAGTATCTACGACTTCCTCCTTGACCGGAATTCTCTGGAATACCAGAAAAGCCGCGCGCGGCGCGGAATTCCGACGGGGCGAACCGATTGCGTTAAACAAAACGGAAGAAGAAATCCTATGAGCAGATACGACATCGCGATCATCGGAACCGGACCCGCCGGTCTGGAAGCGGCGCTCACGGCGAAGGCGAGGAACAAGAACATCCTTCTGATCGGCAGCGCCGATCTCAGCGCGAAGGTGACGAAGGCCCATACGATCCAGAACTACCTCGGGCTGTCGAACGTGAGCGGTCGGGAAATGCAGGAGGCGTTTCTCAAGCAGATCGAAAGCGCCGGGATCAAAATCACCGACGAACAGGCCAAAAACATCTACGCGATGGGGGACTATTTCGTCATCCAGACCGGTGAGATTGACTCGATGGTCGAGGCGGAGACGCTGATCCTGGCGACCGGCCTTTCCCAGACGAAGGGACTTCCGGGAGAAGACCAATTTCTGGGGAAGGGGGTGAGCTACTGCGCGACGTGCGACGCCGCTCTCTTCAGGGGGAAAAAAACGGCGGTGATCGGATACGCACCGCGGGAAGAAAACGAGGCGGATTTCCTTTCGGAGCTGGCAAGCGAAGTCCTCTACTTTCCCCAATACGCGGGAGAGGTCCGTACCGCGCCGACCGTGAAAGTGATCCGCGAAAAGCCGGTCGGGATCCTCGGCGACCTTTCGGCGCGAACCCTGGAAACCGACGGCGGGGAATATGAAGTTGACGGGATCTTCATCCTTCGCGATAATATCGCTCCCGACAAGCTGGTGCCGGGACTGGAACTCGACGCCGGTCATGTAAAAGTCACCCCGCAGATGGAGACGAACATTCCCGGATGCTTCGCGGCGGGGGATATCACCGGTCCCCCCTACCAGTACATCAAGGCCGCCGGACAGGGGAACGTGGCGGCGCTGGCGGCGGTCAACTACCTTGCCGCGAAACGAAAAGAGTAAATGATTCCACCGGAAAGAACAGACAGAGGAGACAGAAAAATGGTCAAAGTCATTCACGAAGCGGAGTTCGGGCAGGTTAAAGAGTGCGCGGCGGCCGTCATCGATTTTTCGGCGACCTGGTGCGGCCCCTGCAAGATGCTCGCTCCGATTCTGGAGAAAATCTCGGAAGAGATGAACGGGAAAATCGAATTCTTCAAAGCCGACGTTGACGAAAACCCGAACCTCGCCCGCCAATTCGCGATCCAAAGCATTCCGGCGCTGATCTTTCTGAAAAGCGGAGAAGAAGTCGGAAGAGAAATCGGCTTCAAGCCGGAAGCGGCCGTCAAGTCGGCGCTTCAGCGGCTATTCGGCTAACAAGAATTTCGGGCGCCGCCCGCAAAAAACGCGGCCTTCCCCCCTGAAAACGCCGAAAAACGGCTTTTTCAGGGGGCGAAGCCGCGTTCTCTTTTTACCATATCTCTTCGTTCAACAGACCGGCGACGCTTTCTTCTGGCTTGTCGATTCAATGATCGTCAACGAGTGTTTTAACCGCAACGGTCTCAATGCCGGTCTGTCGCTCAACGAGGACAGAAGGTTTTTGAAATGTTACATGGGAGATATCGGCCTTTTAATCAGTCACACATTTAGTGAAAAAGAAATTTCGGAGGGATCGTTATATAGCAGTCTTCTGAACGACCGTCTCAGCGTCAACAAGGGAATGTTTTTCGAAAACCTGGTCGCTCAGATGTTAACGGCGAGGGGGTTTGAGTTGTTTTTCTATACGCACTATAACATCGAAAAACACCGAAATGACATTGAGATCGATTTCTCCTTTCCAACGGAGGCAAAACAAATTTCAGGGTGAATCCCATCGAAGTCAAATCGTCAAAAAACTATACCGTCCTCTCTCTCGTTCTTTTCAGGAAACGGTTCAAAAAGAGGATCGGCACACCTTATGTCATTCATACGAAAATTCTCAAGGTTGAGAATGGCATTGCATATCTTCCAGCCTATATGACCCCTCTGCTCTAACCGGGTCGAAAAACCAAAACGCGCCATCATTCCCTCCCCCTCAGGAGATTGACCAGCGGGCGGAGCCGCTTTTTGATTTTCACCTTCAGCCGGGAAAGGCGGGTTCCGAAGAGCTGCCTGTGATATTTCTTAACAAGGGTTTCGTAATCGTATCGCACCGTGTCGCG
>JAGCAH010000021.1 GCA_017652805.1 Thermoguttaceae bacterium | reverse complement strand
GAGCCGGCCGTCGGCGGCCTGCACCCCGTGAAGTTCATGGTAATCCGCGGCGCTGTCGCCCGGACGGATCGGAATATCGCTTAGCCAGCGCCAGTGTTTCCCGTCGTCGGACGATTCGACCACGCGGATGTACGGTTTCGGGGAATGGTCGCGGCCGGGAAACAGGATCCGGCCGTTTCGGAGCTGGAACGGACCGTGCGGACTGCTCACTTGGCAGTCGTAGCGGCGGCTCCAGCTCATCCCGTCGTCGGTCGAACGGAGCATCCAGCATCGGTTGAGCTCCCGCTGCCGCTGTTCGGGCGTGGCGATACTGTCGGCCGCCACCCAGCGTTCATACCGCTCGCCGGTAATGGCGAACTCGCCCGGTTCCGGCTCGACTCCCTTGGCCAGACGTTCCTGCTGGGCCTTGATCATGTGCGAGCCGCCGTCCATTGAAAAGGTCGTAACCAGAAGGGTTCCCTTTTTCGTGACCAGAATACCGGCGTCCCGGTCATCGAGCGGACCGTCGAAGACACACTGCGGCCAGGTCCACGTCTCTCCCTTGTCGTGCGAACGGAAGAGAAAAACGCGGCCGAACGGATCGACGTGGTCTTCGCGCGCCGAGGCGACGACCAGAAGCTCTTCGTCTTTCGTTTTCGCGATCGTCGGCCAGCCGTAAAAGATATCCTTTTGGGCGGAAACCTGGCCGTAAGAGATGACCTCGAAGCCGGGCGCGGGGGAATGTTTGATTTCGGGCGCGTCCTGGCCGAAAACGTGAGGGCGCAGGCCGGCCGTCAGGGCGCCGAACGCCAGTCCCGTCCCGGCAAGTTTGATAAAATCCCGCCGATTCTGCCGATGTGTCATCAAAAACTCGCTTTCTTTTCTGTCGGATAAATTTCCCTCCCCCGAACGACGCCCATCTTAACATATATCGCGGCGGTTTGCAACAAACCGTTGTTTTCGCGTCTGGAATCGGTACAATTCATCATATAGCCCAAAAGTTCGGTCAGATTCGGGAAAGAACGGTTCTTTTCCCCTTCCGGCAAGTCGTTCGAACAAGGAGTTTCCGCCCCCATGAAAAAATACGCGGCCGTCGTTTCGTTCCTCTTATTGCTCCTTTCGGCCGGCCCGATTTCGGCCGGAAACTTCGTCTTCTCGGGAAACACCGAAAAAGACCCGCTCTCCTACAAAACGGGAGAAGAGATCGTCTTTAACGTGGTGCTCCTGGAAGACGGCGCCCGCGTCGGCGGCAGACGGCTCGTCTGGACCTGCGAGGGGGACGACGGACGCTGTCTGGAGGGAAACGCGGTCTCTTCCGAAACCGAGCCGCTCGTCATCCACACACGGCTCGATAAACCGGGATTCGTCCACCTTCAGGTCTCGGTCCTCGACGAGAACGGAAAACCGATCCTTCCGCAGTACTACGACGGAAACTGGAACTTCGTCCGCGACGAAAGCCACCAGCTGAACGCCGGCGCCGCGGCGGAGCCGGAAAAAATGACCTCGTTCCCCGAACCGGCCGATTTCGACGCCTTCTGGGAAAAGCAGAAGCAGCGGCTGGCCGCCGTGCCGATGAACCCCCGTCTGACTGAGGTCGAGTCGGGCAGCGACGAGGTCGTCACCTACGATTTCCGGCTCGACGCCGCCGACGAAACACCCGTTTCCGGCTATTTCAGCAAACCGAAAGAGGCCGCGCCGAAATCGCTTCCCGGCTATATGTTCCTGCACGGCTACGGCGTCTATTCGGCGTTCAAGCAGCCTGATATCGCGCGCGGAGCGCTGGTCGTCAACGCCAATATCCACGGACTGGAAAACGGGAAAGACGACGCGTTCTACGCGGAACTGAAAAAAGGCCCCCTCTTTGATTACGGGTTTCTCGCCGAGACGAACCGGGACCCGGAAACGAGTTACTGGAACGGGGTCGTCCTTCGGATGCTCCGCGCCCTGGAATTCCTGAAATCTCAGCCCGAATGGGACGGCAAAAACATCCGTCTGGTCGGCGGGAGCCAGGGGGGATTCCAGGCGATCGCCCTGGCGGGTCTCGATCCGGCGGTCTCGAAGGTCGAAATCGGCGTTCCGTGGATGTGCGATCTCTCCGGCACCGCCGAGTCGGGCCGTGTCCCCGGATACTACCGGCCGACCTGGACCCCCGCGCTGGGCTATTACGATACCGTCAACCACGCCAAACGGGTCAAATGCCCCGTCGAAATCCGCGCCGGGCTGGGCGACTATATCTCGCCCCCGTCCGGGGTCATGATCCTGTACAACAACCTCGCCGGACCGGCCGCGCTCACCTTTACGCAGGGACAGACCCACATGTACGGAATGCCGAACGCCGCCGTTTCGGTTCTGAGCAAATAGCCGGTTCGGCGAAATTCAGAAGGAAAAACCGAGAGATTTGAAAAAACAAAGCGGAATATTGACTTCCCGCTGCATTTTCGCTATATTTTCAAGCGGGGAACCGGAAAACGATTCGGTTTCCGATCATTCGTCCGACAGATTGGTTTTAACGGTAATATTCCATTCCACCTCAGCAAAGACCCGGATTCCCGCCGGGTCGAAGGAGAATTCGTATGAAACGACGTGACTTTTTTGGCGCGGCCGCTCTGATGGGCGCGGCGCTTTCCACCGGTAAATTCGCTTCCGCGCAGACAACCGAAGAGACGGACAAGCGCGACATCGCCCGGCTCCGTCTCTGTAGCCAGCTCGGCGGAATTCCGGGCGGCACCCTTCCCGAAAAGCTCGAGAAGCTTAAGAAGTGGGGCGGCGAAGCGTTCGAAGTCGGCGCCGAAGTGACCGACGACGCCAAATGCAAAGAGTACAACAAGATGAAAGCCGATTTCGATCTGGAAGTTTCGGCGATCTGCTGGGGTTCCTGCGGCGGCCAGCTCGTCAGCACCGATCCGGCGGTTCAGGCCGCGGGAATGGACGAGTTCAAGCGCGTTCTCGAAGGCGCGGGGAAAGTCGGCGCGCGCGGCGTCATTCACGTTCCCACCTTCAACGGTCAGTCGGAACTTTCGAACCAGGAACTTCTGGAACGCTGCCGCGATTACCTCCCGAAACTCGGGGAATTCGCCGTCGCGCACAACACCACGATCATTCTGGAACCCCTCTGCCGTTACGAAACGTATTTCATCAAGCAGGTCGCCTACGGCGCGTCGATCTGCCGCGACTGCGGCGGCCGCGAAGCGGGAATCACCGTGATGGGCGACTTCTACCACATGGATTCCGAAGAGACGAGCGATATGGGCGCGTTCATCAGCGCCGGCGATTACCTGAACCATGTTCACCTGGCCGGCGGCCGCGCTGAGCCGATGCGCACCCTCCCCGGCCAGAACGGGATGTCGTTCGTCGACGGGTTCCGCGGTCTGAAATATATCGGATACACCGGTTTCTGTAGTTTCGAATGTGGTTGCGAAGGCGACCGCGAGGTGGAAATGCCGAAATCGATGCAGTTCCTGCGCGACCAATGGGATCTGGCGTGACAGGCGGTTCCGCCCCCATTTGAAGAATTCCGGATCGGTGTTAAGATAAAACCGATCCGGAATTTTTTTGCCCGCTTCGGCACGTTCCGGTTTTTCCCACTCGGGAGCAGCCACGATACTGCTGAACAATGAACGAACTCGAAGAAATTATCGCCCAAGCCAACGCCGGAGACGCCGATGCTCAGGTTCTCCTGGGCGACTACTATGCCTCGAGCGACGAAGAGGCAGAAGTCACCGAAGCGTGCGACTGGTACCGCCGCGCCGCCGACAACGGATCGCTGGAAGGGCTCTATAAACTCGGTAAGTGCTACTACGTCGGGGTCGGCGTCAAAAAAGATATCCCCTGGGCGCTGACCTGCTGGCGTCTGGCCGGAGAGCTGGGGAACTCGAACGCGCTCTATATGATCGGTAGTTCCTTCGTTCGGGGAATTCACAAAGACTACGCTTCGGCTCTCTACTGGTGGCGCCGTGCCGCGGGTCTTCAAAACCCGTTCGGGCAGTGTATGCTCGGCCTCTGCTATAAGAACGGCTACGGCGTTCCGGTCGACCCCGCCGCGGCGGAAAAATGGTTCCGCCTGGCGGCTCTCCAGGGGAACGAAACCGCCCGCAACGAACTCGTCGGAATCCCCGGCAGGTAAGCGGCGGTTTTGCTGTCCGCAAGAGGGGCAGGGCGTTCCCCTCCCGCCGTTTCCGGGCCGCGTCCCCTTCCCTTTGATTTTCTTTTCGCGTTCGGTCCGCTTTGCCGCAGGCGTCCGTTCTCTCCCTCCGGCGCCTCTCGTTCGCTCCGGGGATTAACTTCCGCCCCGCCCGTCGGACCCCCGCGCTTTACGGAATTCAAGGGGCGTCTGCCGAGGTTGTTTTTTCGAAACGGATCGCTACAATAAAACCGAAACGGCACGACAGGGGAAAATAACCACCACAAGCACAAGGAAACCATACCGATGATCAAACAAGCGGCGAAAAGTCTTCTGTTTCTTCTGACACTCTCCCTCCCGACGGGCTTCAGCGCCGCAGAGACCGCGCCGGATCCCGCCGAAACGGCGCCGACCGCCTCGGCGCCCGCACCGCAGGGTCTTTACCTGAGCGACGCGCAGCTCTACGACAAACTCCTGGGAGGCTGGATCGGTCAGATGGCGGGGGTGACCTGGGGGGCGCCGACGGAATTCCGATGGCGGGGAACGGTCATCCCGGCGGAAGAGTTCCCCGCCTGGCAACCGGAAATGATCAACAGCGGCCTGCGTCAGGACGACCTTTACGTCGAGATTCCCTTCCTCGACGCGATGAAGGAAAACGGCGCGATGTGCCCGCCGGAAAAGATGGCCGAAAAGTTCAGGGATTCCACGTTCGGGCTCTGGCACGCCAACCGCCAGGGACGCGAAAACCTCCGCAGCGGGATACCCTACCCGGACAGCGGCCATTTCAAAAACAACCGGCACGCCGACGACATTGACTGGCAGATCGAATGCGATTTCCTCGGACAGATGTATCCCGGGCTTGTCAACGAGGCGGCCCTGCGCTCCTTTGAAGTGGGGCATATCATGAACTACGGCGACGGTGTCTACGGGGGCGTTTTCATCACCGCGATGCACGCGGCGGCCTATACCGCCGGATCGATTGAGGAGATCGCCCGGGCGGGAATCGATGCCGTTCCCGAAGGGACAAAGTTCCGCACTCTCGTCGAAAAGGTGTTTGCGGACTGGAAAGAGGGAAAAGAATGGGAAGAAGTCTGGCAGATTCTGCAGGACAAATGGGGCGAAGATGACAAATGCCCGGGCGAAGACATGGCCGGTCCCGGCAACATCGACGCGAAGCTGAACTCCGGCTATGTCCTGATCGGACTGCTGTGGGGCGGGGGCGATATGGACGAAACGATCATCATCTCCGGCCGGTGCGGTCAGGACAGCGACTGCAATCCCTCCAGCGCCGCCTCGATTCTGGGCAACTTCACGGGCGCCTCGGCAATCGACGCAAAATACACACAAAAGCTGGACCGTGACGGGGAGAAGTTTGCGCACACGAATTACACGTTCGACGGCGCCGTTAAACTGAATTACGATCTCATGACCGAAGTCCTTTCGAAAAACGGCGCCGTGCGGGAAGGAAACGGATGGCGGCTCCCCGCCCGAAAAGAGATACAGCCTGTTCCCTTTGAACAGTGGACGGAAGAATGACCGGAGACACTTCCCGGCCATAAAAAAACGGCTCCTTCCGAGCCGTTTTTTTTTTATGGTTTGCGTTCCCTCCCCCTCTACGGGTGAACCCAGCCTTCGCGGTACCCGCGCGCCAGAAGAGCGTTCGCCTCGTCGTCGTTGACCACCGTCCACGTTTCGGGTTCCCATTCCAGGGTACGTCCCAGACTCATCGACATGTTCCCCAAAATGCAGCTGGCGCTTGAAATTGCCCCTTCCTCAATCGGACAGACCGTCTTTTTCCCTTCGGAAATGCCGGCCAGCAGGTCCTTCATCTGACGGCGAATCGCCGGCGCGGCGAACAGCTCGACCCGCTCCTCCTCTTTGTCGGCGGGATACTGGTCGTGTTCGTAGACCACCTCGCCCGATTCGGCCGGCTCGTTCCGGTCTTTCGGAATGAAATCCCACCGGAGAACCGAAACTTTC
>JAGCAH010000181.1 GCA_017652805.1 Thermoguttaceae bacterium | reverse complement strand
GCGGTATAATCCGTGTAAATGTCGGCGGTCGCCTCGTCCGTCGAGACGTTATAGGCGATGATCGAATTGGTGATCGTCGTATTGGAAATCCAAAACTCATCGGTCCAGGCGTCATCGGAACCGCCGACGGCGAAAAATTCGAAATTCGCGATCGCGCCGTCCTGCGCCTTGTTCCCAACAACCGTGCAGTTCGTCAGGTTGACGGTTCCGCCCATGTTCCGAATGACACCGCCGGAATCGCTCGCGGTGTTGCCGTAGAAGGTACAATTTGTCGCGTCGACCAGCGCGGCGCCGTGATTGTCGCGGCCGTAAATAAAGGCGAACCCGCCGTCAACCGCCGTGTTCCCGTAAACGTTGCAGTTGTTCATGTAGAGCTGACCGGTTACATAGAACGCGCCGGCCGCATTCGCTTCTGTCTCGGCCGTGTTGCCGACAATATTGCAGTTGTTCAGCGTCACGCTGACACCGTCGCCAATTGCACCGATACCGCCCAAACCGGCTGATGCGGAATACCCGTTTTCGAACGTCAGGCCGGTAAAGGTACACGATTTCGTGATATTGAGAAGGTTGTTCTCCCCGGCGCCCCGAATGGTGATTTTCCCTCCGCCGTCAATCGTGATGTTCTTGGCGATATTGATGTACGAAGTTGCCTCAATCGTCCCTTCAAGCCCGTCGGCAAAGACGATCGTATCGCCGTCCTGCGCCTTGCTGACGATCGCGCTGCGCAGCGCGTTAAACGAAAGCTGATTGACGACGATTTCCGCACCCGTTTCGGCCGGCGCGACAAGTTCCGCCGCGGCGGCCTCGCCGCCGGCGGTCACCGCCAGAAGCATCCGGTCTTCAAGACTTTCCAAACGGAGCGAACGATTCTTGATCTTTTTCATAAAACACCCTTTCGTGAAACAAAAAATGAAGGAAAAACAATATGCATTACGTCAAATGACCTGTTATCCCCAACTTCAAGACACGCAAAGCGCGCCGATTCAGGCGGAAATGAGGCCGCCCCCAACTAAGGCGATTATAACAATAAGAAGCTCAAAAAGACAGAGGGGAACGAACCGAATTGCACTTTTCCGACAAATACCCCCTAAAACCGCCTTCCGGTTTTCCCTATATTGCACATTTTAGCATAGTGTCGTCAAACGTCATACCCTCCTTCACGGCCGCAAGGAGTGCCGGGCTATACCTGCTCCCGCGCTTTCTTTTCAAAACAGGGAAACCAGCGCTGACAGATTTTGATTTTCAGATCTTCGGGAAATAAAAACCCCGAAAGGAAACCGCCGATGCCCAAGCGGCAAAGGCGTCCCTTTCGGGGTTGTTCAGTTCGAAAGACTAATCGAAATCAGTCTCAGAAGACATCAGAATCAACGCCGAAGTCGCCCGCCTCGTAGCCCGCAAAGGCCGCGTCGGCAGCGAGCGCGCGAGGATAGACCAGATCGTCGTCGCCCTCCTCTTTCATCCAGTTCCGACCCATAAAAGTCCGGTCCGAACCCGAAACTTCGTCGTTACCGTCGATATCGGCATAGTACTGATAGTCATCGTCACCCTCTTCGGCCATCCAGCTCTTTCCAAGCAGTGTTCGGTCGCTGCCCGAAATATCGCCGTTGCCGTCGATATCCATCGGGCAGACGTTGAACGTCTTCGCGCGGCTCCAGTCCGAATCGGTATAAGAACCGGTCCCCAGCGCGCGGACGCGGTAAGTCACGTCGGCGCCGTAGGTCAGGCCCGTGATCACCGCAGAAAGCCCGGAAGCCGAAATGGTTCTCGACCAGGATTCACCGCCGTCGGTCGAGTACTGAACCTCGTAACCCGAGGCATTCGCCACCGCGCCCCACTGGATGTTGTGGCGGTTCGCGCCGTAGGAAACGTAGATCCCGCGCGTCCCCGTCGAGATCGTCGGAGCCGC
>JAGCAH010000180.1 GCA_017652805.1 Thermoguttaceae bacterium | reverse complement strand
CTGCCGGTCGAGAGAACCGCAAGATCCGGATCCCACGAGCGCCACTCGTCGAGCGTCTCGGCCGAAAGGCGTCCGTCGACTTCGCTCACCGCCGCGTAGGAGGGGGTCAGTCTTCTCAAAAGAGGCTCGGTCGCGCGGGAATGCCCCCCGTGATGCGGAATGGTGATCAGATCATACGCGGGTCGGGGCGTCCGCAGGAAAGGGGGAGGTTCCGGCGTGTCGAGGTCGCCGGTCAGCAGGACGCGCCGGCCGAGATGGGTCAGGCTCAAGGTCAGGCTTTCGGCGTTCGTCGCGTCGGAGGCCGTCTCTTTTTCCGGATGGAGAATATCCAGTTCCCCGAAACCGTAAGGGGTCAGGTCTTCCCCCGCGCCGACCGAGACGATCGGCACCTTTTTTCTTTCGAGCGCTTCCCGCAGTTCGGTCAGGGAGGCGTTCTCCTTTTCGAAGAAGTTCGGCGGCGTTATGACCCGGCCGATACGGACCTTGTCAAGAAGCTCCAAAAGACCGTTGTAGTGGTCGGCGTCGGCGTGCGAGAGGAAGACCAGGTCGACCGAGACGCGCCCGCGCGCAAAAAGCGCCGCGGCGGTCGTCCGTCCGGCGCGCGCGCCGTCTCCCATCGTGCCGCAGTCATACAGAACCGTTCTGTCCGGAAAAAGAATCAGCGCCGACTCGCCGTGTCCGACCGAAAGGATCTCGATGTCGACCCGCTGACGCGAGTGTATAACAAGAGAGTTTATCCCGATCGCCGCCGCGCCGACAGCGAGCCAGACGAACGTCCAGAGGGTCATCATTTTCAGACGGGGACGGTATCGCGGAAAGAGGGTCCAGAAGAGGAGGGGGATGTAGAACCCCAAGACCCACCAGAGCGACGGGCCCGGCACATGGAAGCAGACGAAGGGGACCGACTTCGATATGTTCAGAAGCCAGACCAGAAACGAGAACGTCCCGTCGGCGAGCCATCCCGCCGCCGCGCCGAGAAGGGGAATCTGCCCGACGATGAGAAGGAGAATCCCCAGAATCAGCGCCAGTTCGAACGGAATCCAGATGATCGGATTGATCAGAAACGACAGCGGGGTGCAGAGATGGATGTGCGTAAAGATGACCGGCAGAAGGATCAGTTCAATCAAAAACGACGCCGCCATGATGCGGAAAAACTTCCCCAGGACGACCTCGCCCAGCCGCAGAGAAAGCGCCGCCAGCGGTCGGGAGCGGTATTGCAGGTGAAGAAGGCGAAGGCGGATCCGCAGACGCCTCAAAAAGGCGCTTTGCCGATTCGGATCCCGGTTCGGCAGAAGAACCCAGAGGAAGACGCCGGTTGCCAGGAACGAAAGATGGACTCCCGGCTGAAAGAGGTTCGCCGGACTGATCAGAAGAAGGATCAGCGCCGAGATGACGAACGAGTTGAGAAGAACCGTCTTCCGCCGGAAGAGAACCGACAGGCACAGAACCCAAAAGAGAACCGCCGCGCGGATCGCCGGCGCCCGCGCTCCCGCCAGAAAGACATACGCCAGGATTGCCGCGGCGGCCAGAAGCGCCCGCGCCGAGTGGGGGAGGTGAAGCGCGCGGATCGCCAGAAAGAGGAAGATCGCCACCAGCGAAACGTGCAGGCCCGAGACCGAAATCAGATGCGAGGTTCCCGTCTGCCGGAACAGATCGACCGTCTCCTCGTCCAGATCGTTCCGCAGACCGAGGATCACCGCCGAGGCCACCGCGGCGTTTCGGGGAGAGAGACGTGCCGTGAAAAGATCGCGCGCCGTCAGGCGGATCCGTTCGACCGCGGCAAGAACCGTATACCGCGGCATTCCGGGGAGGCGCGCCGCTTTTCGAATCGACGCGCCGCTGACCGTCGTCAGAATCCGCCGCGCCCGGGCGCGCGCCGCTCGGTCAACCCCGCCCGGATTTTCCGGCCCGCGGATATGCGCGATTTTTCCCGTGACGGCGACCGCCTCGCCGATCTGAATGGAGGTCAGATCCCCTTTTCCCCGGACGATGACCACGCCGCTGGCGGAAGACCACACCCCCAGGTTTCGGAGTCGGAACGCCTCGATTTCGACCAGGGTCACGCCGCCCGACTCGTCAAACGGATTTTCGTAAAAGACCGGGGTTGACCGAACGACCCCCTCCACTTCGGCGGGCATATTCCCGGCGGGGATCTGAAGTCCGATCTCGTCTTTCGGGAAATACGACCAGCGGAGCTGATGCCAGAAGCCGAAGAAGGAAAAGACCCCGAGCATGACGCCGAAAAAGAGAAGCGTCTTGCGGCGCCGGGCCATTCTGTTATACAGACGCGCAAACGATCCCGCGGCGAAAAGAAACAGGGCGAAAAGAAAAAGGCTCCCCCAAAAAAAGATCAGGGGAGCCCACAACGCGTCAATCAGAATACCGGCGGCCGCCGCGGGGACAGAGGCCGGAAGGGGACCACCGGGGATCGCCGATTCGGAAGAGTTCCGGAATGAAGGGGCGCTCGCAGGGTCAGTCGCCGGCACGTTTTTTTATTCCTCTTCGATCTGCTCCATGATTTCGTCGGGGATATTGACGTTTGACGAAACGGTCTGAATGTCTTCGTGTTCGTCGAGCGCATCGAGCAGACGCATCACCGAGCGCGCGGCGGACAGGTCGGTAATATCGACCGTATCTTTCGGCACCATCGTGATTTCAGAACTTTCGGGATGGAGGTTGTTCGCCTCGATCGCTTCCGCCACCGCGTCGTAGGATTCGGGGGAGCAGGTGACCTGGAATCCCTCTCCCTGTTCCTCGATATCGTCGGCTCCCGCTTCCAGGGCGATTTCCATCAGTTTTTCTTCGTCAGTCTGATCTTTCGGGATGAAGAAGACGCCCTTCTTGTCGAAGTTCCATCCGACGCACCCGGTCGCGCCGAGCTTTCCGCCGTGTACCTCAAATATCTTGCGGATTTCCGGGGCGGTACGATTCCGGTTGTCGGTCAGGCTTGCCGCCATCACCGCCACGCCGTGCGGCCCGTAACCCTCGTAGAGGAGTTCCTCGAATTCGACCGCTTCCCCTTCACCGGTTCCGCGTTTGATGGCGCGGGCGATGTTGTCTTTCGGCAGCGAAACCGCTTTCGCCTCTTCGATAGCAGTACGCAGACGGATGTTGTTTGCCGGATCCCCGCCGCCGTGCTTGGCCGCGATGATGATCGCCTTGGCCAGCTTGCTCCAAAGTTTACCCCGCTTGGCGTCGACCAGCGCTTTTTTGTGTTTAATACCTGCCCAGTGGGAATGACCTGACATAAAAAACTCCTTGATATCGGTTTAAGTGTTGATTCGGTTTTTACTTTTTCTTGCCGCCGCTCTTCTTTTTGGAGACCCCTTTGGAGAAGAGCGTTTTCTGGATCGAAGGTTTCACCGGCGATTTCGATGCCGGCTTCTTCGTTTCGGGGGGCTTCTTCGCCTTGGCGGGCACTTTGGTCTCGGGGCGTTTCTTTGCCTTGGCGGGCGCTTTCACCTCGGGGGGCTTCTTCGCCTTGGCGGGCACTTTGGTCTCGGGGCGTTTCTTTGCCTTGGCGGGCGCTTTGACCTCGGCAGGCTTCTTTGCCCTGACGGGCGCTTTCACTTCGGCGGGTTTCTTTGCCTTGACGGGCGCTTTGACCTCGGCGGGTTTCTTTGCCTTGGCGGGCGCTTTGACCTCGGCGGGTTTCTTCGCCTTGGCGGGCGCTTTGACCTCGGCGGGTTTCTTTGCCTTGGCGGGCGCTTTGACCTCGGCGGGTTTCTTTGCCTTGGCGGGCTTTTTCACCTCGGCCGGTTCTTTCTCTTTGGCGGGCGCCTTCTCTTCGGCGGGTTTCTTCGCCTTGGCGGGCTTTTTCACCTCGGCCGGTTCTTTTTCTTTGGCGGGCGCCTTCTCTTCGGCGGGTTTCTTCGCCTTCTCCTGAGCCGGTTCCTGATCCTTCGGTTTCTTTTCGCCCTTCTTTTTCGGCGCGGGAGCGTCGAAAAGATCGTCGTCATCGTCGGGGGATTCGTCGGCGTTTTCCATCGGGAGAGGTTCTTCGAGAGAATCGTCCTCAGCTGTGAAGTCTTCTTCTTCGACGTCTTCCATATCGGCGTCAAAACTGATTTTCATCGGGCGATTCGACTGCTTGTTCGCCAGCTCACGGGCGATTTGGAACGGATCGAGTTCTTCGGTCTCGACCAGCGGAAGATCGCTCCGCTGCGCCGAGTCGGGATCGACCGCCTTTAAGATCTTTCGGGCGCGGATCGAGGTCGACTCGTCCATCAGCATCGCCCCCAGTTCGTGGAGCATTTTGGCGAACGCGGGCATGTCGGTCTTCGAAAAGGCGCGTTCCAGTCCAATCGGAACTTCATGGTTTTCTTCGTCGACTTCGACCAAATCGAGGAGGCGGAGTACGCGCAGAGCCCCCTCGTCGAGCGGAACGACTCTCTTGCGAAAGACCACGGCGATTGTGTAACTCTTCATGAAGGGGGTGACGTAGGGAATCGTTCCCAGGTAGTCGCTGAAAGCGTCTTCCCCCTTTTCGCGCCATTCCTCCAGGTCGAATTTATACGTCGCCTGGAAGATGACTTGGAGCGTCTGGCGGAGGCGTTCGCAGCTGTTGGCCGCGTCGCTCAGCATCGGGAGGAGGTCGCAGAGTTCCCGCGCGCGCGAGACGCGGAGTTCGTTCCAGTCGATAAACGAGTTTTCAATGGTTTCAAACGCTTCCAGGGCGACCGCGGCCGGTCGATTTTCGAGGAGCGCCGAGTAGATCAGCTGAACAAGGATTTCACGGTCGTCGGGGAGAGAGATGACGCCCGAACGAAATTCCTTCTGCAGATGTTGGTAGAGGCTTTTGTAAGTGTTGCGCGGCGAAGATCCCATAAATATTTCCTGTTGAGAAAATCAAAATTGGTTAAACGCTCCGAATATCCGGTTCGTTCAGATCCGAGTCGACGTCGGCGGAGGCTCCGTCCGAGGAGGACTTGCGGCGCTCTTTTTCGAGAATCTCGGTCACACGCGCCAGATTCTTCACTCCCTCGTCAACCTCGAAGATGAGTTTCGGCGTGTAGCGCGTTTCGATCCGTTTGGCGCACTTCTGCTGGAGGTAGCCCGCGGCGCTTCGAAGCCCCGAAAGAGCGAGCTTCTCTTTGACCGGGTCGTTCCCCAGAACGGTGAAAAAGACCTTGGCCGAACGCATATCCTGCGCCACCTCGGCCGAGGTGATTGTCACCAGGCTGACGCGCGGGTCTTTCAGGTCGGAGAGAAGCGACATGGCGACCACTTCGCGGATGGCGGCGGCGGCTTTCAGCGTTCTTCTCGATGCCATGACAATCCTTATTTGTTTTTACGGAATGAGGGGGCGTCCTTTTCAGAGGGTGCGCGCGACTTCTTCAATCTTATAGGCCTCGAAGTAGTCGCCCTCTTTGATATCGTTAAAGCCCTTGAGCTTGATCCCGCACTCGTAACCCTCGCGCACCTCGCGCGCGTCGTCTTTTTCGCGCCGGAGGGTCTCGAGGACGTACTCGCCGATGATCCGGCTGTCGCGGATCAGGCGGACGCGGCAGTCGCGTTCGATCGTCCCCGAAAGGACACGGCATCCGGCGATCGTTCCGATACGGCTGATGACAAAGATCTGCTGAACAAAGGCGCGGCCGAGCTCTTTGACCTGTTCGGCCGGCTTGAGCATTCCTTCCAGCGCCGCCCTAATATCTTCGGAGAGTTTGTAGATGATATCGTAGCGGCGAATCTGAACCTTTTTCTTTTCGGCGGTGATCCGGGCCAGTTCGTCGGGAACGACGTTGAACCCGACGATGATGGCGTCCGAAGCGTCGGCCAGAAGAACGTCGGCTTCGGTGATCCCCCCGACCGAGGCCTGGAGGATTTTGATTTTGACTTCGGGATGTTCGAGCTTCGAGAGCTCTTTGCGGATCGCCTCAATCGAACCGCGCACATCGGTGCGGATGATGATGTTGAGCGTCTGCTGCGACTTGGAGTCGAGCCGGGCTTTGAGGCTTTCGAGGGTGACGTGTTCCTCGCCCCCGTTGAGTTCGCGCTGATGGATGATTTCGGTCCGCTCTTCGGCGATCTGACGGGCGACGGAGATGTCGTCGAGAACAACGAAACTGCTCCCCGCCCCCGGCGCGACGTCGAGCCCGAG
The DNA here is from genome assembly GCA_017652805.1 of Thermoguttaceae bacterium. Taxonomy (GTDB): domain Bacteria; phylum Planctomycetota; class Planctomycetia; order Pirellulales; family Thermoguttaceae; genus RUG695. Next base: position 36,101 of record JAGCAH010000180.1, on the reverse strand, counting down.
GACGCTCACCGGCGTGCTCGGAGGCGCTTCGGTCAGCTCTTTGGTCGGGTCGAGCGTGTCGAACATCGCGCGAACCTTCCCGTAGGCGTTCCCGCACAGGACGATATCGCCGTTGTGAAGCGTTCCGTTCTGAACCAGGAGGGTGCAGAGAACCCCCTGACCCGGCTCGAGCGAGGACTCGATCGCCACTCCCGTCGCCGAGCGGTCGGGCCGCGCTTTGAGTTCGTGAAGTTCGGCGACCATCAGAAGGGTCTCCATCAGGGTGTCGATCCCCTGACCGGTCACGGCGCTCGTCTCGACGATTTCGACATCCCCTCCCCATTCGCTCGGCATCAGGTCGTTCGCCGCCAGCTCCTGCACCACGCGGTCGCGGCTGACGCCGGGAAGGTCCATCTTGTTGAGCGCGACGACGATCGGAACCCCCGCCGCCTTGGCGTGGCTGATCGCTTCCTCGGTCTGCGGCATGACGCCGTCGTCGGCGGCGACGACCAGCACCGCGATATCGGTGCAGTTCGCCCCGCGGGCGCGCATTTCGGTAAACGCCTCATGACCCGGGGTGTCGACGAAGGTGACATCCCCCTGAGGGGTGGAGATCCGGTAGGAACGGATATGCTGCGTGATACCCCCCTTTTCGCCGGAAACGACGTTCATATGCAGAATCCGGTCGAGAAGCGAGGTCTTCCCGTGGTCGACGTGTCCCAGGAAAGTGACGACCGGCGCGCGGGGTTTGAGCGTCTCGGGGGGATCGACCTGATCGACCACCGAATCGACGAACTGTTCTTCGAGCGACTCCTCTTTTTTCACGACCGCTTTCAGTTCGAGCGCCTCGACCAACAGCTCGGCGGCTTCGCCGTCCAGCGGATTGTTGATCATGAGCATATAGCCGAGCTCCATGAGCTTCTTGATAATCACGGCCGCCTGAATACCGGTCGCCTCGGCGAAATCTTTGACGGTGCACGGAAGCTGAATGACGATATCCCCTTTGCGCGGCAGGGTCGAGGGCTTCGCCTTGGCGGTCTTTTTACGGAGCTGGCGCTGATAGACGCCGAACGAGTCGTCGTCGTGGAGGTGGGTGAAATCGTTGGTGTTGCGCCGTTTGCGGGAAACCTGAGCGGACTCGTCGGGACGCTTCTCCCCCTTGCGTTTTTTCCCTCCCTTTTTGGCGGCGTTTCGCAGTTCGTTGATTTCGTCGTCAATCGAGCCGATGAACTTCCGCCGTTCGGGACGGGGCTGGTCCCCTTTGTCGCCGTCGCTCTTACCGAGACGGCTGGCCAGGGGGGAGACCGATTTTTTGTCTAACTTTTCGCGCCCCGAAGATGGAACGAAACGTACCTCCGGCTTTTGAGGCGCCGGTTCGTTTTCGTCGGCCGCGGGGGCCGCTTTGGCGGGGGCGGTCGGAACGGGAGCGAGGTGGATCCCGAGCGACTTTTTGGCGCGGGATTTTTCTTCGGTCTTTTCGGATTTCTTCGGCTTCGCCGCGTCGGCGGACGCCGCTCCCAGAACCCGGGTACGCTGCGTCATTTCGCGCTGAGCCGCCAGACGAGCCTGTTCAAGAGGCGAGAGCTCTTTTTTGTGCGGCTTCTCTTCGGCCGCTTCGGGAGCCGGAGCCGCCGGTTCGGCGGGAGGGACGGTCGGTTCGGCCTGCTGAGGGCGCTGTTTGCTCGAACGGAGCATATTCCCGAGGGGACCGAGTCCGCGCGGTTTTTCGGGTTTCGCCTCCGGTTTGGCGGGAGCCGCGGGCTTGGCCGGCTTGGGAGGCGCGGTCTTTTCGACCGGCGGAGCTGTTTCGGCGGCGGGGGCCGGCTCTTCCGGCTTGGCGGGCTCTTCCGGCTTGGCGGGTTCTTCGGCCTGCCTGGCAGAGATCGTCTTGATGGCGCTCGGCTTGGACGAGTCGGAGTCGCCGAGGCGTTTGAGGGTTCGAACCGGCTTGAGAACCGGAACCTTTCCGGTCTGGAGGGAGGGGATGCTCGGACGCTGCATCGGCGCCGAACTGCTCGGGCCGGAAGGCGCCTGAGCCGATTGGGACGAGGCCTTTTGAATGTAGTCCTTTACCAGAGCGACTTCCTCGTCGGTCAGACCGGCAAGCGCGGATCGCTTATCGGACAGACCGATCTTCTGGCAAATGTCAACCAGTTCTTTGTTGTCGGTCTTCAGCTCTTTGGCCAGTGCGTAGATTCGAATCAATTCCGGCTCTCTCTTTTTCGAAACGATGAAATGGAATTCGGCGCGCGGCGGCGCCGGGACGTTTGGGATTTCCGCCGTTCCTGTATGACAGGTGCCGGCGGGGGGCGCCGAGACGGTTTACGCGTTTCGGGAGAAACTCTGACCGCGGTGGCGGTCGTCATCACGCGCCGAGTCGACCAGGGCGCGGGCGGTGTCAGCGGCGCGAGCGGCAAGGGCGGCGCTCGTCTGGGCGGCCTGGGCAGCCTCGGCCACCTGAGCGCTGTCGACCATTTCAGCCGATTTGGCGGCTTCGCTTGCGGCTTCACGGGCGCGGGCCGCCGCGTCGCGTGCGTCGCGGGCGCATCGCTCGGCGTGGGGAACGTCGGCGGCAACGGTCCTCCTTGCCTCGTCGGCCGCGCGGACGGCCTCTTCGGCGGCGGCCGCCGCGGTTTCGGAGGCCTGGAGGGCGGTGTCGAGTTCGGCGCGGCGTTCCGCCTCGTCAATGATCTTCTGAGCGTCTTCTTCGGAGAATTTCCCCAGCTCGGCCAGTTCGGCCGGATCGCTCAGCGCGATGTCGTCGTAGGTGGTCAGGCCGGCGGCGACGATCGCCTCGGCGGCTTCGTCGGTCATCCCGGGGATCGACTTGAACTGATCGACCGCGGTGTCCAGAACAGACTGGAGCTCTTCCTGCGTCAGGATTTCGAGATCCCAGCCGCAGAGGCGGGTCGCCAGGCGGACGTTCTGCCCTTTCCGACCGATCGCCTTGGAACGTTCTTCTTTGTCGACCAGGACGATGGCGCGGCCCAAAAGCGGGCAGGGAATGACTTCGAGGATTTCGGCCGGCTGGAGCGCGCTTTTGATGAACTCGGCGTCGTCGGCGACCCAGGGGATGATGTCGATCTGTTCGTTGTTCGGGAGCTCTTCGCGCACCGCGCGGATCCGCGAACCGCGGCTGCCGACGCACGCGCCGACCAGGTCGAGGTGCGGGTCGGTGCAGGCGACCGCCACCTTGGCGCGGTGACCGGGGTCGCGGCTGAGTTCTTTGATGGTGATGATCCCGTCGGCGATTTCTGGGATTTCCTGTTCAAGGAGTTTCCGGAGGAACGACGGACGGTTCCGGCTTAAGACGATCCGGATGCGGGCGTTGTTCCCGTTCTTGTTGACCTCAATAATCTGGGCCGTTACACGGTTTCCCTCTCGAAACGATTCGCCCGGAATCTGTTCGCTCCGCGGGAGGATCGCCTCAATGTTTTCCTGAAGGCTGATGATCACCACGCCCCGCTCGACCCGGCGGACCGTTCCGCTGATCAGGTTGTTGAGGTCTTCGTTGTAGCGCTCGAAGATCATGTCCTTTTCGGCGTCGCGGATCTTTTGGGTGATGACCTGGCGCGCCGTCTGGGCTCCGAGGCGCTCGGTGATTTCGGCGTCCGAAAGGGGGACGTTGTCACGGAAGACGGAGATCGCGCAGGTGTCACGGTCAATATGGACGGCGATTTCGGATTCCTGACCGGCGTGCCGTTTGGCCGCGATCATCATCGCCTCTTCGAGAATGCCGAAGACCTTCTCTTTAGGGATTTTTCTCTCTAAATGAAGCTGTTCGACGATTTTTTTAACTTGATCCTGATCCATACGTTCTCTCTTCGTTCCCCGTTTGGCGCGGGTGATGTCAGATTTACTTCTTGTTTTCTAACACAGAAGCTGCTGCCCGGCTCCCTACCTGAACGAGTCAAGAGAGGCCAAGCAACAGCCTAGGCTATTCTACAGTATTATAGAATACCTTTGGTTTCCTATAGTGTCAAGTATGCGGAAACCTGAAAATCGCCATTTCTTAACGATTTTTATACTCTTCGTAGATCGCGAACGCCTCGTCGACCGACGCGTTTTCGTGAACGATCGCGCGGACGGCGAGCATCATCCCGATTGGCGAGTCGGACTGGAAGATGTTCCGCCCCATATCGACCCCGGCGGCGCCCTGGTCGATCGCGCGCCACGCCATCGAAAGGGCGTCCTTCTCGGGGAGTTTCTTCCCGCCGGCGATGACGATCGGGACCGGAACGGCGTTGGTGACCTGCTCGAAATTTTCTTCACAGAAGTAGGTCTTGATCACCTGGGCGCCGTTTTCGGCGCAGACGCGGCTGGCCATCGCCAGGTAGCGGGCGTCGCGGGTCAGGTTTTTCCCGACGGCGGTGACCCCGAGGGTCGGGATTCCGTAACGGGTGCCCAGATCGACCGTACGGGTCAGGTTGCGGATCGTCAGCCCTTCGTGATCCGGGTCGCCGATCGCGACCATCACCGCCAGGAGAGAGGCGTTGATCCGGATCGCCTCTTCGATGTCTTGGATGCACTCCTCGTTCAGCGAGGTGAGGATCGTCGAGCCGGCCGAAAAGCGGAGCGAAATCGGCTTGCGGCATTCCGGCGGGACGAGGGAGCGGAGGATTCCGCGCGTGCACATGATGCAGTCGCTGTATTCAATCAGCGGCCTGATCGTCAGGTCGATCCGCTCCAGACCGGAGGTCGGACCCATGATGTATCCGTGGTCGAACGCCAGCATGACGGCGTGTCCCGACTTCGGGTTGAAGACCCCCGCCAGACGACTCTTCATTCCCCATTCGGCGTTGTTGTTCCCTTTCAGGAAGAACGGTTCGTTGACCTGCGGAATCCCGATCCCGAAATCTTTCGCGTTGATGTTCCCTTCGTTGTCAGCCATTGGAAAATATCCTTTCTAAAAAACGTTTGTGTCGTAAGACGTTCTGTTGTTTCTCTTACTTCTTTTCTTTGGAGGCGTTCTGATGACTTTCCATAAGGAATTTGAGAAATTCATTCGGAAAGACCGCGTAAAGGAGCCCCGCCCCCGGCGTGTTGGTTCCGACGAAGAGGGGTTCGGCCAGATCGGCAGGGACCGGCGGATCAAACGTCGGAGGAAGGTCGATCCCGTAATTCTTTTGCAGGTATTTCGCCTCGGCGCGTGTTGCCGAAAGGTCGAAAAGGGCCGCGCTGCGGAGGATCTGCGTCTGCGCGCCGGCCATCGCCCCGTAGAGGAGATCGCGCCGCGCGCGCCAGGGGGCGTCGGCCTGGCCGGGCTCCCCCTGCCGGTCGACGAAATCGCGCCACCGCGCCAGCGCCGCGCTCAGGAGATCACGGTCCCCCGGCACGATCAGAATGTGGGTTCGGTCGAGAACCAGGATCAGGTTCTCGACCGCCGGCATCGGCGAGGCGTCGGGATCCCCGCCCCGGGCGGCGATCTGACCGTTTATGATTCCGTCGATCGACCCGGTCTCGAGCCCCGAAAGGAGACTGGTCAGGATCGTCTGCATCGATTCGCGGGGAGAGAGAATCGGCGGCGGCGTCGGACGCTGCCGCTCGCCGCTTTCTTCGGCGCGGATCTTCCGCATCTCTTCGATATACGTTTTCATGTCCGAGACGTAGAGGGGGAATCCCTCGAAGTCATACTTTTTGAGCGCCTGTTCTTCCCCCACTCGGCTGCCGATCTGTTGGCCGAACAGTTCGCCGAGTCCGGCGCCGACTTCGGCCGCTTCCTGCGGCGTCGAGAAGAAGAGGGGGCGGCGGCCGGTGGAACGGCGGCGGGCCGACATGCTTCCCAAAATCTGCCCGGCGATGTCGCTCATCTTTTCGGCGCCGATATGCCCGCCGACCAGACGAGCTTTCGGAACGACCAGCTCTTCGATGAACTTGTCGCTGTTGTTGACTTCGAGGAAGAACGCCCACGACTCGGCCAGGAGCTGACCTTCGCGCGGAACGCCGATCGAGTACTCGATATGCCGAACGCGGTTGAAGGGGGCCTCGAGTTTCGCGGCGAACTCGGGGAGGAGATCGGTCTGGCCCGAAATCGGCGCGTATTGCTCGGGAAGGACTTTGAGGAATTCCTTCTGGTCGAGGAGGGTCGGAATGTCGGGCCCTCCGCGATTTTGGATCTGCGCCGCCAGTTCGGTCCCGCTCTTCGGGACGAGGATCGCCGAGGCGAGAAGGTCACCGGGGGTCAGCTTCACCTCGAGGAGGAGCTGCCGGAGATTGGCGAGCACCCAGTCGGCGAAGCTGTTTACCTGAGGAATGGCGTCGTCGACCGAGAAGTCGAAGTCGGGATTCGACGCTTTGATCTGTTCGAGAACGCTCGGAAGTATTTCCAGAATCGCCGAGTCGGCCGACGACGCCAGGTCGATGAGGCGGCGGATCCCGTAGGAAGTGACCGCCAGGCGGAGATCGGCGTCGACAAGACCCGGACCGCCGTAGAAGGAGGTTCCGACCGCGGGGGCGGCGAGGAGATTGTCGACCGGCGGCGGAGTTTCGCCCTTGAGGAGACAGGCGTAGCCGTTCTTCTGAAACGCGAATCCGCCCGTCGGCTTTTTCAGCGGAAGGAGGGTGCCCGCCGGAACGTCGGCATCCGACGCGTATGACGCGACGTCGGCCCCCAGCTCCGAAACAAAGGGAAGATAGCGGCGGACCGGGATGAAGAGAACCATCTTCGGCGGGGTCTTTTCGTCGAGAGCGATCCAGGCGATCCCGAGCCGACGGCTCTGGTCGACGAACTTAAACGCCTTCCCGTAGGGAGAGAGGCGGATCCAGTTGGTCGGTGAGAGTTTTCCGAGCCCGAGCCCTTTCAGGAGGAGGGAGATGTTTTCGTTCAGCGTGCTGACCGGAGAGGTCGCCGCCAGCATCAGCGCGCCTCGGGGGAGGACGGTCTCGATCGGTGTGCGGTAGTCCGATTTTCCGTCATCGTTCTTCTCGAAGCGGGAGAGGATTCCGGAAATGAGCGAACCCTTCTTCTCCGATTCGGAATCGGACGCGTCCGACTCGGCAGGCGCGGCTTCGGCGTCGGCGTCGTCGGCGAAGAAATCCTCGCCCGCGTTCGCCGGAGCGCTTTCCGCCGCAGTATTTTCGGCCGGGGTGTTTTCCGCAGGGGCGGCGTTTTCGGCCGCTTCGGCGGCGGGAGTTTCATCATCGGCGAAGAAATTGTCCTCTTCGGCCGACGCGGCCCGCGCACCCAGCGCCGAAATTGTCAGACAGACCGCGAAGAAAAATGTTTTTATGAACCGCATCGTTTTTTTCAGGGTTGTGGTGAATCTTTACGCGGGACTCATTCGGCGCTTTCCTCGGCGAAGGCGCGGAAGATGAGCGCCATACTTGTCGCGCCGGCATCGACATGCCCGACCGAACGATCCCCCAGGTTTTTGGCGCGTCCGAACTTGGCGCGGAGCTCTTTGGTCGACTCGGCCCCCTTTTCGGCCGCGTCGGCCGCCGCGGCGAAAAGCTCGCCGCAACCCGCGCCGCCGTCGGCGGCCAGAAGCGCGCCGATCGCCTCGATTCCGGGAACCATCGCGTCCATCAGGGTTTTGTCTCCCGGTTTGGCGCCGGTCATCCCCTGAACGTTGGCCAGACCCGCTTCGAACATCTTCCCGACTTCGGCGGGGGAAAGTTCGTCGGACGGGGCGGCCTCGGCCATTCCCAGAAAGAGGGAACCGACCAGGGAGCTGGTCGTTCCGCTCGTCTCGGTCATGATTCCCCAGCCGATATCGCTCAGGATTTCGGCCAGCGGCTTATTCGCCGCCAGGCCATCTTCTCCCTTGCGGACGGCGGCGTCGAGCGAAGCGACCGCGGCGGTCCCGTGGTCGCCGTCGCCGGTTGCCGAATCGAGTTGGTTCAGGTAGTCGAACTGCTCTTTGATCTTTCGCTGCGCGGCTTTGAGCAGATCAACGAAAGCCGCTTTCGTAAGTTTGGTACTCATCGGTTCTTTCCAAAACGAAGTTAGCGTACAACCCAGTAAGGGGCGTCGGCCGGAGCGTTGAGCCCTTCGAGCGCGTCATCGTCAAGGATCGCCAGGAACATCTGGAATCCCGCCGATTCCTGAACGGTCAGAATCTCGTCGCAGCGGCCCGAAACGACGTCAATCCCCGCGTCTTTGAGGACCTGAGCGGCTTTCCGCCAGACGAGGAACATTTCCATGTGGGTCGTCGCGCCGCTGCCGTTGATGATCAGGAGCGCTTTTTCGCCCTTTTGCGCCTTGACGGCGGCCATCAGTTTTTGGATCATCGTCTCGGCGACCTGGTCGGCGGTCTGGATCGAAACCGGCCCGGTTCCCCCTCCTTCGCCGTGCTGACCCATTCCGATCTCCATCTGGTCGTCGGGAAGGGTCGAGATATACTGACCCGACTGCGGGTGGGTGGCGGTTTTCATCGTGACCGCCAGGGTCGCCATCCGCTGATTGAAAGCCTCGCCGATCTTGAGGATTTCTTCCGCCGAAAGGCCTTTTTCGGCGGCGGCGCCCATCACCTTGATAAGCGGCACGCACCCGCCCAGTCCGCGGCGGTCCGAAAGGGGCGCGTCCAGACCGGGGGCGATGTCGTCGGCGGTGAGGATCTGATGAACTTTGATTCCGTCTTTCTGGGCGAGCATGCACCCCATCTTGGCGTTCCGCACGTCCCCTTCGTGGTTCAGAACGACGAGGATGATGTCTTTGTAGTCTTTGAAGAGTTTGATCCCCTCGTAGACGACCGGTCCGCCCGGGGCGGCGAAGATGTCCCCGACGATCGACGCGTCGAGCATTCCATAGCCGACGAAACCGCTCAGCGCCGGTTCATGACCCGATCCGCCGAGCGTCAGGATGGCAACTTTCTCTTTCGGCTTGGGGTTGGCGCGGACGACGATCTTTTCGGTCGCCAGCTTCACCTTTTCGGCGTAACACGCGGTGTATCCTTCCAGGAGCTCTTTGGTGAGATTGGCCGGATCGTTCAGGAATTTTTTCATAACCATGTGATGTACTCTCCTCTGTAACTGGGCGCGCTCGGCAAAAGTTCCGGGCGCGGACGGGCAGACAGTGCCCCGGTGAAACGGAATGGTAGAATCTCAATCTCCATTTTAACAGCTGAAAAACCAAAAGAAAGCCCTCGTCCCCTTCTTTCCGGGGAATCTTTCCTTTTCGAACGGTCCGAAAGTGATTGATTTTTCTTGCTTCGGCGGTATAATAACCTGGATGCGTCAAAAGGGGGAAAAGGGGGTATTTGTTCATTCCTTCCGGCTCGTAAAGTCTTTATTGGGGGTAAAACTGATGGCAATGTCAACACGGCGTGATTTTCTGAAAACGGCGATCTGCGCTTCCGGCGCTCTCTGGGGGAGTTTCCGCTGCCACGCGGCCGAATCGTTCGAGGTGGGGCGTTCCTACGTCGGCTGGGGAACGGGGGAGATGGATATCCACCTGATCTATACCGGCCGGGGGGAGTCGCTCTTTCACATCTTCCCCGACGGGACGACGATGCTGATCGACGCCGGGGACTGGAAACTGAAAAATGGCGGCCCGATGCCGAACCTGCCCGACACCTCGCGCCTTTCGGGAGAATGGGTGGCGCGCTACGTCGAGCGGGTCAATCCGTTCGGCGCCGACGTCGATTACATGATGCTCTCGCACTACCACCCCGATCACGGCGGGCAGAAGCGCGACGGGGTCGAAATGACTGTCGGCCGCGGGGAGGATTATGCCATTACGGGACTGGCGCAGGTGGGGGAATTCATCAGATTCGGCACCGCGTTCGACCGGGGCTATCCCGACTACGAAACCCCTGCGCCGATTTTGAATCAAAAGGTCGCCGATAATTTCCGGAAATACACCGCCTGGGCGGCGAAAGAGAAGGGTCTTCGGATGGAAAAATTCGAGCCGGGGCGTCTCGATCAGATCCGCCTTCGGAAAGATCCCTCGTATGACTTCCATATTCGGAACCTGACCTGCAACGGGGTCGCCTGGACCGGCGTCGGCGAAGAAACCCTCAACTACTTCCACGACTGGAAAGAGGAAGTCCCTCCCGAGAATCCCCTTTCCCTTTCGCTGACGATTCAGTACGGTCCGTTCCGCTACTACACCGGCGGGGATCTCGATACCGCCGCGCATTACAAAGACGGGACGGTCATTCCGATCGAGGCGGCCGCCGGGCGCGCCGCCGGCGCGGTCGACGTCTGCAAGGCGAATCATCACGTGTCGAACAACGCCTCGACCGACGAATTCGTCCGCGCGGTTCAGGCGCGCGCGTATCTGAGCACTGTCTGGGTCGACTCGCAGCCGGGGGTTGAGGCGACCGCCCGCCTCATGTCCCGGGAGAGCTACCCCGGACGGCGCCGACTCTTTCCGACCCTTGTCAGCCGGATGCGGCGCGATTCGATCGCCAAGCAGCCGTGGAAAGACGACGTCGCTCTTGACGGGGGGCACGTCGTCTTAAAGGTCTTCGATCGGGGACGACAGTACAAAATCTACTATCTGACCGCAGAAGACGAGTCGATGCGCGTCAAAGCGGTCTACGGCCCGTACCCCTCGACCGGGATGATCCGCTACAAGGGGGTGTGAGGCGGCCGCGGCGGGTTTGCAACACGTTTCCAGCAAGACAGAAAAGAGGATACCAAATGAGGCAAACGCGGCGTGATTTTCTGAAACGGTTCCTCGGCGCTTCCGGCGCGCTCTGCGCGCCTCTGCGCTGTCACGCGGCCGACGTCTCCGAAGTCGGGAAGGTCTACGACGGCTGGCGGGAAGGGGAATTCGACGTTCACCTGATTCACACCGGTCGGGGGGAAGCGATCTTTCACGTTTTCCCCGACGGCACGTCGATGCTGATCGACGCCGGGGACTCCAAGTCGAAAGAAAAAGCGATTCCTCCCCATCCCGACGACTCGCGCCGCGCGGGCGAGTGGGTGGCGCGTTATATCCAGCGCGTCAATCCGCTTGGAACCGACGTCGACTACATGATGCTCTCCCACTACCACCCCGATCACGGAGGGCGGCCGCAGAAAGGGGTCGAAACCGCCGTCGGCCGCGGAGATTACGCGATTTCGGGTTTGGCGCAGGTCGCCGAGTTCGTCCATTTCGACGCGGCGTTCGACCGCGGTTATCCCGATTACGAGACGCCGGTGCCGGTGGCCGAAAACCAGACCGCCGACAATTTCCGCCGGTTCGCCGCCTGGGCGGTAAAAGAGAAGGGGATGACGATGGAAAAATTCGAGCCGGGCCGACTCGACCAAATCCGCCTTCAAAAGAAAGACGCGTATGACTTCCACGTCCGAAACCTTTCGGCCAACGGGATCGTCTGGACCGGGGTCGGAAGCGATACGCACAATTTCCTGGCCGACTACGGCGAGTCCGTGGCAAAAGAGAATCCCCTCTCCCTGTCGATGACGATCCAGTACGGCCCTTTCCGCTATTACACCGGCGGCGATCTCGACACGTCGATCCTCGGCGCCGACGGGGGGCCCGTTCCGATTGAGGCGGCCGTCGGGCGCGCCGCCGGGCCGGTCGACGTCGTCAAGGTGAACCATCACGGGAATCTTAACGCCTCGACCGACGAGTTCGTCAGGAGCGTTCAGGCGCGGGCGTATTTGTGTACCGTCTGGACGATGAACCAGCCGTCGAACGACTCGATCGGCCGCGTCATGTCGCCGGAGAATTACGTCGGTCCGCGCGATTACTTCCCGACCCTTCCCTGTGAAAAACGGAGCGAGGGACTCCTCGAAGGTTCCTGGCGCGAACACCTCGCGCTGGACGGCGGGCACGTCGTTTTGAAAGTTTTCGACGGCGGGGCGCGGTTTAAAATCTTCTACTTGACCGCCGACGACGAGTCGATGCGGGTCAAGGCGGTCTACGGGCCGTTCGAGTCGACAGGAACGCAGCGCTACTGCGCGCGGCAGGCCTGAACGCCGCGCCCCATCCGCCCTCCGCGCCGAAACCATTATGTTACACACAGAAAGAAATTTCATGAAAACACATTCGACCACGATTCTGACCGTCCGCAAAGACGGGAAAGTCGCTATCGGCGGTGACGGTCAGGTGACGCTCGGCAATTCGATCATGAAGGCCGACGCCAATAAAATCCGCAAGATGCAGGACGGGAAGGTGATCGTTGGGTTCGCCGGTTCGGTCGCCGACGCGTTCGCCCTGATGGAGCGGTTCGAGGCAAAACTTCAGGATTATCCCTCGAATATTCCGCGCGCCGCCACCGAGCTGGCAAAGGAGTGGCGGACCGATCGCGCGCTACGCAAATTGGAAGCGATGATGATCGTCGTCTCCGCCGCCGACACGTTCCTCCTTTCCGGAAACGGCGACGTCATTCAGCCGACCGACGGCGTTCTGGCGATTGGCTCGGGGGGGAACTACGCGATGGCGGCGGCCAAGGCGCTCACACGCCATACCGAACTTTCCGCCGCCGAGATCGTCCGCGCCTCGCTTGAAATCGCTTCGGATATCGATATTTACACCAACAAGAATATCCTGGTAGAGGAGCTGCCATGTCGGAAATAATCCCTTCTCCTTCTTCCCCGCGTCTGCCGAGTGAGCAGGAGTTCGCCGAGCTGACCCCGCGCAAAGTGGTGGCCGAGCTCGACCGGTTTATCATCGGTCAGCAGAAGGCGAAGCGTTCGGTGGCGATCGCCCTTCGGAACCGATGGCGCCGTCAGCAGGTCGATCCGGAAATGCGCAAAGAGATCGGGCCGAAGAATATCATGATGATCGGTCCGACGGGGGTCGGCAAGACCGAGATTGTCCGCCGTCTGGCGGCGATGACCCGCGCGCCGTTTATCAAAGTCGAAGCGACGAAGTATACCGAGATCGGCTATTTCGGCCGCGATGTCGAAAGTATGGTGCGCGAACTGGTCGAGAACGCGATCGGGATCGTCCGCGAGGATTTCCGCAAACGTTATGAGACCGAGGCGAAGGCCGCCGCCGAAGAGCGGCTTGTCGATCTGATCGCCTCTCAGATCCCGGAGTGGGAAAAACAGGCCGACCGGGCCGCCGATTCCCTGGCAGGCGATCGGACCCCGGCCGACAGCGGTCCGGCCGTCGGCCGAACCCCGATGGACACCATGATCGAGTCCCTCCGGGCCACTTTTCCGAACCTCGACGAGAGCGTCGGAATGATCACGCCCGAAATGGCCCAGCAGATCCAATCGAACCCGAATTTTCCTCTCCCCGGATTCGCCGACATGGTGAAGAAACTTCAGGAGGGCGCCCGCGGCGATTCGTCGCCGTCTTCTTCCTCCTCGGCGGCCGCCGAGCCGGCGGGGAAAAAGCGGACGGTCGACAAAGACGAGGTGCGCCGCCGTCTGGCCGCCGGAGAGTATGAAGACGCCGTCGTGCCGATCGTGACCGAGAAGAAACCTCAGAATGTTTTGATGGCCGGAATCGGAATGGACACGATGGAAAACGATCTGCAGAACATGTTCGAGAACATCCTGCCGCACAAAAGCGCACGGCGGGAGCTGCCGGTGCGCGACGCGCGGAAAGTGATATACGAAAACGAACTCGAACGCCTGATCAATCACGAAAAGGTGAACGAGCAGGCAATCGCGATGGCCGAAAACTTCGGAATCATCTTTATCGACGAAATCGACAAGATCGTCGCCAGCGGGAGTCCTCACAACGCCGACGTTTCGCGTCAGGGGGTTCAGCGCGATCTTCTGCCGATCGTCGAGGGGACTACGGTCAAGACGAAATACGGGTATGTTTCGACCGAACACGTTCTCTTTATCGCCGCCGGGGCGTTTCACCGCTGTCGGCCGAGCGACCTGATGCCTGAACTCCAGGGACGGTTCCCGATCAGGGTCGAACTGTCGGCGCTCACCGAAGAGGATTTCTGCAAAATCCTGACCGAGCCGCACGGCTCTCTGACCGAGCAATACACCGCGATGATGAAGACCGAAGGGGTCGACCTCGTCTTCGAGGAGGACGCTATCGCCGCGCTGGCGCATTACGCGCACGAACTGAACCAGACGTCGCAGAATATCGGTGCGCGCCGCCTCTACACGATCATGGAACGCCTCCTGGAAGAACTTTCGTTCGAGGCGCCCGATATGAAAATGGGACGCGTGGTGATCAACGCCGCGTATGTCGCCGAGCGGCTCGACAAGGTCGCCGGGGACGAAGACTTGAGCAAATTCATCCTCTGAATCGGAAATGAACGAGTTCCGTTACGACGCTCTTTTGGTCCTCACCTACGGCGGACCGGAATCCCCGGACGGGGTGCCCGCCTATCTCGAACGGCTCTTCGCCGGGAAATCGCCGTCCCCTCAGGCGCTTCTCCGAGGCGAACAGCGCTACGCGCTGATCGGGGGGAAGAGCCCGATCATGCACGAGGCGCGTCTCTTTGCCGCGTCGCTGCGTGAAGAGTTTTCGAATCTCCCGGTCTATCTCGGCTGTCTCTACGCCCCGCCTTTTCCGGAAGAGTCTCTGAAGGAGATCGCCGCCGCTGGGCACCGCCGGGTTCTGGTTCTGATCACCTCTCCGTTCGGGATCGAGGGAGTACGAAGCCGATATACAGAGTGCCTGCGGCACGCCTCCGACGCCGCGCCGAAGACCGAGTTCTTTTTCGCGCCGCCGTTTTACGCCCACCCGAAATGGATCCGCGCCCAGGCCGATCTGATTCTTTCCCTTCTGGCGGAAGCTGAACTCGAGAGGATTCGCTGGGACGGGCGCGACGAAAAGGGAGAGTGCGTCCTTCTCTTCACGGCGCACTCGCTTCCGCTCGCCGCGGCGGGGGGGTATCCCGATGAGCTGCGGGAGTGCTGTTTGGCGGTCGCCGAAGCGCTCCGCCCCCGCGCGATTCCGCGGCACCTGGTCTATCAGAGCCGGAGTGGACCGGCCGATTCGTGGCTCGGACCGGACGCCGAAGAGTTCGTCCGAACGATTCCCGGGCTTCATCCCGGCGTGACTGACTGTCTGGTCGTGCCGATCGGCTTCTTTTTTGAAAATTTAGAGACGGCCGCCGACCTGGACATCGACCTGGCGGTGGCCGCCAAAAAGGCGAACCTGACCTATCGCCGCGCCCCGGCGGCGTGGCGCGCACCGGAAATCACGGAGATGATCCGCGGGTTTCTCACCGCATCTCTCCCGGCGATAAGATAGCTTTTTTCCGCGCAACGGGCGACTTGTCATACGGGTTTGCGCCCTAGCCGACATCCCCCAGGTTGAGCGCGAGGCCGTATCGGCGGAGAACCTGGTCGCGGAGAAGGCGGTGATTGTCGGCGGCGAGTCCCGGATCGGACCGAATCATCAGCGCGGCATCGGCGCGCGCCTCTTCGAGAATTTTTCGATCACGCAGAATGTCGGCGATGTGGAACCGGCAGAGTCCGTGTTGTTCCGTCCCGAAAAGGTCTCCCGGACCGCGCATTTCAAAATCCTTTTCGGCGAGGAAGAAGCCGTCACTCGAGTCGGCGAAGATTTTCAGCCGCGCTTCCGGCGCGTTTCGCGGTCTTCCCGACGCTATGGCGGGGAGCGTTCCCTGACCTAGCGGGGCTTCTTCGGTTTCGTCCCCCAGAAGAACGCCGCAGAAACCGGGATACTTCCCCCGTCCGATCCGTCCGCGCAGCTGGTGCAGCTGCGCCAGACCGAACATGTTGGCGTTTTCGATCGAGATGAGCGTGGCATTCGGCACGTCGACTCCGACCTCGATCACCGAGGTGGCGATCAGCACCTCAATCTCGCGGCTGCGGAAGTCGGCCATGATTCTGTCTTTCTCTTCCGGCGTCATCCGCCCGTGGACGATCCCCAGACGGAGCCCGGCCAGCGGCCCGGCCGAAAGCTCGCCGAAGACCGATTCGACGTCTTTCAGCCCCTCGTCGGTCTCGTCGACCCGCGGAACGACGACATACCCCTGCCGCCCCTCTTCGATCTTCCGGCGGAAGAAGGCCCACCACCGCTCTTTTTTCTCTTGTGTGACGACGTAGGTGCGGATCGGCTGTCGGCCGGGGGGGAGCTGGTCAAGGATCGAAATATCGAGATCTCCGAAAACGGTCATCGTCATGCTTCGCGGGATCGGCGTGGCGGTCATCACCAGATAGTGGGGATCTGCTCCCGTCCCCGTCTTGAGCTGCGCGCGCTGGCGGACGCCGAATTTGTGCTGTTCGTCGATCACGACCAGACCGAGTTTGCGGAAGCGGACGTTGGCGTAGATGATCGCCTGGGTTCCGACGACGATCGACGCGGCGCCGCTTTCGATCTTTTCCAGAATCTCCTGCCGCGTTTTCGGCTTCTGACCCCCCAGAAAGGGGACGATTTCGATCGGCATACTTTCGAACAGACGTGTTAAAAAGCGCAGGTGCTGACGCGCCAGGATTTCGGTCGGCGCCATGATCACCGCCTGATACCCCTCGGCGACCGCCTGGAGAATCGCCGCCGCCGCGACGATCGTCTTGCCGCTGCCGACGTCTCCCTGTAAGAGGCGGTTCATCGGAACCGGCCGGGTCATGTCGGCGGTGATCTCGCGGATCACCCGCGTCTGAGCGCCGGTCAGTTCGTACGGGACGAGCCGCCGCAGACGGAGGAGGATATCTTCGGCGGGCCGGATCGCCGGCGCCTGCAAGTTGACTTCGTGCTGCTGTCGGCGGATCGCCAGCGCCAGCTGAAGGAGGAGAAATTCCTGATAGATGAAGCGGCGGCGGGCGAGTTCAGCTTCCGCCTCGTCTTTCGGCAGATGGATCTTTCGAAGCGCCTCGGCGATCGGCAGGAGGTTGTGCGCCTCGCGGTATTCGTCCGGAAAGACGTCGTCGACCAGGTCGGGGAGGGTCTCGAGAATCTCTTTCATCAACCGATGAATCTGATACTGCTTGAGCCCTTCGGTCAGCGGGTAGACCGGAAAGAGGGTGTCGTCTTCGGGAGGGGCTTCGAGCGCCGGAGTCGCGACGTTTTCGACTCCGTCGAACGGCAGGTCGTCATCGTCGTCGAGCCAGACGAGGGCGGGGTGGCTGATCTGAAGGCGTCCCCTCTTGTCCTTCCCCGGCTTGGCGGTGATCAGCGCGCGCCGGTCGAGCTGGAACTGACGGAACATCCAGGAGGGCATATTGAACCAGACGGCGCGGAGCCGGTCTCCGGCGTCGTCTTCGAAGACGGCGTTTGCGACCGCGCCGCGGCTGAAGTTTGAGGTGCGGAACTCGGCCAGCCGTCCGTAGGTCATCTGCTCGACGTCGAACTCGAGGTCGGCGATCCGCGTAAATCGGGGGCGGGGGCGGTAGTCGCGCGGAAAGAAAAAGAGAAGATCGCTTGCCCGCGCCAGACCGAGCCGTTCCAACTGCCGCTCCCGTTCCGGGGTGACGCCCGGGAGCGAACGGATCGGGGCAAAGAGAGGGGCGCGGGACTCAGGGGTCATGAAGAGCTTTTCTTTGCGTTAAGCGAGGTCAGGGGCTCTCTTCCAGCCGGGCAGTGCCGAAAGCGCTGCGGACGTGGAAGTCGGGTACCGCGGTCTGGGGATGAATCCAGCTGATCCACTTGTAATTCACGTCCGTCGGCGCGTCGCTTGCATATTCCCCGCGGAAGCAACCCAGACGCATCTTTCCTTCCGAGGTGAGGACGCCCAGGGCGCGGAGTTCTTCCAGCGAGAATTTCCCTTCGACCTCGTAGCCGGTTTCGGTTGTCCGGCCGAAGACTTCCAGGCTGTTCGAGTCCCACGTCGGGTCGAAGTGGCGGTAGTAGCGGGTCTCGTAGTCGAGGACGCGCCCCCGCGTGTCGATTTCGAAGAAGTAATACGGCGCGGTCGAGTCTTCCGGACTCATCCCGAACTCGATTCGGTCTTCGTCGGCAATGTCCATCTCTTCGTTGATGATCCGTCTGCTGACCACGTCGTGATCTTCGACTGTGTAGAGGAAGTAGAGATCGACCCCGTTGTGAAAGAGACGCAGTTCGGTCTTCGGCGGCTCCTCGTCGTCCCAGTAGTAGCGGAACGCGGTGAGCGGGGGAATCTGTTTCCAGACCTCTTCGAGCATCTGCCCGTCGAGATCGGCCCGGCAGTCAACGTAAGGAATCACGAGCGGGTTGAGGGCGGTCGCCTCGGAGGTCAGGACCTGCGCGGAGACCGGAGCCGAGGCGGCGAGGAAAAGAACCGCCGCGGCAAGGAGGACGCCAAAGATTTTTTTCATTCTTCCTGTTCCTTTCTGAGATCTGTCGGACGAACC
The DNA here is from genome assembly GCA_017652805.1 of Thermoguttaceae bacterium. GTDB lineage: Bacteria > Planctomycetota > Planctomycetia > Pirellulales > Thermoguttaceae > RUG695. The sequence continues at coordinate 18,014 of JAGCAH010000180.1, read as the reverse complement.
GTCCGTTTTCAGAACGCGAAATAGTCGCGGGCGTTGTCATAGCAGATGCCGCGGACCATCGCCCCGACCGCCTCGAGGTCGTTCGGAATGAATCCGCTTTGAATATCTTCCCCCAGGATTTGGCAGAGGATCCGCCGGAAATATTCGTGCCGCGTATAGGAGAGGAACGAACGGCTGTCGGTCAGCATTCCGACGAACCGCGACAGAAGCCCGGTCGTCGAGAGGATTTCGATCTGCTCGCGGATTCCCCGGTACTGGTCGAGGAACCACCAGCCGCTGCCGTATTGCATCTTTCCCGGAACGGAACCGTCGTTGAAATTGGCGACCATCGCCGCCAGCGCGTAGCCGGAGGCGGGATTGAGGTTGTAGACGATCGTCTTGGGAAGCGCGCCGGCGGTTTCCAGGGAATCGAGGAAGGCGGAAAGGGCGCGCATATATTCGCCGTCGGCCATCGAGTCGGCCCCGGCGTCCCGCCCGACCCGGCGCAGAAGGCGCGTCGAGTTGTTCCGCAGCGCGCCGATGTGCAGCTGCATGCACCAGCCTTTTTCGGCGTAGCGGCGGGCCGTCTCAAAGAGAATCGTCGACTCGAGAGCGAGAATCTCGCCGTCGGAAAGGGAATCTCCTGCGAGGATTTTCGCAAACGCCTTTTCGGGATCGGCGTCGGGCGCTTGCGTGTAGCGGAACGTTCCGAACCCGTGATCGGCCAGGCGGCATCCCGCGGCGTGGAACCGCTCCTGCCGCGCGGCGAGCGCCGAAAGGAGGTCGGCGAGCGAGCCGATCGGCGCACCCGCGGCATCGCCCAAGCGCTCCAGATAGCCGCGGTAGAGAGCCAGCCCCTCCGGCGCGGCACAGGCGCTCGGCATGGCGGCGTCGGGGCGGAAGGCCGGAAGGACGCGGATCGGAAACGCGCCGTTTTGGTATTCCGCGGCGAGTTTTTCGTGGTCGGTCAGGTCCGAGGCCGGGTCGTCGGTTGTGCAGACGACGCGGACGTTCATCTGCTTCATGATTCCGCGCGCCGAAAATTCGGGCTTCTCCAGAAGCGTGTTGCATCGGCGCCAGATCTCGGGGGCGGTCGCCGGACAGAGGAGCCGATCGGCGATCCCAAACGGGCGGTGCAACTCGAGCGCGGTCCAGTGAAAGAGGGGATTGCGGAGGGTCTGGGGAGCGGTCTCGGCCCAGCGGAGGAACTTGTCGTAGTCCGAGGCGTTTCCGGTGATAAACTCCTCGTCGACCCCCGCCGCGCGCATGGCGCGCCACTTGTAGTGGTCCCCAGCGAGCCAGATCTGTGTCAGGTTCTCGAACCGGCGGTCTTCGGCGATTTCGCGGACCGGCAGATGGCAGTGGTAGTCGATGATCGGCATGTCGGCGGCGTATTCGTGATAGAGACGCCGTGCCGGCTTGGTGGTCAGAAGGAAATCGTCGTGGATAAAAGGGATCATGTTATTTACCGTCCTGCTCGGGGGAGGATGGGGCGCCGACCGTCTCTTTGATCGAGTAGTCGGAAGTTTTGCTTTTGCGGTACGAAAGGAAAAGCTCGGCGATAAACCCGATCGACAGGAGCTGGCCTCCCAGAAGCATCAGCGCCGCCGAGTAGATCACCGCCGGCCGTCCGGAGAGATTGTATAACTCACAACCGCAGCACGGCAGACGCGAGACTCCCCAGCGGATTGCCAGATACGCCAGGATCGCCGCGCCGAGCGAAAAGAGGAGAAGCCCCACCGTGCCGAAAAGGTGCAGGGGGCGCTTCCCGTAGCCGGTGACGAATTTGACCGAAAGGAGGTCGAGAAACCCTTTGATGAATCGGTTGAACCCGTATTTTGAATGGCCGAATCGGCGCGCGCGGTGCGCGATCACCTTCTCACCGACCGTGTAGCCGCGCGCCGCCGCCAGGCTCGGAACGAAACGGTGGAGCTCGCCGTAGAGGGAGATCTCGTTAAAGATCTCGCGGTTGTAACACTTCATTCCGCAGTTGTGGTCGTGGAGCGACACGCCGGTCATCCGGCTGACCATGAAGTTAAAAACGCGGCTCGGAAAGACCTTGTGCCACGGGTCGTGCCGCAGTTTCTTCCACCCGCTGATCACGTCGAGCCCGGTGCGTTTTTTCATTTCCAAAAAGTCGGGAATCTCGGCCGGGTCGTCCTGAAGGTCGGCGTCCATCGAAAAGAGAATCTTTCCGCTCGAGGCTTGGAATCCCGCCTCGAGCGCCGCCGCTTTGCCGAAGTTCCGGCGGAACCGGATCCCGCGGACGCGGGGGTCGGCCTCGGCCAGGCGGGCAATCACGTCCCAGCTGCCGTCGGTCGAGCCGTCGTCGACGAAAATGATCTCCGACTCCGACTCGGCGATCGGCGCGACCGCGGCCAGCTGCCGGTGGAGCTCTTCAAGAGACTCCTCTTCGTTGAAAACGGGAATGACAACCGAAATATCCATCGTGCGTCCTCTGGAGATGAATCGTTATTCCTGAACGGGCTCTTTGTCGATGAAGGGGAGGTCCATCAGGAAGCGCGCTCCCTTTTCCGGCGATTCGGCGATTGTCAGCCGCCCGTTGTGTTCCTGCGTGATCTTCTGCGCAATCGAAAGTCCCAGGCCGGTTCCGCCGCTCTTGTTGAACGAGTAGAAGGGGCGGAAGATATCGGCGCGCTGTTCGACCGGGATCCCCGGCCCGTTGTCGTCGATGATGATCCGAACGGTCTTTTCGTCGGGGCGCCAGGTCGAGGTCATCCGGATCATCCCGTAGGGAGGCGACTGGGTCGTACGGGTGATTTCAAGGTTTTCGGGGAGGGCGCGGGCGTTGCGGATCGCGTCGATCGCGTTTGAGACGATATTCATCAGCGCGCGGTGAATCTGCTCGCCGTCGAAGAAAAATTTCGGAATCGAGGCATCGGGAACGGTCACCAGCTTGATCTCAAAATCGGAGGCGCGCGACTCGAGGAGTTCTTCCACGTCCTGCAGTATTTCGTTGATGTCGCCCGACGTGAAAATCGGCTGGCGCTCTTTGCTGAACGAGAGCATGTCGAGGATCAGATCCGAGACGCGCCCCTGGTTCTTTTCGACGATTCCCCACCCTTTTTGAACCATCTCCCGGTTGTTGTTCGACAGTCCTTTCTGAATGAGGTAACTCCCCCCTTCGATTCCCTGGAGAATGTTCTTGATGTGGTGCGAAAGGACCGCGACCGTCTGGCCGACCGCCGCCAGACGTTCTGACTGGAGCATTGCCGAGTAATACTGGGTGTCTTCAAGCGCCATTGCCACCTGGTGCGCGATGGCGAACATCAGCTTGATATGCTCGCGTGTGATGTAGTGATCCAGTTTCGCCGGGGTCGGGGAGGAATCCCCGTCCGGGGAAAGGCGGGTCTCGTCGGACTTCGCGGTCGGCGCGTCGGTCGGAGGGGGAGGCTCTTTTCCGACCGGCGGGTCGACGACGTCGACGTAGAGGACGCCGACCAGCCCGTAACGGCCGATCATCGGCACGCAGATCGCCTCGCGCGCGCCCTGCTGAGCGATCTCCTGAAGGAGGCGGGGATTGGTCGTGTCGGTTGTCGAGACGAACTCTTTGGTGGAGACGACGTAGTTGATGATCGACGAGCGGATCACCATCTGGGTATCGATCCCCTGCTTCCGCTTTACCGCTTTGGGAGTCAGTTTGCGGGTCGCCTGATCGTAAAGGATGAAACAGCCGCGGTCGATCTGAATCCAGTCGAAGATCCGTTCCATGATCTGGTTCAGGAGCCGGTCAATATCGAGCGTCTGACTGATGGTGTAGATCGTTCGGTAGATCAGGCTCAGGTGGTCCCGTTCGCTTTCGCTCCATTGCTGCCGGACGTGGTCGGCCTCGCCGACCGAACGGGGGGCGAAGATATCCGAGGTGTCGGTGCCCTTGCGGGACCTCGTCGCGTGGACGGCGTCGTCGTCGGGGGAATCGAGCAGATCGACCGAGCCGGGCCGACGCGATTCGGAGTCGGCGGTCGAAGTGAACCGAAGCACCGTCCCGCCGAGCTGAATCTGGTCTCCCAGAACGATCCGACGGCTGGTGACCTTTCGTCCGTTGACATACAGACCGTTCGAGCTGTTCAGGTCGGTGATCTGCCACCCTTTTCCCTCGTGACGCAGTTCGGCGTGGCGGCGCGAGATTTCGTCATCGAGAATGCGGATATTGCACTTCTGGCCCCGTCCGATCGTGATGACCCGGTCTTGGAGATCGAATCGGGTTCCGCTGCTCTTTCCGTGTACGACTAAAAGAAAATCCACTCCGATGCCCTTTTCTACCGCGTTAATTCTTCGTATTTGGCCATGTCCCGATCGTAATCGTCTTCGTGGCCGAGCTGCATCGCGGCGGCCGCGCGGTCGAACCAGAGTTCCGGGTCGTTCGGCTGAAGTTCAATGGCGCGGGAGTAGTCGTCATACGCCTCCTGCCACTGGCCGCGCGCTTTGTATCCCTCGGCGCGGAACTTGAACCCGCCGAAATAGTTCGGGTTTTCGGCGACCGCGCGGTTGAAATCGTCCATCGCCCTGTCCCAATCGCCGAGTTCGGCGGTGACCTTCCCCCGTGTTGCCAGGAAGAGGGCGTTCGTGCCGTCCAGCTCCACGCAGCGGTTCAGGTCTTCGAGCGCCTCGGCGGTCTGTCCCGACTTGCGGCGAACCGCGCTGCGGTTGTAGTAGACGAGGGGATTCTCCGGCTCGATTTTGAGAGCGGCGTCGAAGTCGGCCATCGCCGCGTCGAAGTCTTCCAGGTTCGAGAGGGCGAACCCGCGGTTGTTCAGTGTGTTGACGTCGCTTGGCTCGACTGTGAGCGCCCGCGAAAAGTCTTCGGCGGCTTCGGCGTACCGGCCGAGCCCGAGAAACGCCTCGCCCCGGCCTTTGCGCGCCTCGTTATTTTCGGTCTGAAAGGTCAGGACGCGGTCGAAGTCGGCCGCCGCCTCTGTGTAGCGGGCAAGCTTCAGATAGCAGATTCCCCGGAGCATGAGGACGGGAACCTGCCCGGGGCGTTTTTCTTCGGCGAGGGTGAAGAACGTCGCCGCGTCGTTCCAGCGTTCCTGCTGAAACGCGTCGACGCCGTTTTGAAGATCGCGAGCGGCCTCGCGACGGGCGCACCCGAAGACCAAAAGCGTCTGCAGAAGAAGGACAAAGACCAGCGCGCGTCTGACTCTCATCATACTCTCGGTTTCCTCAGTCGGTGTTCTGGTTGCTGAACGACTTGATGAACAGATCGGCCATCGTCTCTTTCAGACGCGGAGGACATTCCTTTCGGTCGGTAAAGAGTTCGACCAGACGTTTCTCGTCGTCTTTATGAACGAGCGCCACGACGGTATCGCCCGGCTGAAGGCGGAAATCGGCGCCGGGAAGCTGCGGGGTCGAGTCGCGCACGACCGACGCCAGGAGGGCGCGGCGGGGGAGGCCGCAGTCTTTCAGCGGCGCCTCGGTGACCGGCGAATTTTCCTGAACCGCCAGTTCGGCGACCTCGATTCCGTACCCGAGCAGATACGGGTTGACGAAGGTGAGGGCGCCGGGATGGAGAAGCCCCTCGACCTGACGGCGAACCATCTCGTGCGGGCTGACGGTGGCGTTAATCCCGAGTTTTTCGACCAGTCCGCCGTAGTCGGTGTTGTGTACCACGGCGATGACCGAACCGGCGCCGAGCGAACCGGCTTCGATGCAGCACATGATGTTCGTCTCGTCGTCGTCGGTGGCGCCGACGAAATAATCGCATTCCGCCGCGCGGGCGTCGGCCAGGATATTCCTCCGCCGCGCGTCGCCGTAGAGGACGGTCGCTTCCGGGACGATTCGGCTGAGCAGGTGCCCCCGTTCCTTGTTCCGTTCGATCAGCTTGACGCTGTTCCCCCGCTTGACGAGGACCTTGACCAGGTAGAGCGCCACTTCTCCCGCGCCGGCGATCAGGACGCTCCGCTTCTTCAGCGGGGCGATGTCAAAGAGCTTTTTCACCCCTTCGATCGCGTGCGTCTCTCCCAGAAGGCTGACCCGGTCCCCCGGATTGATGGTGTCGGTGGCCGTCGCGATCGAGACCCGGCCGTCCCGTTTGATCGAACCGATCCGAACCGTGCCGGGGAGCTTGAGCTGCTGAAGGGGAACTCCCGTCGCCTTGGTCTCTTGGGTAACGATGATCTCCTGCATTTCGGTGTTCCCCTGGGCGAAATGGTCGACGATCATCGAATCGGGGTCGCGGATCTGACGGAGGATCTCCATCGCGGTCAGGTACTCGATCCCCAGAAGGGCGTCGATGCGGAAATGTTTCCGGTAGTTGAACTCTTTCTGCGAGCGGAAGGTGTCGGCGTAAACGCGCGCGGCGACCCGTTTGGCCCCCATCCCCTTGACGATGGTCGAGACGACCAGGTTGACCTCGCTGTTGTTGGTCAGCGCCAGACAGAGATCTTGCGTGCCGGCGGCGGCTTCGCTGAGCGTGTCGACGGACGAGGCGCTTCCGACGATCCCGCGGATGTCGAGACTTCCCCGAAGCTGATCAATGACGTCGGAATCGCAGTCGATGACCGTGACCTTGTGACGTTCCTTACAGAGGAAATCGGCGACCGTCGAACCGACGGTTCCTCCTCCCAAAATCAGCACTTTCATGATTTCTCCCCGAAAACAGGATGACGAAATTTCTCAGGACGCCAGCCAGAGCGCCGCGAAAAAGACGCCCAGAAAGACCAGTGTCCAGAAAGCTACCCGCGCCGCGTGGCGGCCGATCAGCGGCAGGTCTTCGTGGCGGGTGGCCGCGTAGACCAGGGCGAAGATGACCGACAGCGGGATCAAAAGCCAAAGGGGTGAAAATGTGAAATACGCGAAAAACATATCGAATGACAAACTCAGGCGTTCTCGCGGCGGATGACGTCGAACCCCGTGTAGGGACGGAGCGCTTCCGGAACCGCGATTGAACCGTCTTTCTGCTGATAGAGTTCCATAATCGCCACCAGCGCGCGGCTGACCGCGATCGCCGTACCGTTTAAGGTGTGGAGGAAATGGGTTCCTTTTTCTCCCTTAACGCTGTACCGGGCGCCGAGCCGACGCGCCTGGTAGTCGGTGCAGTTCGAGGTGCTGGTCACCTCACCGTATTCGTTCCGGCCGGGCATCCACGCTTCGAGGTCGTATTTGCGCCACGCCGGGCCGCCCAGGTCGCCGGTGGCGGTATCGACGACGCGGTAGGGGATCCCCAGCCCGTCGAAGATCTGCCGTTCCAGTCCGAGAAGTTCCAGGTGCATCGCCTCGCTCTGTTCGGGGAGGGTGAAGGCGAACATCTCGATCTTGGTGAACTGATGGACCCGATAGAGTCCGCGCGAGGCGCGCCCCGCGGCGCCGGCCTCGGTTCGGAAGCAGTGGCTGATCCCGCAGAGGCGGATCGGGAGTTTTTCCGCTTCGACCACCCGTCCGGCCATCAGGCCGCCGATCGTGATTTCGGCGGTCGCGATCATGCTCAGCTGGGTGTTTTCGATCGAGTAGATCTGCGTTTCGTTCCCGCGGGGAATGTAGCCTGTCCCCTGGAGAATGTCGTTCTTGGCCATATCGGGAGTGGTGACCGGAGTGAACCCCGCGCGGATCAGGGTGTTGACCGCGTATTGCTGAAGCGCCAGTTCCAGAAGAACCGCCTCGTTTTTCAGGAAATAGAATCCGCTTCCGGCGACCCGCGCACCCCCCTCGAAATCGATCAGGTCGAGCTTTTCGCCCAGCTCGACGTGGTCCAGCGGGGTGAAGTCGTAGGTCGGCACCGGGGTTTTGCCGTACTCGCGCGTCGTGTTGCAGGTATCGTCGTCGCCGATCGGCGCGTCGGGATGCGCCATGTTTGGGATTGTGCGCCAGATCTGGTCAAGTTCGGTTTCGATCGCGTCCAGTTCCGATTTCAGCGCGGCGACCCGTTCGCGGATGGCGCGTCCCTGTTCTTTCCGCTCGTCGCGCTCCTGGGGCGTCTTCGCCTGACCGATTGACTTGGAGACGGCGTTCGCCTCCCGATTCAGATCTTCGGAGAGACGTTGCTTTTCGCGGCGGAGCGCTTCAAGCTCGGCGAACCGATCAACGTCGACCCGCATATTGCGGTTGCGGCAGTTCTCCTTAACAGCGTCCAGGTTTTCGAGAATATATTTGCGGTCGAGCATGGGTGATCCTAATCCATTTTTTGGTGAAACGACTGAAAAACGGCCGGCACGGGGATGCGTCGGCGGGGGAGTTCCTCCCTAGTTGATCCTCCTCATTTTAGCGAAATTCGGGACAAAAGGAAGTCTTGTCCCCGGGATAATCTTCCCGTGCGGCCAGTAGACCGAGACCGCTTTTCCCAGGATGAAACGGCGGTCGACACAGGGGGGAATCTCGCCGCCGGGCCAGCTGCCGTCGGGGTGTCCCCAGCTTCGGCAGTCTTCGCTGTTGCTGCTGTTATCCCCCAGGGCGAGGTATTCCTCTTCCCCCAGGCGAATGAAGACCGACCGTGTGTTTCCGTAATCGCTCCACCCCGCCGGGTCGGAAAGGAAACGGGCGACAGCCTCTTCGTCTTCGGCCGCAAGCCTCTCGGAGAAGAGGTGGTCGATCGGGTCGCGCGGGGCGAACGTGAAGAGGGGTTTTTTGAGGACGACCGGCGCGCTCGTCTCGATCTTTTCGAGGTGATTTCCCAGGGCGATGTAGTAGGTGTCGCGCATCACCTTGAGGTGCTCGACCCGCATCGGGAAATTGGCGCCGATCGAGACGGGGGAGAGATCCAGAGGCCCGGGGTCGCGGTTGCGGGGCAAAACTGCCGTGCCAACGCCGTCCAGGGGGGCGCAGAGGGTGTCGTACTTCCCCTCGTTCGGGAAGGGGATCTCTTTCTTGTTGACCAGAAGGCGGAGCTGTTCGTCGATATTGGCGAAGAAGAGGGAGTAGGTTTTCCCCGGTTCAAAGGGGCAGGGAGCGGCCTGCGGCTTGAACTGCGGAACGGTCGGCATTTCGAGGGTGACCGTTCCCGCCGTGAGGTCGAACCGCGCGCGCATCGGAACCTCGCCCTGCACCAGTTCGAGCACCATTTCGGCCGACGCACCCTCTTTCGGCGCGTAGGGGGTGACGTTGAGCGAGAGGGCGAGTTCCCCCGTCCAGTTGTACCCCATCCCCGCCGGTGAGCGGTGCCCCGCCGTCTGGGGGGTGTTGTATGCGTTCATGTCGGTGATCAGCTGCGGGTTGTTCGGGATCACCCCGCTCTCTTTCAGACCGGAGGGGAGCGCGCCGGCCGCGGCCGCCGCCCACTGGCGCGAGGTCGGGATAATATGCCGATATCGGAGCCATTCGAGATGATCCTCCCCGCGCGCGGGGGGGGCTCCGGCACATTGCAGAACGGGGAGTCCCCCGGCGGAAGCGGAAACCCGCTCGCCGGAATAGAAGAAACTCCGCCCCTCGTCGATCGGCTGCCAGGCGAGAGACTCCTCCCGCGCCGCGGCGCGCTCGTCCTGCCATCGGGGGGGCCAGCCGAGATTCTCGAGAGGGAAGGGGGGGTAGTCGTTGTCGTAGACGACGCGCAGAAGCCGAAGGAGGTTCTCGGTCGGCTTGCGGAGGATTTCCGGCTCGCCCAGGTCGCCGGGAATGCGCTCTTTGGCGTAGAGGTTTCCGTACTGGATCCGGATATCTTCGTTCGGAAGGCCGACGAACCGTTTGATGTAGTTGGTTTTCAGGTCGGGAGGTGAACGGAAGACGGTGACGTCCCACCGCTTGACCGGGTGGAAGTCGCCGATGAACTTATTGACCAGAACCCGGTCTCCCGAAAAGGAGATGTCTTTCGCGCCGAACCGCTGAGCCAGGCGGCACTGCGGACAGGTTCCCCCCAGAACGTGCGAGTCGGTCGAGCGGTTCTGACGGTCCCGTTCTTCGCTGGCCGAAACCTGAAACGGATAACCGCACCCCTGGCAGATGACATCCTTATGCCGGCCCATAAGGGTCGTTGCCATCGAGCCGGTCGGAATGACGTACGCCTCGGCTTCGAAAAACTTGAAAATCGAGGCCAGAAAGAGGGCAATCGCCAGCGTTTCCAGGAACTCGCGGGTCGAACGATACGGGGCAAAGGCGGCCTGCCTGAGAGCGTCGCGGTTCTCTTTTTCCTGAATGGGGAGCGGTTCGGACATCGGTATCCTTATGCGTTCGGGGGAAAGTTCAGAATCTTGCCGCCGCGCCGGGCGGCCGCGCGGAATAAGCACTCAGAGGGAACCGCCGGACGGCGTGCCGGGGTATGACGAAACCGGACGAACGAGCGGTAAGATCCGACACCCTCATTATACTCCCTGAGGAGTCTGTCGCAAGGTGGGAGAGGGGTCAGCGGCTGCGGGACGAGAGAATCTGTTCGATGCGGCGGATCGAGTCGGAGAAGTCGTTCTTTTCCCCTTTTTCGAGCCAGAGATCAACCTTCTTTTGGGCGGCGGCGACGGTACTGTGGCTTCGGCCGCCGAAATGACGTCCGATTTCGGAAAGGGCGCTGCGGGTGTACCGGCGCGCCAGCCACATCGCCAGCATCCGCGGGTAACTGCATTGCCGCGAGCGGCTCCGGCTTTGGAGGTCTTTAGGCGAGATTCCGAAGACGGAGGCGACTGCGTTTTCGATCTCTTCGAGGGTGATCGGCGCCTGCCGGCAGGGGATCAGGGTGCCGAGAATCGCCGAAACCGACTCGAGGGTGGTGATTTCGATTCCGGTTAGGTAGGCGGCGTGCAGAAGGTTCAGCGCGCCGGAGAGCTGCCGGGCGTGGGTCGCGAAGCGCGAGACGACGAAGCGGGCGACCTCGTCGGGGATCGGCAGGTTTCGCTTTTCGGCCATCTGCCGGAAGACGCGCAGAAGAGTCTCGCGGTCGGGGGACTCGATCGCGCAGACGACCCCCGACTCGAGCCGGGTGCGAAGCTCCGGTTTGAGGAAGGTCATTTCGGCCAGCGGGCGGTCAGCGCTCATGATCATCTGGATCCCCTTGGCGCGGAGCAAGTCGACCAGACCGCTCAGTTCGCGCTGGGTCGCGTCCCGCTTTTCGAGGTTTTGGATATCTTCGATGATGACGAGGTTCGAATCGAGCAGACGGAGACGGAAAGAGCGGTCCCCCCCCGGCTTCTCCTGGAATCCCCGGACGAATTGCCCGGTGAACTCGTCGGCGGTAAGATACTTGGGGGTCTTCCGCCCGTGGTTTTTGCGAAATTCGGAGTAGACCCCTTCGAGGAGGTGGGTCTTCCCGACGCTCGTCGGGCCGTAGATCAGAACCGGATTGAGAAGTCCCGGTCGGGAGATTGCGATATCGGCGATCCCCTTGGCCGCGCTGTTCGAAACTCCCGTCACGAAGGTTTCGTACGAAGCGAAGACGCGCCCGCCGGCACGTTCGGTCTTTCGGGGGGAGGACGATTTGGTGGGGGCTCCTTCGTCGGCGGAGAAGGTGTGAGGCGCCGTCGGCTCGCCCGCTTCTTTGAACTCGATCAGATCGGGACCGAGGGTCAGATCGTCAGCTTGGCAGCTCTCCTGGGGGACAATCCGGGAAGAGACGAGAATCTGAACCGGAACCTCTTTGCGGAAAAGGGTCTGACAGCAACGGACGATCTCATGCCGGTAGTGCTTGGCGAGCCACTCCTGCAGGAACGGATTCGAAACCTCAACGACGACCTCCCCGTCGCGGCGGGCAAAGGTCACATCGGCGAACCAACGGTCAAGCTTCTTCTGACCGATCTGCCGGGCGAGTTGTTCGCGCAGCGCAGGTTCGATGTCCTTACCGGTTGTTAATTCCATTCGTATGTCAAAGCGCGCGCCGAAGGCGAGCGGGATGAAATCGTTTGTGTTAATAGGAAAACAGCGGCGCCGACTTTATGCCGGATCTGCTACACAGACCCGTTAAATCGGAGCGGATTAGTTGTGTATTACAAAAGGACCCTGCCCGAAGAATCGCGGCCGAGCGAAGGGGCGGGGTTCCCTCCGAACAAGTGCGATTTTAGTCAGTTCCGTTCGATTGTCAAACAACCCGAAGCGGGGGAAAACGGGAATAATTCTTAAACAAAAATCAAAGACCCCTCATATCACGGGCTTTCCGGCGAAAAAATTTTTTTAAAAAGAAAAAAATTTCCTCGAATCGCCGCCTCGCTTTTTGTGGAAAAACTGTTTTGAGGTTCCTTTGACAAAACGCTTGAATTTCCTAAATTGCCTGTTTTAAGAATCTTAACATTGTTAGATACACAAAGGCGAAAAAAAGGGCCGGCAAACCGGAAACGGTTTGCCGGCCCTTCGGCTCGGATTGGAGACTTCGATCTTCTTTTTACGGGATGGCGTAGGCCGCTCCGACGATCGCGCCGGCTTCGATCAGGGCGCCGCGCATCGAGATCGGGCACGGCTGAACCATATTCGGAGCGCAGCTCCCCGGACGGTAGTAACCCAGGTCATACACGCACTGCGTCGGGGGATAGGTTCCCATCAGGTAGGGGACGAACGGGATGGTGACCCAGAAGCGAACTCCGGAGAGGGCCGGCTGAAGGAGCGGGCAGATCCCGTGACCGTACCGTTCCAGCTGAACGTCTTCGAAGTAGAGCGGCTTGTGGCAGAGGGCGCTCGCCTTCCAGGTGAAGACGATCGGGGTCGGAAGCTTCCGTACGTAGGTCTCTTCGGGAAGCGGGCAGCTCTGCGGCATCTCTCCCGGCGTGACGGTGACTTTGTAACTCATGTCGAGGATCGAGTCCATTTTTCTCGGATCGGGACATTCGTCTACATAGAAGTCATACTTGTTCTGAGTCTCCGTTTCGGGTTTCGTTTCGGGCATTGCGTCGGTCGCCAGCGCCAGTTTAATCGGAACGGGTTCGGAGGCGGGAGTTTCGGCCGCCGTTTCGAGGAGACGCACCTGACGGATCGATTCGGCGCTTTCCCCACCGGCGGTTTCGGCCGGCTCGTTCGTTTCGAGCTCGGTCAGAAAGAGTGTGTCCTGGGCGTCATCGAGATTCGTCGCGGCCGGAACGGGAGCCGGGGTCGCCGCTGCGGGCACCGGCGCGGGCTCTGCCGGAGCCTGGCCCGGACGGACCCAGCTCAGACGGCTGGTTCCCAGCGGGGAGAACGAGACGGCCGCGCCGTCGTCGGCGGCGAAAGCGCCGCAGGCCGCAAGGCAGAAGAAGAGTCCCGCCAAGACGCAGCCGCCGCGTCGATTCCATTTCAAAAAGTGCAGTTTTTTCATTGCTGAAGGTCTCCTTACCTGATTCTCTTCGAGCCCCTTTGAATGCGCGGAGCTCTCTTAAGGGACAGCAAAGATTCCCACGCTGCTCCAATCCGTTTTCGGCAGTCTGCGGCGCGCGCCGGCGTCCCGACACGTTCCGCGGGAATAGCTGTTACTGGTCTTATCGGCCGGAACGCTTTAAAAATGTAAAAATAAAGAAGATTTTCCGATTTTTCCGAAAATTCCGGCGGTCGGAATCCCTCTTCCCCCCGTTTTTACCCCGAAATCCCGAAAAAGACCGAGTTTTTCCCCCGTCCGCCTCTTGCGGCGGAGCGCGGGAAGGGGAGAATTTGAAAAGGAGAATTGTTTTCGATATAATGGGGGGACAGAGAAATGTCCCCCGGCCGGGTCTTTCGGCCGGGAAAAACCGTATTCCTTCCGAAAAGCCCCCTCCGAAGGGAGCGTTTTTCGGTTTGCCCCGGGAGCGATTATGTTACAGGAAAAGGTCTGCACCGCGCGCCGCCCGAAACTCGGGCTTCTGGCGCTTTCATTGGAACTTTACGAGACGCTGGCGCCGGAGCTGCGCGCCGACCGCGAAAACTGGATCCGCCGCGCGGTGATCCCCGCGCTCGAAAAGGAAAACGACGTCCTTTTCGGCAAGGCGGTCTACAGCCGCGAGACGATCCGCAGCGAGGTCCGCCGTTTCGAGGCCGAAGACGTCGACGCGCTGGTCGTCGTCTTCCTCTGCTACTCGCCGAGCCAGACCGCGCTGCCGGCGCTGGTCGAGACGCGTCTGCCGATCATCATCTGGAACACGCAGGAGCTTTTTGCCGTCGACGAGAACTACGGCAACGCCGAGCTGTTCGCCAACCACGGGGTTCACGGCTCGCACGACCTGGGGAACCTGCTCAACCGCTACGGAGTTCCGTATAAAATCTTCACCAGCCATATCAGCGACCCCGATCCGTTCGAGACGATCCGCGACACGTTCATCGCCCAGCGCGTGGCGACCGACCTTCGCAGCGCCAGGTTCGGCCTGATGGGGTATCCGTTCCCGGCGATGGGGGATTTCGCCGCCGATGTCTCGGAACTGGTCGCCAAGTTCGGCGCCGAGTTCGGTGTCGTTCCTGTAGAGGAGTATATCACCCGCGCGGCGGACGCTCCGGCCGAAGAGGCTGCCGCCCTGGCCGCCGAATATAAGAACACCTACGACGTCGCCGCCGACCTCACGGCGGGCGACCTGGACGCGGCCGCCCGCGCCGAATTGGCGCTGCGCGGCATCGTTGCCGACCACCGTCTCCAGGGGCTGACCTATCAGTTCACCGCCCTGGGGGACGACTCGCGCACCTCGACCGTTCCTTTCGTCGGGATCAGCCGGATGATGGGCGAGGGGGTCGGTTTCGGCGGCGAGGGGGACGTCGTCTCGACGATGGGGAGCTGGATATTCCAGCAGCTGACCGGCGCGGCGACCTTTTCGGAGATCTTCACGACCGATTTCGCCGGCGAGGCGCTCTTCTTCAGCCACATGGGCGAGATGAACGCGGCGATGGCCCGGCGCGACCGGAAGATCCCGCTCGTGGCGCGTCCCGAACCGATCACGCGCACGCGCGACCGGCAGCTGGCGCTTCTGACTTCGCTCGAACCGGGGGAGGCGACTTTCTGCGCCCTGGTTATTGACTACAACGCGTCCGACAACTATAAAATTATAATGGCGCACGGCGAAATTGAGGATTTCGGTCCTCTGCCGCAGCTGTGCGTTCCCCATTTCAAATTCCGCCCCGACGCGCCGGTTCGCGGGTTCCTGACCCGTTACGTCGAACTGGGCGGCCCGCACCATAACGCGGTCTGTTTCGGCGACGCCGCGGCGAGACTGACGGCGTTCGCCGACGCCGCCGACTTGGATATTGAGGAGATCTGACGTGACAAAGACGATTAAATTCGGAATCATCGGCGGCGGCCTGATGGGACGCGAGTTCGCCAGCGCCGCGGCGCGCTGGTGCCATCTTCTCGAGTCGGACCTCCGTCCGGAACTCGTGGCGATCTGCGACACCAATCCCGCCATTCACACCTGGTATAAAGAGAACTTTCCGACGGTCGTCCAGTCGACCGCCGACTACAAAGAGCTCCTCGCCAATCCTGCGGTCGAAGCGGTCTACTGCGCCGTGCCGCACAATCTGCACGCCGAAATCTACTCGGCGGTGATCCGCGCCGGGAAACACCTGATGGGCGAAAAGCCGTTCGGAATCGACAAGGCCGCCAACGACGCGATCATGCGCGCCGTCGCCGAGAACCCGAACGTTCTGGTCCGCTGCAGTTCCGAGTTCCCCTTCTATCCGGCGGTGCAGGCGATCGGCAAAATGATCGCCGGGCGCGAGTTCGGCAAGATCATCGAAGTCGAAACCGGATTTCTCCACTCGAGCGACCTCGACCCGAACAAGCCGATCAACTGGAAGCGGATGATCGAGTTCAACGGCGAATACGGCTGCATGGGCGATTTGGGAATTCACGCCTGCCACATTCCGTTCCGCGCCGGCTGGTACCCGAAGAACGTCCGGGCGATCCTGCGCAAACTCGTGACCGAGCGGCCCGACGGCAAGGGGGGGAAAGTCCCGTGCAAGACGTGGGACAACGCCACCCTCTTCTGCGAGGCGGCCGACCCCGCCGCGCCCGACGATATTTTTCCGCTGACGGTCAAGACGTTCCGGATCGCCCCGGGCGAAAAGGACACCTGGACGGTGAAGATTCTCGGCACCGAAAAGAGCGCGTTCTTTTCGACCAAGAATCCGCGCCGGCTCGAAGTCCTGGAATACACCGGCGGCGCCGGCCAGAGCTGGCAGCAGATCGACATGGGCTACGACACCGCCTTTAAGACGATCACCGGCGGCATCTTCGAGTTCGGGTTCCCCGACGCCATTTTGCAGATGTGGGCGTCGTTCCTCCACGAGATCGACCACGGCGCGCCGAAAGAGCTCTTCGCCGGCTGCGTGACGCCCGACGAGGCGGCCGCCAGCCACCGGCTCTTTACCGCCGCGCTCGAGTCGCAGCGAACCGGAAAGACGATTCCGCTCGAATAAAAACATGTAACGCAAAAACTTGATTTTAAACAACGTTCGTAATTAATTTCCAGAAAAGAGGAGTTGCATCATGAGTAAACTTTCCCGCCGTAATTTCCTGACGCGCACCGCGCTCGGCGCCGGGCTTCTGGCCGCCGGGAGCGCCCTGTCGGCGCAGGAACAGCCGATCGCCGGATTCGACCAGACCGAAACCGACATCGACGAGAATTCCGTCTGGCAGCAGAAATCGGACCGGAAGGTCCGTATGGGGATCGTCGGGTTCGGCGTCTGCCAGTTCGGCGCCGCGTTCGGTCTGCAGAATCATCCGAACGTCGAAGTCGTCGCGGTCAGCGACCTGATTCCCGAACGCCGCGCCGGTCTGGCCAAAGCGTGCCGCTGCGAAAAGACGTACGATTCGCTCGAAGAGATGATCAAAGACGACTCGATCGAGGCGATCTTCATCGCCACCGACGCGCCGAGCCATGCCGAGCAGGCGATCAAGATTCTCGAGAGCGGCAAACATGTGGCCAGCGCGGTTCCCGCGGTCTGGGGCGACCTCGACATGGCGTTTAAACTCTACGAGACGGTCAAGAAGAACGCCGGGCTTAACTACATGAT
The DNA here is from genome assembly GCA_017652805.1 of Thermoguttaceae bacterium. Taxonomy (GTDB): domain Bacteria; phylum Planctomycetota; class Planctomycetia; order Pirellulales; family Thermoguttaceae; genus RUG695. The sequence continues at coordinate 1,235 of JAGCAH010000180.1, read as the reverse complement.
GTTCGAGACGAGCACATTCCACGACGCGGTTTACGCGACGCGCCAGCTCTACAACGCGGGCGTCCTCGGCAAGATGATCTACTCGGAAGGGGAGTACTATCATCATTTCCCGACGAACCTCGATTCCTACAAGGGATGGCGCGACGGGCTTCCGCCGCAGTGGTACCCGACCCACTCGAACGCCTACTACGTCTGCGCGACGGGCGGGCATTCGTTCACCGAGGTTTCGTGCATGGGGCACAGGAGCCAGTACGCGCACTTCCAGGCGGAAAACAACAAGTACCGCAACCCGTTCGGGACGGAAGTCGCTCTCCTTCGCACCTGCGAAGGGGGGATGGCGCGGATGGCGGTCAGTTGGGACACCCCGGGCTGGGGCGGCGAGGTCGGCCGCAACCGTGCCGAAAAGGGGAGTTACAACGACGAGTTCCAGCCGATGGACGACGCGGTGAAAGAAGCCGCCGCGAAGGTCAATCTCAAGAAGCCGGCGCTTCCGCCTTCGGTCGATCCGGGCGGGCACGGCGGTTCGCACGGCTATCTGGGGAACGAGTTCGTCGAAGCGATTCTCGAGAACCGCACGCCGCTGGTCAATATCGCCTGGGCGCTTAACATGACCGTCGCCGGGATCGTCGCGCACCAGTCGGCGCTCAAAGACGGCGAACTGATGAAGATTCCGCAGTTTGAATTTTAAGGAGCCGTTTCCGCAGACGGCCGCGCTGTTGAAAAAAAGACTGTCTTCCGAAAGGGGCAGTCTTTTTTTCGGTCAGGGAGGGAGTGCGCGGCGCCGCACGTCAAAGCGGATCACGGGAAAAAACAATCCATAGGAGAAACGTATGTCCAAAAACATTCTGATTCTGTCCGGAAGTCCCCGCAAGGGGGGAAACTCCGACCTTCTGTGTGACGAATTTATGCGCGGCGCCCGCGAGGCGGGGCACCGCGTTAAAAAGATACGGGTGGCGGAAAAGAAAATCGATTACTGCAGCGGCTGCTACTACTGCGAGAAATCGGGCGGCGTCTGCGCCAAAAAGGACGATATGGCCGACATTCTCCAAAAGATAATCGACGCCGATGTTCTTGTCCTGGCCAGTCCCGTTTACTTTTACAGCATCGACGCGCAGCTTAAAGCGCTGATCGACCGGACCGTGGCGCGCTGGACCGAAGTGAAGAACAAAGAGTTCTACTACATCGCCACGAGTGCCGACAGGGCGAAATCGTCGCAGGAGCGGACCATCGAGTGT
>JAGCAH010000179.1 GCA_017652805.1 Thermoguttaceae bacterium | reverse complement strand
CATCGCCATTCGGCCGAGCGGTGGCGGGACGACTGGGACGAAATCGGCCGGTCAATTCGGGAGCGGATCGACCGGATGCCGGACGAACGCTATCCGACCGACTACCAGGCCGCGCCCGATCGATTTCGGTCTCGTTACTGGTCGGCGCCGGTCTACTATCCGGAGACGGGCGATCTTCTGATCGGGATCAACGGACGGCGGATTCTGAATTACCGGCAATATATCGACGCGATCCAAATGTCGCCGGAGATGATCTATCTGACGGTGATTGACCATCGAACCGGTTTCCTCTACGAGATGCGTACCGTCATGGGGCCTCCAGGCTCGGCGGTCCGTTTGGGATTGGCGGTGGTCGAAGATCCCTGGGGGGGTGTGCGGGTGACCAATACGATTCTCGGTTCTCCCGCGGCTCATTGCCAGTATCTGATCGGATATCGGCATTGGCGCTACGCGCCGTTCGGAATGTGAGACGGACTTTCCCGCGCTCTTTTGCGCCGCGGTTCCGCGAAAAAGGCCGCCGCCCGAGATGAATGGTTCGGGCGGCGGCCTCTTTCGGAAATCGGAACGATCGGTCGATTACTTTTCTATTCCCTTGAAGAAGATGAGCGCGAACGAACGGGGTTCGAGCCGGACGTTCCACGTGGCGAGCTCTTTGCCGGAAATGGTCGCCGCTGCACCGCCGAACGATTCGATTTTGTATTCCCTGTCCTTTTGGATTCGTCTGAGCCCGAACGTCATTTCGGACTCCGGCGCTTCACCGCGGCGGAACGCGATCGCGAACCCCTCGTCCTTCCGGCCGTCGTAGAGCTCCCAAGCGCACCAGCAGTTATTCTCGGCGGTGGTATTCGGCGTCAGCTGGTAGAAACTCCCCGTATAGAGGCGGTTCATCCGTGCCGCGGTGTCAAACGACTTTTTCAGCCACGCCGTCTCGTCGTCGGTAAAGGGACGCCAAACGATTCCGCCGTCGAAGTCGGTCGGCGTAAAGACGTTCCCCGACGAGATCACGCTCATCATGCCGTAGTCGTCCCCGATCTTAACGCAGTCGGTCTCGCCCCCCTGGAATGGAAGATAGGGGAGAGTGTTGTGCGTGGCGTTCTGCCCCAGAATGAACGCCGCGTCCCCTTCCTTCGGACCGATGAAGTAGTCGCTCCGGCAGTAGGAGTGCGCGCGCGAAATCATCTCCATATCGAGACGGCGGCCGCCGGACGCGCAGTTCTCCTGAAGAAGCCCGGGGAACTCGTCCCGCATGCCGTCCAAAAAAGCGTAGAGCCCGGTAATGTGCCTCGCCTCGGCCAAACCGACCCGTTCCGGATTCTCGGCGTCGATCGCGTCCCAGACCGGCTGCGGGTCCATATTGAAATCTTCACGAAATGTGTCGATTTTGTTTTCCCGCATGATCCCGTAGACCGTCTTTTGAATATACGCCAGCGCGCCGGGATTCCCCAGATCGAGAAGGTTCCCGCGGACATATTCGGGATGTTCTTTGAGAATCGGCGCGTTCGATTCCCCCTGCACCCGTTCCGGTTCGAACCAGAGGAGGAATTTCAGACCGGCGTCGTGCGCGGCGTCGACCGCCGGCAGGAGCGTGCCGGTTGGGTGGGTCGTCGTGTTGATGATCCAGTTCCCCGCGTGAGGCCACCATTGGCTGCCGCAGTTCGGATGCGGGTCCGCCTCGTGCGGATTGCCGTACCAGCCGGCGTCGACCCAGAACGTGTCGAACGGCATCTTGTTTTCGACGGCGTAGTCGATGATCTTCTTCATCATATCCGAGGTTTTGTTTCCTCCGCCGGCGGTG
>JAGCAH010000178.1 GCA_017652805.1 Thermoguttaceae bacterium | reverse complement strand
CCGGCGGCGCACCCGGCGTACTCGTGTGACTTTGCCAGCTCGGCGATCTTCTCGCGGTTGCGAACCACGTAAAACTCCCACGGCTGCTGGTTCCCCGCTGAGGGGGCGGCCATCGCCGCGCGCAGAATCGCTTCGATCTTTTCCGGCTCGATCGGGCGGTCTTCGAATTTGCGGATACTGACTCTTTTAAAAATCTCGTTCATCTCAGATTCCCCTCATGCCAAACGCCCCGTCCGAACTCGGCGGAGCCGATTTAAAAAGATTAATCATCCCCGCGCCCCGCCATGTCCAGAAGCGACGCCGCCTCGGTGCGAACCCGCTCGTCCCCGCTGACGGTCATCAGCTCGGTCAAGGCGTCGATCACCGCTTCGCGGCAGGCAAGTGTATGGCTCGTTCCCGGCAGGAAGTAACGTTCAAGACAGGCGAGGAGGCGCACAATATGCTCCGCGTCATCGGAAAAGAGGACCTCGGCGATCGTATCGATTCCGCCGATCACCGTCATCTCTTCAATGTTCCCGAACGGCGCCGAAAAGACGCCGTAGATTCCGTCGTTCCCTTCGAGGCTTTCGACGTCGCGAATATCACCCGCGTAGAACGGAAACGAAAGAATCTGGAGCGATTCCTCGCTCCGGCCGAACCGCGTGAGGTTGTACTCAGCGCTGTTATACGTCGAGAGTCCTTCGAACAGATCGCCGTTACGATCAATAATCCTGACGCGGATTCGGTTAAATTCACGCAGATCCATCGTACCGAAACCTCCCTTTCCCCGCCTCGTGCGGCGAAGTCGGCCGGAAGAACGCCGAAAGACGCGGTGTCGGCCGGACGGCCGTCCTCCGCGCGCCGATAGTGACTCCGCGCCGGCGCGGCGCTAGCGAAGCCGGCCCGCCGTCGTCTCGGCGGCCAGCGCGTCGATCATATCGCGTGTCGCGGCCTGAACCGCGTCCTGCCATCTCTTTTCGCCGAACTTGGCGTATTCCGGCTTCTTATGAGCGAAGATGATCCCGCGCGAGTTATTGATGATCGCCCCCATTCCGCGCTCGTCGAACGCGCCCGCGACGTCTTTCGCGGCGCCCCCCTGACTCCCGTAGCCGGGAACCAGAAGCCAGCACGACTTGAGCGTCTCGCGCATTTCGGCGAGTTGTTTGGGCCACGTTGCGCCGACGACCGCGCCGACGCACGAATACGGGTTCGGAGAACGGGGGGGAAGCGCGGCGCGCGAAGCCGATTCGACCCATTCGGCCACATGCTGATAGACAGGCTTCCCGTCAGCGATAAGATCCTGAAAGAGTTTTCCCCCCGGGTTTGACGTTTTGACCAGAATGAAGACGCCGGCGTCCCGCTTCTGCGCCGTCTCGATAAAGGGAGCGAGACTGTCGTCCCCCAGATAGGGACTGACCGTCAGCGCGTCGGCCGACCAGGGGGACGTGCCTCGTCCCAGCAAACCGGCGGCGTACGCCGCGGCGGTCGAGCCGATATCGTTCCGTTTCCCGTCAAGAATCACGACGAGTCCTTTGCTCTGGGCGTAGTGAATCACACCGGCCAGCGCGCGCATCGCGTCGGGTCCGCCCCGTTCGAAGAAGGCGGCCTGCGGCTTGACCGCGGGAACCAGCGGCGCGACCACGTCGATCACCTCGTGGCAGAAAAGGGAATACGCCTCGGCGAGATCGAACTCGGTCGGCTCGTCACTCCCGTCGGTAAAAGAGGAAGGGAGCTGCGCCCAGCGGGGATCAAGCCCCACCAGAACCGGGTTCTTCTTTTCAGCGATCGCCAGCGCCAATCGGTCGGAGAAGGACGGCATAGAGACCTTTCACGGAACTATTCGTTTTCAACGATATACACAACGACCTTTTTCGGACCATGCACACCCAGAATCAAAATCTTTTCAATATCGGCGGTTCGGCTCGGACCGGTCATGAGGAGGAATTCCCCCGTCCGTTCCGCGTCGCCGGCAAGCCGCGCCGTCAGTTCCGGCCAGGCGTGGGGGAGATGTTCGCGCAGCTGCGACTTTTTCGCGGCGATCAGACAGACCGGCGAAAGGTAGTTCATCAGCCGATCGAACGCGCTTGCGCTCCGCACCACCGCGCTCCCGGTGTCGGCCAGAAGGAGTTCGGCGGGGATCAGGCTCGCCGAAATCGATTCGAGTTCGTCCGGCTTGGCGGCGGCCGCATCTTCGGGCGCCCTTTCGACGACCACCGGCATCCCTTCAAGGCGTGAAAGCACGCCGTCCAGAACCGCGTCGGTCAGTTCCCCTCCGCGAAAGCCGAGACGGAAGTTTTTCTCGTCACCCTTCACACCCGCGTTGAGCTGAATCGATTTGAGCGTCTCGGCGATCTTCGCCTCAGCGTCGGCGCGGTCGGCGCACCGGCAGACTTCCCCCGCCACCGCGGTCAGGTTCGTTTCGAACTCGCCTAAAAGTTCGTCCGCCGACTTTCCCTGAACCGGCCAAACCTGCGGCGGTTCGGGGAGAGGGGGCTGAACGGAATCGTTAACCAGAGCGCCGCGAATTTTACCAAGGATTTCTTCCCGCGTTGCCATAATCGTTTTACCCTTCTTTGGAGCGCAAAGCACAAAATTCGGAAAAACCGGT
>JAGCAH010000020.1 GCA_017652805.1 Thermoguttaceae bacterium | reverse complement strand
CTCGGCCGATGAGGAAAATTGGAATCCGTCGTATGATATCGATGCCGACGGCGTGATCGGCCCGGGAGATCTGACGTATATCAGAGCGAATTGGATGAAATCGGTCGGCGATCCCGATTTCGTCAACCCCCCGGGCGCGGCCGTTCTCTCCGTCGGATCGACGGACACCGTTCCGCTTCCCGAAGACGGTGGGGTGCCGCAGGATACGGCTCTGGATGATCCGGAAGTGACCATTACTTTGGCGGCTCTTTCGGAACCGACCGAAAATTACCAGGTTCTCGCAACAGGGAGCCGTAACTTCGGGACGTTCTACTATTTGCCGAACGACGAGGTTCCCGTTTCGACCCGTGAGGCGGTCGTCGGCAGCAACGAGTTCTATCTTGAAGTCTGGGTTTCCGATTTTAATGCCAACGGAAAGTTTATCTCGAGCATTCAGATTCAGCTCGACTATGATCCCGATCAGGTGGTTTTCCTCGATCTTGAGGACATCTACGCCGGGAAAGTTACCATGAGTGAATATCTGTATTACGACACCGGTCAAACCCGCATCAAAGGTGTCCAGGTGGCGTGGCTCTTCTCGTCCACTCAGGATTGGAGCCTTTTGCAACCGATCACAGGCGGCGAAAATTCATGGCTTCTGGCCCGTTTTGTCGTTTCGCTCGACAGTTCCTCGCAGACGACCCCTTCGATTTCCGTTTCGGGAATTACGGATCCCGTTTCGCCCTTCGTTTACGGCTACTATTACGTCAGAAGCGGTGAAACGTATCCCCTGGCTGACGCTCTGATCGAATCGGTCGGCGTTCCTTCCTATTCGCGCCTCTGGGCCCACACCCCCGACATTGACGGCAACGGAATCGTTTCGACCGGGGATTGGGGACTTCTCCTCAGCGCCTGGCACACGGCGCCCGGCGATGTCGCGTGGAATGAAGACTGCGATATCAACGGCGACGACTATGTGGACAATGCCGATCTCACCTGGCTTGTCGACTACTGGTTCACGACACTCTCGTGAGGCAGACTCTCTTTTTTGGAGAATTTGCTGAGAAGGGGAGTTTTACCTGTCGAACTTCAGCCACTCGACCCCGCCGTTTGAAATGCGGTATTTTCGGGCGCGGATATTCGAGCCCTCTTTTTCCTCATAGTAAACGATGAGGGTTGATCCGTCGCGGAGCGTGACCATCGAGGGGTAGGCGCCCAAACAGTGATCAACCGTTACGGGAGCACTCCAGGTCTCTCCCTCGTCAAAACTGATTCGGATGGTGGTTGTTTCGGGAATGACCCCGTCTCCGCTCAGAACGGTTGTTCCCGTTCTTGTTCCCAGCACGAAAACCCCTTCGGGTGTCTTATAAAAATAGGGACAATGTCCCGAAAAGCCGGCGCTTTCCGCCTCCGTCCACGACTGACCGCCGTCATAGGAACGACTGACAAGCATGGGGTGGGGCTCGGCTCCTTTGCGGCTTCTGATATACAGGAGAAGCGAACCGTCACTCCGCTCGATCAGGTCGGTTTCGTCTCCGTCGGGACGGCCTGACATTGGGACGATGACGACTTGCCAATGCTTCCCCTGATCGTCGGAAATTCCGACCGCCGCCTTCATTTCCTGATTCTGGTTGTAGAGCCCGGCGATCCATCGTCCGTTTTTGAGAATCCGGATCGGCGAGGATCCCCAAAATCGGTCCGAAATGGGCGTCGGTTCACTCCACGACGCTCCCCCGTCATTGGATCGGATGTACCAGGATCCCAGCTTTCGGTATCTCGCCTTCGGGTCGATCGGCTTATCGAGAATAAAAAACGCGCAGAGAAGGGTTCCGTCGTCCAGAGCGGTTACCGAAGGGTCGCGGTCATCGAAGGGGGAATCGAAAATGACAAACGGTTCGCTCCACGTTTTTCCTTCGTCGGAAGAATAACATCCCGAAATTCGTCCGCCGGTTTTAAAGATTTCGGCGTTCGGAAACGCGATATGGCCGTACCCGTCATAAAAGACGCACAGAAGCCGTCCGTCTTTGAGTCGGCAGATGTCGGGGAACGCCTCATATCCCCCGGCCCCCCCGTCGTGGGTGACGAAAACATAATCTTCTCCTTCGATGAGTTCATCGGAAAGGAGAGGGGAGCAAAAGAAAGCGGAAAGGAATAACGACAAAGTGAATGCGAAGATACGATTCATTCGATTCGTCTCCTATTGGTGGAGCTGCGGCTCGAGAATTATTTAATCCTTCGACAGCGGCAGGGTGATCACAAATCCCTCGTCGTTTAACGAAAGATCCCCCCCCATCTTTTTCATGAGAGCCCAGCTCCTCGGAAGACCGAAACCGAGTCCGCGACCGGCGTCTCGGCCCGAGAAGTAGGGGAGAAAAATACGGGATTGAAGCCGAGGGGGGATTCCCGGACCGTTGTCGGTCAGAGTAAAACGGCATTGACGGGTCTGAGGGTTTGAAAAAACAGCGACCTTCACCCGGGCTTCTTTCGGAGCGACCGCTTCATAGGCGTTGCGCACCAGGGCATCGAAGACCATCCGGAGCATCTGTCGGTCGCAATTTACCTCTTCCGGTACGGGATTTTCGCCGTACTCAATCGAAAGGGCGACGGGGAATTCCGCGTCGTTCCCGTCGTAATCGACAGCGAGCTGTTCCAAAAAAGCTTTGAGATTAAAGAGCGAGTTCGACGGCTCGGGGGGAGAACCGAAAAGACGGATATCGGCGATCATTTCATAGGCGCGTTTCGTCTGGGAGATGATCGAGGCGAGCCTTCGCCGCTGGTCCGGAGTTTCGGCTTTTTCGAGGAGAACCTGAGCGTGCCCGCTGATGATCGCCAGCGGGTTATTGATTTCGTGACCGGCGCCGGCGGCAAATTCCGCCAGCGCAGTCATCAGCTTGTCGTTCGGTTCAGGCATTGGGTTAGCCGTTGGTCCTGAATTGTGACGCCCGAACCGTTCGGTCTCGGTCAGGCAAATGACTCGATTTCAAGAAGGGCACACATCTTTTCGATGAGAACATCGGTATCGAACGGTTTGTGGAGAAACACATTCGCTCCCGCGGCCTTGAGCTCTTGAATTTTGTCTTCTTCGACCATCCCCGAAATGCAGATGATCTTGACGTCTTCGAGGGACGAGTCGTTCCGGACGCGAATACAGACGTCTTTTCCATTGATGTCTTGAAGCATGACATCGAGGATGATGAGGTCGGGACGGTATTCTTTGACCATCATTCCGGCATCGAAACCGTTGTTGACCGATCGCGTTTCAAAGCGGCCATCGCTTTCGAGGACGTCGACGATCATACGAACCAAATCGGGATCGTCGTCAACGACGAGAATCTTCCGTTTTCCGCTTTCAAGCGCGTCGGTCGGAATACCGTTGTTTTTCATGAAGGCGAAGAGCTGGTCTCTCGGAATTCTCCGAAATCGACTCCCAGGAACCCTGAATCCCTTCAGCTGCCCGGAATCGAAGCAACGAATAATTGTCTGCTGGCTAACCTTACAAATCTTCGCTGCTTCTCCGGTCGTGAATACAGTTTTAACTGCCATCGTCTTTCCTTCGTGTTGTTACGTTAGGTGGTTTCTCTTCCGATGAACAAAAGATCTTATCGATCGAAACAAACACCCCCTGTTTACAAAGTTTCCTAAAATACTTTTTCGGACATTCTCCCAATAGGGATTATTTTATTTATTTCCCGGATTGTTTTCAAGGTCAATAAACCTTCTGTTTTATCGAAAAATAATAATCTCTACATTGTTGTTATCTTTTCCAATAAACCATATTATAGGTATTTTAACATCTGTGTCAACATCGATAATTTTCCCGGAAATTCATTCTTTCTTGCTTATTTTATGCATTTTTTAAATGTTCTCAGACGACGGGTTTTCAGGAGGAGAGAAAAGCTATTTTTTTTCGTAATCGAGTCTTGCGCGGAACGGGTGGAGGCGATCGGCGCGCGTTCGCGCGTCGTCCAGAAGAATGTCAAGACTCGGCGTGATTTCACCGTTGGGGGGAGACATCCGTTTTCCGTTGAACGTGACTTCAATCCTTTGGTCAAAATTGACGATTTCAGGGGCGAGATAGATGGAACAGGCTTGAGCCGACGAGATGATTTTGATTTTATTTTCGGCAACGGGTATGATGTCGGTCTTGGCCGGGGAGTATTTCGCCGGGAGTTTTCCGACAGTCCAGTTGATCGGAAGAATCATCGTCTTTTCCGGAAAATCTCCCAGCTCCGCCATCCAGAAGTAGTAATCCCAGGGACGCATCGAATAGACGGTCAGACGCTCTTTCGGGAAGAAGTTGCGCGATCGGGAACCCATCCATTCGAAGATACGGATCAGCTCGTCCGAGAACGACTCGTTTCCGCGCCCGCGGAAGACGACGCATGTCATGTCGAAGGGGTGAACCTGATTCATTCCCGGGTCGAGAACCCCTTTGCTCAACGACGTCTTTCCGCCGTCGAGTTCACCGTTGACCGCATAAACCGGGACGTAGCGGGCGTTTTTACGAAGATAGAACGGGTAGCGGATCGCCTTGCCGCAAATCGGGATGATCCCCGCCCAGAGGTCGGGATGAGAAAGTCCCAGATCCCATGCCGCGTCTCCTCCGGCAGAATGTCCGCTCAGAAAAACGCGGTCGGTATCGATCGAAAAACGGCGCATCGCGTCGCGAAGCGCGTAAAGGACAGCTCCGGTTTCGGCACCCGAACCGTGATACGTCTCCTCCTCATTCGCCCAACGGGGGGCGACGACGATATAGCCGAACCGCGTTCCCTGACCGAAACGTTGTTTCAGTGTCGTCCCGTCATCGGCGGTTTTTTCGTTCCAGGAACCGGCCCACCAGTCGATTTGCATTTGGGGGGTTGTCTTTTCTCCGTGAAGGGTGACGACCGTCGGATATTTCCGGTTCGGGTCGTATTCCGGAGGAAGCTGAACCAGGTACTGGAAAGTTTTTCCCTCTTCGAACGACGGAACTTCGATCTGATAGAATCCCGTGAGACTCGGGTCGGTCGGTTCGGTTTCGAGGGGAGGCTTCATGTACCGAAGAACGCGCGCAGGGTTTTCCAGAGGAGTCGACGCTTCTTCGGATTTGATCTCTTCGAGAATCGCGGCACGCTTCGTCGGGGCGGTCTCGATGAGGTAGGCGTTGATTTTATCCCGGAGGCGAACCATCGAAAGTGCCAGTTCCAGACGATTGTCCGTCCCCGCGTTTCCGGCGAGCCATCCCGAGATTCCGATTGCCAGGCGTTGTTCGTCGCTGAGACTTTCGTCGTTTAGGGAAAGGAGGAATTCCGCAAATCGATTCGAGGTGTTCGGATTGAGCTCACGGGCGATTTCGTCGAGAATCGCCGAGGCCTCCCGTTTCTGATCCTCGTTCGTCAGAGTGTCGGTCATCCGACGGAGTTCGTCCAGAATCCGCCCCTTCTTTTCGTCCTCTTCGTCGTACTGGCGGGCCAGCGCACGGACCGACTGGGTCAGATCGGTAGAAATATTTTCATTCGAGAACTCCTCAATCAGAGAGCGGACGTTCCGGTGCTGCCCGGCGTCGCGTCGAAGTTTCAGTTCGTCAACCAGACGCGTGGCGGAAAGCTGTCGGATCATTCGAAGTCCGGCGTCCAGCTGTTCGGTGTTTTCCGGCTTGTCTTTGAAATCGCGGATGATCTCTTCCAGTTCGGCGGCAGCCTCTTCAAAAAGTTCGGCCTGGGTGTAGAAAAGATAGATCCGAAGTCGGTCGGAAAGGGATTCGGGATCGATCGCCTTGCGGATCATGGAGGAGAGGAAATCACGCCGAAACGAATGGGGAGAGAAGCGCATATCGATCCCCATGTTGATTCCCTGCGCACGGACGTAGCCCGGAGCGATTTCGGTGATCCCCTGGATCAGCGGAGTCCCGTTAAAATAGATGGTCCGTCGTCCGAACGGGTCGAACGGTTCGGTTGTTTTGTAGGCGCCAAGTGAAACGGCGGCCTGAGAGCTTGACCGGAAGATCGGCTGACGGAACCGAAAAATCTCGGCCGAGGCGCCCAGATCGTCTTGGGCGATATCGAGAATGAGATTTTTCGGGACGTAGATCAGACGGAGCTGATCGTCAATGACCACGATCTTTTCAACGGTCTGATCGCCGCCGGACTTTCGGTTGTTCGGATTGACCGCGACACTTTCGATCGGAGCGATTTCACCGGTCAGAACCCGGCCGTCTTTCATGGTGACGCGCGACGAGGCCGCGTCGCCCGTTTCGGAAAGAAACAAGAGCGCGAACCCTCCCAGAATGATAAAAAGGGGGGTATGGAGAGGATTTAGGAATTTTTGTATAATCGTCATGTCATCTGCCGGTACTGTCGGTTGGTGGACGATGTTGTTGTTCGGACTCCGGTATAGGGACCATTATAGGATAATCGGGACGCAGGTAAAATGGAATTCTCCCGTTTTTTACACCGCTTGCTTCTCGTTTTCTGGCTTTTGGCCGTTACGTTTCCCATTATCGGAGTTTTTCTCGGCGCTTTGGGATTTATTTTCGGCGGTGCGGGAGATCTCGCCGCGAAAAGTTTTTTTCTCTGCTCGGCAAAAATCTTTTTTGTTTTGTGGGCGGCGGTTCTCTGGGGCTTGATCCTTTTTCTGGCTGCCGAACGACTTCTGAAGAGAAGCAATTGACCTTGCCCTTTTTTTCTCAATTGACTAAAATCCCTCGTCGTTTGCCCGCACACGGAGTGAGGACGCGGCTGTTTCTTTAATGCGATTCGAAGGATGGATTATGCGGAAATATCAAAGTCGCTCTCTCTGGCGCTTGCCTCTTTCGGCGATGCTCCTCTTTTTGATTTTGTTTGCGCTGCCGACGACGTGCCTTCTGGCACAGGGTGGAACACCGGCGGAAAACGCCGTTTCCCGCGTGGCCGATTCAAATCCGATTCATCAGCAGAAAAAGACGCTCCTTCCCGAGGTGGTTGCCGAGGTGAACGGTCAGAAGATCACCGCCGACGACCTGGAGGCTGAGTCCCTGCGCGTCCATGGGGCGGAAGTCCTGGAACGGATCGAAAACCGCGCCCTGGTGCTGGCCGAATGCAAAAGACGACAGGTGACGATCACCCGCGATGAAGTCAACGCCGAGATCGAGCGGCTCGCCAAGTCAAACCATCTGTCCGTTGATCAGTTTACCGAACTGATCAAGGATCAGAACGGGATGCCGCCGAAACAGTATGCCGACGAGGTGATTTGGCCCCGGCTTGCATTGCAGGCACTGGTCGCCCCGGAGATCGAAGTTTCCGATGAAGAGCTCGAACGGGAATATCTAAAAAGTTACGGCCCTTCGGTCGTGATTCAGCAGATCACGGTCAAAACCAAAGAAAAGGCCGATGAGATTCATACGCGGGTTGCCGCCGATCCCGATTCGTTCGGCGACGTCGCCAAGAATGAGTCGACCGATATGCTGACCGCTTCGAACAAGGGACGGATGCAGCCGATCCGTCGCTACACATTTTCGGATCCCAAGCTCGAAGATCTCTTTTTCTCGATGAACCCCGGCGATATTTCGGATGTGGTCGGCCCGTACGGACCGGAAAATGAGTATATCATCTTTAAGTGCGAGAATCGTTACGATTCAGTTGTGCCGCAGGAGAAGATCGATGAGATCAAAAGCGTTCTCCGTTCGCGTGCGGCCGATGAAAAGCTCAAATCGGTCGCCAATGCCCTCTTTGAAAAGTTGGGAAAGGAAGCGGACGTGGTTAACGTGCTGGGGGATCCGGAACTGATGCAAAAGTATCCGAATACCGCGGCGTTGGTCAGCGGTCAGTCGATCTCGCTCGAATCGGTTGTCGATAAGAGTCTTGAACTTTATGCCCGGCAAGACTTGGAAGGACTGATCCTTTTTGCCCTTCTCCGTCAGGAACTCAAAAAACTGAATGTGACGATCACCGAACAGGATATCGACACCGAAATTTGGATCAAAGCCGCCGAAACGACTTACCCTCTCCCAGACGGGAAACCGAACATCGAGGCGTATTTGAAGCGAGAGCTTGAAGCGACCCACTTTTCGGAGAAAGTTTATCGGACGAACATTGTCTGGCCCGAGGTGGCGATTCGTAAACTCTCGGAGCCGTTGGTGAAGGTGACCGACGAGGACCTACAGAAGAGCTTCGAGGCGAACTTCGGAGAAAAAGTTCAGTGCCTCGGGATCTTTGTTCAGGATCAGCGTCTGGCCCAGGAGGCCTGGCAGAAAGCGCGAACGCTTCCGGCAAAGGAGAACCGATCTCTTGAAGAGGTCTTCGGCGATTTGGCTGCGAAATACTCCGCCGAACCGGGAAGCCGGCAGATGCGCGGCCGGATCGCGCCGATTGTGAAAAACGGCGGAATGCCGACCTTGGAAGAAGAGGCGTTTTCGCTCAAGCCGGGCGAACTTTCGGGTGTGATTCAGATCGACCGAAACTCGTTTGTCATCCTCTACTGCCAGGAGATTATTCCTCCGCAGGAAATTTCGTTCGACGATGCGAAAGAGACGTTGCAGACGAGCGTCCGCCAGAAGAAAGAGTTTCTTGCCGCTCGGCAGTATGTCGCCGATCTGTACAAGCGTTCGACGATCAACAACTTCCTCACTGGGCAGAAAAGTACCCCGCAAACGGCGGGACAGCCTGCTCCCGAATCCCTGCAAGAGAGCCGTGCGGCGGATCAGGACACAAAGTGAGGGGAGACTTGTCTGTCGCTCAGTAAACGAAAACCGACTTATGTCTACTGAGCGACTTTCGCGGCGGCTTTTCGGATCAGGTCGTCAAGATTCGGAATTTTGCGGAGCGACTCGGCAATTTCGATCGCGGCGAAGATGCGGATCTTTTTGACGTGGTGTTCAAACTGTTCGTCGGCCAGGGCGCGAACGACCGGCGAGACATCCTGAAGCGGCCGATATTTCTTTTCGTTGGGATAGAAGACCGAAATTCGAAATTCAATCTCTTTTGCCAGCGGGGGGGAGTCGACGAGAATGTCGCTCTCACGCCCGCCGAGGGTTTCGGGAGCGCTTTGACGGATCTCCTCGACCAGGTAATTGGTGAACTGACGAAGGACGGGATAGGGACGGCCCGCCAGGATCGCGTAAATCTCGGGCGCTTCCATGACACTGATCTGACGAACTCTCTTGTAAATAGTCCGCCGCGCCGAGAAGATCCCTCCGAGAAGGCGGAGTGCGTCGGCGCAGTCGAGCCGGGTCCGCTCCGGAAGGGTGGCGTCCTGAAGGGATGATTCGCAAAAGCTTCGCAAGATTTGAAGCCAGTTTTCAAAAGGGGTTTCCAGCGCGGTTTCGACCAACGATTCCCTTTTCGGGTAGTGAGACCACAGAATCTCGAAGGCCCGTTGAAACATGACGGTAGCGGCGCGAACGGTGTGATGCCAATAGACTTCGCTGAACATCACATACCGCGCGAAGACCATCAGCTCGGCGGCGGTTCTTCCCTTGTCGCTGATCGCAAGACCGTCGCCGGCCTCGTTGAGACAGAGACAGCCGATCAGCCGTTCCTGGTCGAAATGGTGGCCGTAGGGGACGCCGCAACCGATACTGTCGCGCAGAAGGTAGTCCATCTTATCGATATCGATCGGACCGGAGATGATCGACATAAAGAGCCGATACACCTTACTCCTCCGCTGATATTCGGAATCGGTATCGTCGGGACGGCGTTTGACCGGAGCCTTTTCGAGAAGGGTCAGAACGTCTTGCGGATCAATATTCCAATCGTTACGGAGAATCGTTCCGATTCTTCCTCTGGTGATGAAGCGTTCGGCGATCGATTCGTGATGGCGGATTCCCGGAAGTTCAAGGTCTTCGATCAGGTGGCAGCAGGGCCAGTGTCCGATATCGTGAAGAAGCGCCGCGGCGATCAGAACCGGGACGTCGTCAAGATGCACGGTCTGTGCGAAGCGCGGATCGTTGGCCAGGCGGCGGAGGAAAAGAAGGGAAAGACGGTAAACGCCGAGCGAATGTTCGAATCGGGTGTGCCGGGCGCCGGGATAGACGAGGGAGACCAGCCCGAGCTGGGTGATTTCGGCCAGACGCCGGAATTCGGGAGCGTCGATGATTTTCCGAACCCTCGGCGTCAGCGGGACATCAAGTTCCGGAGGAATGCGGATCAGGGAGACACGTGAATCGAGCCCCGCGATTTCGGGAATAGCGAGCGCATTAAAAGGGGAAAGTGTCACTCGTCGTCTTCGTCGTCAAAGGTGTTTTCGTCGGAGTTCAGGTCGTCGAAATCCTCGTCGTAGTTTTCGTCTTCGTCGTCATCTTCGGATTCCGTTTCATCGTCGTCGAAAAGATCATCGTCTTCGTCGTCGGGGAGCTCCTCGAAATCGGCGTCGAAGTCGTCGTCGAAATCGTCGTCATCAAAGTCGTCGAGCCCGTCGTCTTCGTTATCGCCGTCGTTGATTGCGGAAGGATCGTTGTAGTAGGCGCTGATATGATCGGCGTGTGTTGAAATTTCAAACTCAGATGCCTCGTCGAACGACCGATGAGAATTATGCTTGGAAGTATCTTTTTTCATTTCTGCTACTGATCCGGTGTTGAGTGGAACCAGAAAACCCAGGAGGATTATATAACGGCTGAAAGTTTGCGCAAGTCCCTGAAACCGTTCTCCTCCGCAAAAGACTGTTTTTCGCCTTTCGCGTCGTGACGGCTTGAAAATCACTTGCAAGGCGCGGTTTTTTTTATAGAATAGCTAGAAGGACTTAAGGGTGCGTTTTACGGGTTCGCCGCACTCCAATCTTGCGCTACTGGGCGTTTCGCGTCGGTGTGTTCTGTTGCCGAGCCCGGTTCTGAGAAGCTCTGCAGGAATCTTTATGCCGAAACTCTTTGATTCTTTCAAATCCGGTTCCCAAAATTACCGTCCCCGCCGATGCCGTCTCGAAGAGCTCGAAACAAGAGTCCTCCCGGCCGTTCTGGCAGGGGGTGAAGACTGTGCCCCGGTCGAACTTGTTTCTCAAAGCGTTCCGGAACCCGATCTCCCCCAGATGACGGAGGCGGATTCGACCTCCAAGCTGGACGTTGCACTCGTGATTTCCTATTCCACTTCCGTTGTCTCGCAGACCGACGTACTCGAGGAGTCGGTGACGGTTGCCCAAACTGACGATATTCTTTACGCCCAGATCTGGATTAAAAATACCGACGGAAGCTCTCAGGCGGCGGTTGGCGGGTATCTTGATCTGACCTAC
Organism: Thermoguttaceae bacterium; assembly: GCA_017652805.1. Classification (GTDB taxonomy): domain Bacteria; phylum Planctomycetota; class Planctomycetia; order Pirellulales; family Thermoguttaceae; genus RUG695. The sequence goes on along the minus strand of JAGCAH010000020.1, from coordinate 34,726 downwards.
ACCGAATCGGTTTTTGAAGCCGGTCTCTGGATTCCCGGCGAACTGTTTTCGAATCTGGCCGACTATGCCGTTCTTGAACAATCTGGCCGGGTGGCGATGGCCGGCGGGATGTCCTCTCCGGGAGAGACGTCGTTGGCCGTCGATTCCTGGGCTCTTTTGGGAACGGTCAGTTTTATGGCGACCGGGGAGGGGGTTGGTTCGATCCAGGCCGGAACGCCGACCTATAACGGCGCTGAGAATGAAGCGTTCAACCTGGCGCGGCTCGGCGTCGGTACGCTCGCATCGTCGGAGATCTCATTCGGAGACGCCTCGGTGACGGTTACCGGTGGAGCGGAACCGTTAGCCGTTCCCTCCATCAGAACCGGTCGGGGAGGACTTTATGTCTCGCACGGTGCAAATCGCCATGAGATCACCTGGAGCGCCGTCGCCAATGCCTCGTCCTACGAATTGGCCTGGTCGGCCGACGGACTCTCGTGGAACAGCCTGGTGACGACTGATCTCTCGGCGGTTGTCACCGGACTGACTTACGGCCGTTTGGAAAGTTACCGCGTTCGCGCGCTCGGCAGCGGAAGCTACACGAATTCGAATTGGAGCGCGGTCAGGTCGTTTTACGTCTGTCCGGTCGATCTGAACGGCGACGGCGATGTCTCCGGAGGGGACCGGGCTATACTTTCCTCGAAATGGCTCACCAGCGAAGGAGAAGACAATTTCGCCTACTATGCCGATGTCAACGGAGACGGGGACGTTACGGGGATTGACCGCGGTTTTCTTTCCGCCAACTGGCTCCTTTCGATTGAATCCGATCATGACGAATTCGTCTATCCCCCGGCCAGGGCGGCGATCGCTGTTGACGCGCTGTTCGTTTCCCTTGCGGACGCGGAGTTTGATCTGTTGTGATCGGTCAACGTCTTTCCGTTTTTGGGCTTTTTGTTCTTCTGGGCGCCGCGACTCTGTTTGCCGACGAGTCGGATGTCGCCAAGTCGGAAGTGATCCCTCTCTGCGATTCTCCCGAAACGCTCAAACCCCTCGATCCGACCGAACCGATTTGGGTGACCGCTGATCGCACGTCGCTTGTGATCGTCGGGAAGATTACCCTTCGGGAAGGACTTCTTGAATTTTTTGCGTGCAGGGTGGGGAGTAAAGAATATGAATCGATTGTCGCGGTTGATGTCAAGCCGTACCTGATTCATGCGGGACTCCTTGTGATCGGCGCCAAGAAAGGGCATCCCGTCCGTTTCAACCCAGAATTTGTTCCCCCCGACGGCGATAAGATCAATATTTTCGTTCGGTGGAAGGGGGAAGGGGGAGAGACTTGTGAGCTTCCCGCCGGTGAGTTGATTCGCAGCGTCGAGACGGGGAAGACCCTTTCCAGCCCGTGGGTTTTTACCGGGAGCGTTTCCGGAAAAGATCAGAAAGGGAACCCCTACTATATGGCGAATATTACAGGGGAGCTGATCGGCGTTTCCAACTTTGCCGCGACGATTCTCGATGTTCCGTTCGAGAGTACCGCGGATAACGAGAATCTCGCCTTTGAACCGAACACTGAAAAGATTCCTCCGCTGGAGACCGAGGTGACGCTCATTTTGACCCGCGCTGAAATTGAATCAGACGAAAAAGAGTAATTGCGAACCGAAAACGAAGATGGTATATTAAGGGGAGCCGGGGATCCTCCGTGCCTGCCCCGCTTTCGGGCTGCCCCGTTTTGGGTTTGCCTGAACCTTTTCGGCGGAGTTTGGCTTCTTTGAACCGGGACGATTCCGTCGGGAGGTCGACGAGACCCGAATCATCGATTAGGAACAGGAGATTTCAAAGATGAACGTAATGGATCTCTTTTCACTCAAAGGGAAAACCGCGATCCTGACCGGGGGCGCCGGGTTGTATGGGCGTCAGATTACCGAGGCTCTTTGCGAAGCAGGCGCCGATGTCTGGATTGCCTCTCGCAACCTTGATGCTCTCAAAAAAGTCGCCGATCCGCTCGGGGCTCATGCCTTCGAACTCGATCTCGCTTCGGAGGAGTCGATCGATCGTCTGATTGAAACGGTCGCCGAGAAATCGGGGCGGATCGATATCCTGGTCAATAACGCCGTGACCCGGTGCGCCTGCGCCCGTTGGGATCAGTCGATGGATATCTTCGACGAGAGTCTGCGGATCAATGTTTCGTCCCTCTTTCATATCACACGGCGCGCGGTGGAATGGATGAAGAAAAACTCCTCCGGTTCGGTGATCAACATCGGCTCGTATATGGGACTCGTCGGGGGGAATCCGACGAATTACGAGGGAACCGAAGGGATGGGAACCCCCTCGCCGATTTACTTTTTCGAAAAAGGGGGAATGGCGAACTTTACCCGCTGGGCCGCCAGTGAACTCGGGCCGTTTAACATCCGTGTCAACTGCATTCATCCGGGGGGGCTGGCGAATCATCAGCCCGAGGCGTTCGTTCGGAACTATTGCAAGAATACTCCGTTGGGCCGCCTGGCCGGTCAGAACGATCTGAAAGGGGCGATCGTCTTTCTGGCGTCCGAAGCTTCGGCCTATATTACCGGTGCGAACATTCCCGTCGACGGAGGGTATACGGCCCGATGATCTTTTCAAAAATGATGTTGGGAACGGTTCAATTCGGTCTCAACTACGGAATTGCCAACAAAGAAGGTCAGCCTTCCCTTGAAAAGGTGATTGGGATTCTTCGCGCCGCCGCCGATTTCGGCGTCAACACGCTCGATACCGCCGCTGCCTACGGTACCAGCGAAGAAGTTCTCGGTCGGGCTCTGGAAGAGTCGGGGCTCGCCGACAAATTCCAGATCATTACCAAGGTGCCGATCTTTCCCGCCGAGACGTCCGAAAAAGACGCCGAGCGTTTGATTCGGGAATCCCTCGAGCGATCGCTCAGACGGCTTCGCCGTTCGAAGCTCCGGGCGGTTTTGATACACAATGAACAGAACCTTCCCCATTTCACCGTTTTGGAACGCGTTTGTGCGGAGGGGTATGCCGACGGCGCGGGAATCTCGCTCGACTCACAACGCGCGCTCACGGATTTTCGGGAGGTTGTCGGGCGCGCCAAGTATGTACAGCTCCCTTCGAATTTGCTTGATCGGCGGTTTGACGAGTTCATCGACAGCGCACCGCAGCGGGGGGCGTTCGTTTTCACCCGGAGCGCCTGTCTTCAGGGGCTTTTGTTGATGCCCGACGCTGATGTTCCTCCGCATCTGCGGGAGCTCCTCGCCTGGCGCGAAAAGGCGCGGAAAATTGCCGATTCGCTCGGTATTTCGGTCAAGGAGCTCTGTTTTCGATATCTCATCTCCCTTCCGGGGGTTGCGAGCGTCGTTTTCGGAGTCGATAATAAAAAGCAGCTTGCCGAGAATTGCTCTTTCGCCGGGAAGGGGGCTCTTCCCGGCGGTGCGGTCGAACGGATTCGAACCGAGATTCCTCTCCTGGAAGAGAGTCTCATCCGTCCCTTCCTCTGGCCGCGTCGCGCCGAGGAGCTTCACGGGAAGACGAGGATATCGGTTCACGACCAACCTTAACGTTATTATTCTCTCCGCCGCCCATTGGGGGCGCGACGGTTTTCCTTTCCGATCATCTTTGGAGAGCAAGTGATGGAAAAACTTTATGCCGGTCGGGCTCGAGTCGATGTGACCCCGACAAAATTACCGGTGATGGTGAACGGTCAGTTTGAGGAACGCTGGTTTAACGAAATCGGCGATCCTCTTTCGGTTCGCGCGTTTGTGTTTCGTCAGGGGAATGAAAAAGTCATGCTGGCGGTGGTCGACACCTGTATGATGTCGGGAACCTTTCTTGACGCGGCAAAAGCGAGAATTCAGCAGACAACCGGCATCCCGGAGGATCGTATTCTCATCTCCGCGACACACTGCCATTCGGCGCCGAGCGTCGAGGCGATTCTGGGAACCGGAGTTGACGAAGAGTACGCGGCCTTCCTTTCCGGAAAGATTGTCGAGGCCGCTCAAAAGGCGTCTGAAAGCTTTTCGGAGGTGGAAGCCGGGTTCGGACAGGGGGAAGATCCGAAAAACGTCTTCTGCCGTCGGTTCATCATGAAACCGGGAACAGCCTGGACCGTCAATCCCGAGTTTACCGGCTCGCCCGGCGATATCGCGCAGATGAACCCGTTCGGGATTGAAAAAAACGTCGTCTGTCCGACTGACAAAGCGGATCCCGGCGTTCGGATTCTGGCCCTGCGTACTCCCGACGGCGCTGCTTACGCGCTTCTGGGGAACTATTCGACCCACTATGCCGAGGAGAAAGCGATTTCGGCGGACTATTTCGGCGTGTTCTGTGACCGAATGGCCAAAGGGCTTAACGCGCAGGAAGGGTTTACCGCGATCATGTCGAACGGAACCAGCGGCGACTGCAACAGTATCGATTTTCTCGGAAATCCTAAACGGGAGTTCGGAAAGATCTCGGTCGGCGAATCGGTCGCCAAAGTGGCGCTCGGAGCCTATCGGGAGATTGAGTTCAATCCGACCCCGCGTCTTGCGATGATAGAAGAGAAGCTGACACTGGCGATTCGTCAGCCGACGGCCGATCAGCTCCGGCAGGCAGAAGCGTACCTGGCCGATCGGGGGATCGATTCGATCAAGGGGCTGAAGGACTACGACGACGCCTACGCGTGGGAATCGGTCGCTTTGAGCAAGCTTCCCTCGACGCGCGAGGTGAAAATTCAGACCCTCCGTGTCGGCGATACCGCGATCGTCGCGCTTCCGATGGAGGTTTATACCGCGACCGGCCGGGAAATCCGTTTTATGAGCCCGTTCCCGCACACGATCGTCATTTCTCTGGCGAACGGCTGTAACGGCTATATGCCGACCGAAGAGTCGTTCCGTCTCGGCGGATACACGACATGGCGGGCACGGACGAGTTGCCTTGAACCGCTCGCAGAACGGAAAGTGCGAAAGCTGGTTTACGGTATGCTGAACCGGCTCAACGCAGAAGGATGATCGGGACGTCCATTTTTAAACTGCAACACAAATGTAACTGTATTTAAATACCTGAATGAAATGTGAAGGAGACCTCAATGAGTAAACTTGCAATCGATGGCGGCGAAAAGACCTTTAACGAACCGTTTCCCGGATGGCCCAGTTTTGAAGAGTCAACTATTCAGAAGGCGGCAGACGTCCTCCGTTCCGGAAAGGTCAACTATTGGACCGGACCGATCGGAATGGAATTTGAAAAGAAGTGGGCCGAATGGCTCGGGACGAAGAACGCGATCAGCGTCGGCAACGGTACCGAGGCGCTCCATGTCGCGGTTTCGGCGCTCGGGATCGGCCCCGGCGACGAGGTGATCTGTACGAGTTACAGCTTTATCGCTTCGAGTTTCGCGGTTCTTCAGGCCGGCGCCCTTCCGGTCTTTGCCGACGTCGGGACGGACCATGTTCTTTCGCCGGAGGATATCGAACATAAGATCACCGAACGGACGAGGGCGATCCTTCTTGTTCACCTTTACGGGATCGTCGTCGATATGGATCCGATCATCGCCCTGGCCAAAAAGTACAATCTGAAGATCATCGAAGACTGCGCGCAGTGCTTCGGCGGTGTCTACAAGGGGAAGAAAGCCGGGACGATCGGGGACGTCGGCTGTTTCAGCTTCTGCCAGAGCAAACACTTTACCACCGGCGGCGAAGGGGGCATGGTGGTGACCGACAACGACGAAGTCGCCTGGGAGTGCCGTTCGCTCCGCGATCACGGCTACGACGTTCGCGAACGGCTGAACCTTCTCGAGATGGAAGGGAAACTGATGTATATCCACCGCCGGGTCGGGTATAATTTCCGTATGACCGAAATGCAGTCTCAGATCGGCCTGTGCGAACTGGAGCGGTTCGACACGTGGAACCTGCCGAACCGCCGCCGCAACGGCCGGATGCTGATAGACGCGTTCAAAGATCATCCGCTCGTTCTCTACTGTCCGCCCGATACTGATGAACGTCAGAACGCCTTCTGGTGGGCTCCGTTCGTCCTCGATACGGACAAATTTATCGACGGCGTCGATATTAAAAAGTTCATCGCCGCGGTCGCTGCCGAGGGTGTTCCGGTCTATTCGGTTCTCTGGCCCGAGATGTACAAAGAGAAAGCTTTCGTCGACCGGTTTGGCTTCGGTGAAAAACGATATCCGTTCGAGGATCCGGCGGCGCGCCATATTGATTACACGCAGTTCAACTGCAAACAGGCGAACTGGATGACAGACCGCACCATTTCGTTCTTCACCCATCCGGTTTATGAACCGCGGCACATTCAGGCCTGTATTGACGCGTTCAAGAAAGTGGCCGACGCCTACATGAAATAAACGTCAGCAAAGAAAGGCTTTTATGAGTAAGGTTAAATATGCCCTGATCGGCTTCGGCGGGATTGCCGAAAACCGGATCGCCAAAGAGGGATTCGCGTGCGATAAGACTCGTTTCACCGTCTCGCCGGCGGAATATGAACTTCTCGGCGCGTGTGACGTGAATCCCGCGCGCCGCGAGACCGCCGAATCGCTCGGGCTCCGCTGGTATTCCGACGTCGACGCCGTTCTGGCCGACCCGGAGATCGATGCGGTTTATATCGCGACGAACAACACCACCCACGCCCCTCTGGCCGGAAAGGCGCTCAGGGCCGGGAAACACGCCCTTTTGGAAAAACCGCTGGCTCCGACGGTGGCCGATGCGGAATCGATCTCGAAACTCGCGGTCGAAAAAGGTCTTTCGCTCGGTGTCGACCATATGATGGTTCACAACAAGCTGAACCGCTTTGCCCGCGAGCTCGTCGCGCAGAGGAAACTCGGCGCGGTCAACGATTCCTGTTTCCACATGGAGTTCGCCTACGGGTTTACTCCGGAAGAGGCCGCGACCTGGCGGTGCGCCAATGTTTCCGAACTCGGCGGACCGATCGGCGATGTCGCCAGTCACTGCTTCTATATGGCCGAATTCATCTTCGGCAAAAAGATCGATGCCCTGGCGGCGGTCTATTACCCCAAGACGCTCGGGATCGAGGCCGAAGACGGCGCTTACATCCGTTTCAAAATGGACGGAGCGCTTGCCGGTTCGGTTCGCGTGGCGTTCAGCGAACTGCGGGGCGGTTTGGGCGGAACACTTTCGAATCTCGGCTATGAACTTTACGGCAGCGATGCAGTACTGCGGAGTTTCGGTTCGATGTTCCAGCTCTCCGGGTATCCCGACGAGCCGGTTCCGATGCGTCTGGAGCTTGACCGCTTCTCCTCTCAGGAGACGATCACGCTCGCCGACGAGCCGACGCCGAACATCTATCAGGAGATGATTCGCTGCCACGCTCTTTCGATCATTGAAAAGAGACCCCTCGACGGTTCGGACGGTCTTCGGAATGTCCGGCTCTGTTATGCCGCTCATCAGTCGGCTCAATCCGGCGGGAAGTGGATTGAATTGAACTAGAGCGGTAAAGGGGGAAGAGTCCTTTCGGATTTGTTCCCCCTTTTTCCCTCTTTCCCATCTGGAGAGACTCTCACAAACGGCCTTCCCGTGAAATGGTTTTCATCTTCTTTTTCCCGACTTTTTTCTGCGGCGGAGTCTGTCGTCGACCTTCTCTGCCCCCCGCTGTGCGTTGTGTGCGGTTCGTTCCCCGAATGGGCGGCGGATTCTTCCTATTTCGGCCGGAGCGATGCGGATCGTCTTCTTCTCTGTGATAATTGCCGTCGGTTCATCGTTGAGGAAGAACGTCTTCAATGCCGCCGTTGCGCCGGGCCTCTTGCCTACCCCTGTCCCGAGACGGTTGGGTGCGGGAACTGCAAAGGCGAGAAATTCTGTTTCGATTCCGCCGTCGCGATCGGGGAATACCGTCCCCCTTTTTCACAACAGATCCTTTCAATGAAGCGTGAGACAAGCGGCATATCGGCCGAAGTCTTTGCAAGACTCCTTTATTGCGAGCGGAAGGACCGGCTGATGTCGATTGGCGCCGATCTGGTAATCCCGGTACCGATGCACTCTTTGCGACACTTGATAAGGGGTGTCAATTCGGCGGAACAGATTGCTCGCGTTCTTGCCGCGAAGATCGGGATCGAATGCCGGACGAATATCATTCGACGAAGCCGTTGGACGGTTCGGCAGGCGACTCTCCCGGGGAATCTGCGTCGAACGAATCTTCTGGGAGCTTTTCAAGTTGTTTCCCGTCGCCGAAAAGATATCGAGGGAAAAACGATTCTCCTGGTCGACGACGTGATGACGACCGGATCGACCTGCAGTGAAATCGCGCGTGTGTTGCGGCAGGAAGGAGCCGCCGCGGTCCATGCCGCCGTGCTGGCCCGCGCCGAGGTCGTTTCGGGTATTCCTCTTCCACGGCGCGCCGGTCAATCTTCGGAATAGCAAATGCGGAAAGAGGGATCAGACAGACTTGATATAGGCGATGTTCTGTCTCATGCTCTCTTCCCACCCGAGTTCGCCGACGACGGAACCCTCGACGATCTGCGGGCCGAAAAAGCCGATTTCCCGGTAGGTGTCAAGGACTTTCCGGTAATCGATCTTTCCTTTTCCTATGATATTGTCGTCTTTGATGTGGCACGCCTTGATCAGGCCTTTGAGCTTTCGGATGTCATTGCAGATCCAGTCGGTATCGCCGAAGATATTAACCATGTTTCCCGGATCGTAGAAGACTTGCACCGCCGGAGAATTGACCGCGTCAACGACACGATGGTGTCCTTCGGCGTTCCAGGGCGCTTCGATTGTCAGAACCGCGCCGGCGTCTTCGGCTTTCGGCGCCAAAATCTTGTAGCGGCGGATGATCTCATCCCACTCGTCGTCGGTCTTCGGATCGCCGGAGCCGAAATAGGAGATCAACACGTATTTCACGTTCATCGCTTTCATCGCGTCGATACACGCCGAAACCTGCTCGATGGTGTCGTCTTGGGCCCAGAACGGTTTTTCGTTGAATTCCCCCATCGCGAAAGCTTCAATCCGTACGCCGGTCTGCGCCGATTTGTCGAGGTATTTGGCGCGCGCTTCGGGCGAGCGGAAATCGTATTCCGCACCGTTGGGGCGGAGGGGAAAACTGACCTGAATTACGTCCAGACCGATATTTTTTGCCCGTTCGAAGTCGCTCAGGCTGCTCATCCAGGCGCCGACTTCGTAGACGTGTTTCTCATTTGCCGAAAGGCTTGGTACGAGCGCCGCGGCGCCGAGAGTCAGAAGGGACGATTTGATCATTTTGCGTCGGGTGATTTTCATGGAGCTCTCCCATCAGTTTTTTTTGTGTTGCGATTATTTTCCGCGGACGGCGCCGTACCATTCCAGCTGCATCCGGGGGGCGTATCGGAATCCGCGCATCCGGCAGGCGTGCCGGATCCACTCTTCTTTCCCACGCATTTCTTCGAGAGTGACCGCCTGTGGCATCAGAAAGACACAGCTGGGGTCGAACGAGCCGAGCCGGGCGAGGTAACCGTCAACCTCGCCGAGGTCTTCGGGAGTGTCGATGACAAATTTCAACTGACCGGAATATCGGCTCAAAAGGGAACGTACCACGTCGGGACGAAATCGAACTGTCTCGTGCCGGTCATGAAGAAGCGGGTCGGCCGGGGCGGAGTTACTCATCTTGGGACTGATCGACATCAGAGCGCATTGCACCGGAAGGTCGCAGGTGCCGTTTGTCTCGATCGTGACGATGAAATTCCGCTCGGCGAGAAGTCTCGTCAGACGAACCGTCGCGCCGAACGCCATCGGTTCCCCGCCGGTCAAAACTACGTGGGGCAACCCGTAAAGAATGGCGATTCCGACGATCTCTTCCGGCGAAAGATCAACTCCCGCCTCGCATTTCCAAGAGGCGTAAGCTGTGTCGCAGAAGCGGCAGAAGAGATTACACCCCCCCAGCCGGATAAAAGTCGAGCGGGTGCCGGTCCAGAGCCCTTCTCCCTGGCGAGAGGCGAAGTATTCCACGACTCTCATCGGGCGGCTTACCGCTCTTCCTTCGCCCATTCCTGGCGGGCCAGACCGGCGGCGCCGATATACCCGGCGTCACCGCCGAGGAGCGCGAACTTCACCCGAAGCCGTTCGGCCAGATGGAGGAAAATGCGGGACTTCAGTTCCGCCTTGGTTCTTCTGAGGAAAAGACGCCCCGTCTTGGACGCATTGCCGCCGAACGTCATCGCCCCGCCGATCAAAAAACAGGACGGGTCGATCGTATGGGTGAGCGAAACCATCCCGATTGCGAGATAGTAGGCGGTTTCCTCGACGATCCGGATGGCGAGTTTGTCGCCCTTTTCCGCCTCTTCAAAGACGATTTTCGGAACCATGTCGCGGCGAGGGGCTTTACGTACCCGCGGAGCCAGGGTGGTTTTCAGCTCGGCATTGACCATCTCGATCGTTCGGTTGGCCACTCCCGTGGCGCTGGCGTACGCCTCGAAATGCCCCCGCTGACCGCATTTGCACCAGCGGGCGTTTTGGGAGATATCAATCAGGTTGTGCGCGGCCTCGCCGCCATGGCTGTGGCAGCCGTCCCAGGGTCTTCCCTCTAAGATGATGCCGCAACCGATCCCGGTACCGAGCGTCAGAACGACCAGACCCTGTTCTCCTTTTCCGGCGCCGACCCAATATTCGGCGAAGGCGGCGGCGGTCGCGTCGTTGGCGAACGTTACGCCGAACCCGGATTCTGCGGCAAGCCTATCACGAATCGGGAAAAAATCCCAACCGGGGAGGTTTGACGGGCGGACGAGCATCCCCGCCGGAATATCCATCGTTCCGGGGGAACCGAGCCCGACCCGGGCGATATCTTTTGGGGTGAGTCCGGCTTTCTTAACCGCTTTATGGATCCCCGCGGCCATCCGACGAACCGCGTCGTCGGGACCCCGTTCGACCAGCGTCGGAATCGAGTCATACACAAGCGTCTCGCCGTGATTGTCCATCACGCCGATCTTCATGTTGGTTCCGCCGAGATCGACGCCGACGAAATAGGGGTTGTCCTTTGAACTCATATTTGATCCTTTCTTAAAAGAGGGGCACCGCGACAGAAATCCCCACTATCATACCATATCTTTCGGCTTTTCCATAGCTTGCTGAGTCGTTTTTCCGAAAAATCGGAGGCCCTATCCGCCCGAAATTATCATTACCGTTAAGCCTTGTTAATTCTCATATTACCCCTCTTTATCGAAATCAAAAATTTTTGGTAATTTTCCTCTTTCTGCGTTCTGAGAGCGCCGAATCGCGGTTTTTCTCATTGTCACAACCCCCGGCGTTGCTATAATGACCTAGTGTTGTTTCAGGGGCGCGCCCTTGGCGTACTCCTTTTGTTTCCCAACCACATTGATATCGCTAAAGGGAGATTTCGATGAAACTGACGATTCCGAAAGACTACGTTCCGATGCTGGTCCCCGAAATGATGGAGCAGGCGATCTCTCTTCTCAAAGAAGAGTTTCAAGAGACCCTGTCCGACGCGTTGAATCTTCGACGCGTCACCGCGCCCCTTTTTGTTCTTTCCGGAACAGGTATCAATGACGATTTGAACGGTGTCGAGCGAGCGGTCTCGTTTCCGATCAAAGACCTGGGTGATGTTCGGGCCGAGGTGGTTCATTCGCTGGCCAAATGGAAGAGAATGAAGCTGGGCGCGTACAAGATGAAGCCCGGTTACGGACTCTATACGGATATGAACGCCATCCGCGCCGACGAGGAGTTGGACAACCTTCATTCCCTCTACGTCGATCAGTGGGACTGGGAGCGGACAATCTCCGCCGAAGATCGGAACCTCGATTATCTTCGCGACGTGGTCGAATCGATCTACGACTGTGTCCGCGCGCTCGAACAGACGGTCTACTACCATTATCCCCATATCGTTCCCGTTCTTCCTTCTAAGGTGACCTTTATCCATTCCGAAGATCTTCTTCGGAACTATCCCGACCTTTCTCCTCAGGAACGGGAAACCGAAGCCGCGCGTAAATACGGCGCGATCTTTCTGATCGGGATCGGCGGTCGGCTCGCCGACGGGAAGAAGCATGACGGGCGCGCACCCGACTACGACGATTGGAGCACCCCAACCAAGCCGGGCTGCAACGGTCTGAACGGCGATCTTATCCTCTGGAACCCCGTTCTGGAGCGGGGCTTTGAAATTTCCTCGATGGGAATTCGGGTCGACAAAACCGCGCTGATTCGCCAGCTCGACCTTGAAGGGTGTCCGGAACGGGCGAACCTGCTTTTCCATCGGATGCTTTTGAACGACGAGATGCCCCTTTCCATCGGCGGGGGGATCGGTCAGTCACGCCTTTGTATGTTTATGCTCCGCGCCGCGCATATCGGCGAGGTTCAGGTTTCGATCTGGCCGGACGAAATGATTGCCCGGGCGGCGGAAGCGGGGATTATCCTTCGCTGAGCCGAGGCGGTTTTCCGAAAAAGACATAAAAAAAGAGCACCGTAAGGGGCTCTTTTTTTATGTCTCAAAACTGAATGGAACCTCGTTCGGGGGGCTCGGACTGGGGCGCGAGCTGTTCGATCAGTTTGAGGTCCTCTTTGCTCCACTTGGCGGGGAGCGCCACATCGAAGACGACGAAAAGATCGCCTTTCTTTTCTCCTTTTTTCACGGAGGTGATGCCATGCTCTTTGATTCGGAGCTTCGTGCCGGTGGTTGAACCGGCAGGAATCGTTACGGTGACGGTACCCGTCGGGGTCGGAACGTCGACCTTTCCGCCAAGCGCGGCCTCTTTGAGAGTGATCGGAATATGGACGTAGATGTTTTTTCCCTCGCGGGTGTAGTACTTGTGCGGTTCAACCTGAACTTCCAGAATCAGATCGCCTGCAACCCCTCCCATCGGGCTTTCTTCCCCCTTGCCGCGCAGGCGGATCTTTTTGCCGGTGTCGATTCCCGCGGGAATTTTGACGTCGAGCGTTTCGCGCCGACCCGAAGGCATCTGGTAGGTGAGGGGAACCGTTCCGCCGAAAGCGGCGATCTTGAAAGGAACGCGGATGGTGCTGGTGACATTCTGCCCCGGCATGGCGGAACGGGTACGATGATTTCCGCCGGTTCCCCGACCCGAGAATGGACCGGCGCCGCTGCCGAACGGGTTGGCACCACGGCCGCCGAACATCTGTCCGAGAATTTCGTTGATATCGATTCCGGGGTCGCCCCCCGAGGAGCTCCAGGTATAGGAGGAACCGGAACCGAACGGCCCGGCCCCGGCGCCAGGACCGCCGCCGTACTGTTTGTATCCGGAGCCGAACTGGTCGTAGAGCTTCCGCTTTTCAGGATCTTTCAACGTGTCGTACGCCTCCTGGAGTTCCTGAAACTTTTTTTTCGCTCCTTCGGGATCATCAGGATTGAGGTCGGGATGGTACTTTCGTGCCATGTTCCGATACGCTTTATCGACATCCTCCTGAGAGGCCGTTTTGCTGATCCCCAGCACCTTGTAATAGTTGGCCATAAAACGTGTCCTGTTTCAGTGTCCTCCGCATCCGGCGCACCCCGCTCCGGCGGGGAAATTGGGATTGTCAATCGCGAACCCTTTTGCGGTCGGGGTGTCGACGAATGAAATTTCGGTGCCGTCGAGAAAGAGGTCAAACTCTTTTTTCACGACGACTTCAATCCCGTCATAATCGTATTTCATATCAGCCGCGGGGTCATATTCCTGATCGAAACCGAGAGAGTACTGCATTCCACTGCACCCGCCCCCGACGATCACCACGCGAATGCGGCTTTCGGGACCCAGCGACTGCGCCTCTTTGACTTTTTTGATTTCGTCAACCGCGGATTTTGTTAAGACGACAGCCATCGTTATTCCTTTCCGGTATCAGGTCGTGTAATCGGCATTCAGATGAACGTATTCCGTCGTCAGGTCGGACGTCCAGAAACGCGCCGAGGCGTCCCCCTCTTCGAAATGGATTTCGAAGACGGTCTCGCGGTTGGCGCGGATCGATTCGGAAACTTCCTTTTTATCGAAATCCAACGGGGTTCCGTCCCGATAGAGGGAATAGCCGTTGATCTTCAGTGAAACGTACGCCGGATTAAAATCGACCCCCGCGCGCCCCGCCGCCGAAACGATTCGGCCCCAATTCGGGTCGGCGCCGCAGATTGCCGTCTTGACCAGCACGTCGTTGGCGATCGTTTTGGCGATCGCCTTGGCATCGGCCTGAGTGTCGCATCCGAGAACGTTGACCGTGATCAGATGGGTGACCCCTTCACCGTCGTTGGGGATCATGCGGGCCAGTTCGGCGCAGATATCGGTCAGAGCGTCGGCAAACGGGAAGAAGTCCGCCTCGGGGAGTGGGTCCGGATTGGCCATTCCGTTCGCCATCAGAAGGACGGTGTCGCTGGTCGATGTATGCCCTTCGACGCTGATGCAGTTGAAGGTGCGGTCGGCCGCCCGTCGAAGGAGATCCTGCGCCTGCTCGGGCAAAAGCGCCGCGTCGGTCAGGATGGCGCAGAGCATCGTTGCCATATTCGGACCGATCATCGCCGCTCCCTTGCACATACCGGTCAGGGTGATTTCATTTCCGTTCGAAAGGGTGATCCTCCGCGACGCGACCTTTTCAACCGTATCGGTCGTCATCATGGCGTGGGCGGCGTTATGGAAAGCGTCTTTGGTCGCGGCAAGCTCTTTGCCGGCGGCTTCGATTCCCTGTTTAATTCGATCCATCGGCAGCTGAACGCCGATCACGCCGGTGGACATCACCAGAGCGGCCTCGTCGTTCGCCCCGACCGTATCAGCGGCCCATTCGGCCATCTGGTGCGCGTTGTTGAAACCGTTCTCTCCGGTGCATGCGTTGGCGACCCCCGAGTTGACGACGATCGCGCGGAAATCTTTGCCGGGGGTCCGAGCGCGGTCAAGCTGAACCGGCGCGCCGCAGACGAGATTGCGGGTATAGATCCCCGCGGCGGTCGCCGGGAAATCCGAGACGATCAGCGCGACGTCGAGCTTGGTGGTATTAGGTTTTACGCCGCAGTGAACTCCGGCGAACTTAAACCCTTTCGGAAGATACAGGTCCATCACATATTCCTCAAATTACGGTTAACGAACATCGATTTTCGACGAAGCCGACATTCGGGACAGGCTAAATTTCCCCCTTTGGGAACAACCGGTTCCCTACCGAGAATTCAACCCCCTTATTTTACCCCGGGGAGTTAAAATTTCAAGATGAATTGCTTCGTTTTCTGCTTCCGCGATTTTTCTTTTCTCCGTTTGAACCTCTTGCGCGTGCATTTGAAATAGGTGATAATTAGCTCACACTTGATGCCTTTTTCGGGGGGGAAAAGGCTCCGCGATGATTTGATTGTTCTTTTGGCTGCGGGAGCCGGGAGAAGGTTCCCTGCGGTTGTTCCGACAGAAGAGGAAACAGTGACGATGAAAAACGGGTTGACCCTTCTAAAGCGCGCGGCGGTCTGCTTGTCCGCCCTCTTTTTTCTGACCGCGGGGAACCTTTCCGCCGATGACGCGTTTCGCGCCAAAATCGAGGCCGATTGGGAACTGCAGGAATCTCATTTCAATCGAACGGTTGACACCGTCGATGCCCTGCGGGCGCTTCTTGACCGCGGCGGAGATGTGATTGCCTGTCTCGACGAAGAAGAACTGGTTCCCCCGGAAGCTTTAAAGAGGTGCGAAGATGCGTTCGGCGAAGTCGATCCTGACACGCTTGCCGATCTGTCCGAAATCGAGCGGCGCGACCTCTATATGAAACTCCGCTGGGAACTTCGCGACCTTCTGTTTCAGAATTCGCTCTTTGCGAAGACCCCGTTGCTTTTCGTGAAACGTGAGCGGTTCGTCTGTCAGATGCTCCACGAGTATCTCTCGTACTACTACCGACATTCCGGCATTTGCGGGGGGGGGATCTACCTTTTGAAAGATCCCGGCCGCTCTTTTGAGACGGACGATCTGACTGAAGGGAAGTTTCCGCTCGGCACGATCTCGACGATGAGTCTTTCCTACGACGCCAAGACGATTTACTTTTCGTATGCCGACTTATCGAAGTTTACCGACGGCAAGGGACCGATCAAGCTCGCGGGAGCCGGCTTTGAAGATTATTCTTCCGACTATGTCTCGAAGTTCATGAAGGAGGAGGACGGAAAATTCCACCTCTTCAAGATGGATCTGGCAACGCGTGAAATCACCCAGCTGACGACCGGATGCGACGACGACTTTGACCCCGTCGAACTCCCCGACGGAGGGATCGTCTTTATGTCGACCCGCCGAGGCGGGTTCGGCCGCTGCCACGGCTCGTGGGAACCTTTGGCGGTTCATACGCTCCATCGTCTTGACCCGGACGATAAGATCACGACCCTCTCGTGGCATGAGACGAACGAGTGGCAGCCTTCGATTTCGCACGACGGGCGGATCCTCTACTGCCGTTGGGACTATGTCGACCGCGACGCGGCGCGTCACCACGGAATCTGGCTTTCAAATCCGGACGGGACCGGCGTTGTTTCCCTCTTCGGGAACTATACCATCGATATCTGCGCCCTCTATCAGCCGAAGGCGGTCCCCGGCTCGAATAAGATCATGTTCGTTGCCGGGGCGCATCATCTCGACGTCGGCGGGCCTCTCGTGCTGCTCGACCCGCAGCAGGTACGCTACGATCCCGAAAAGTCTGAGGATACGCTCGACTGCATCGAGCGCCTCACGCCGGAGCTCCCGTTCCCCGAAACGGCGGAGGACCGGCCAGATTTCCGGTGCGATCAATACTATTTCAGCCCGTTCCCTCTCTCCGAGGATTTCTATCTGACCGCCTACAGTCACGACACGATCGGCGGGATGCACTACGCGCATAAACCAAACACGACCGGAAAGACCGGCTTGTATTACCGCGACCGGTTCGGGAATCTCGAACTGATGTACGAAGACGAGAAGTTCTCCTGCCAGTATCCGATCCCCGTCGCCGAAACGCCGATCCCGCCGGTGATCCCATCGTCCCTTCCGAAGGAGCCCAAAGAGCCGAAGACCGGAACCTTTATGCTTTCCGACGTCTACGAGGCGCTCACCCCTCTGCCGGAAGACCGGCCGATCAAGGAGTTGCGCATCTTCCAGCTCCTGCCGAAGTTTCCCGATCACAGGTCAAATGTTCCGGCGATCGGTCATGCCTTTGCGCAGAACGCTCGTCTTTTGATCGGTACCGTTCCGGTCGAGGAGGACGGCTCCGCCTATTTCACCGCGCCGGCCGAAAAGCCGCTCTATTTCCAGGCGGTTGACGCCGACGGGAAAGCGGTTCAGTCGATGCGGAGTGAAGTTTACCTCCAGCCGGGGGAAAACCGCGGGTGCGTCGGCTGCCACGAACAGGCGCAGACGATCGGGAAGAACACTGCCGTTCAATCGATTGCCTCGCGCCGCCGGCCTTCGCAGCTGACGTCTCCCCCCGCCGATATGGCTCCGATCTCCTATCCCCGCCTGATTCAGCCGATCCTTGACCGTTCGTGTGTTTCCTGCCACGGTGGGAAAGAAGGCGATCCCGTTCCGAACCTGACCGGCGCGGTCAGCGGCCATTACACCGAATCGTACAACGCCTTACAACCTTCGCTCCGCTACTACGAGTGGGGCGGGAACAACATCCGCTATATGTCGACTTTACCCGGAATGGTCGGTGCCGATATGAGTCCGCTTACCCGGATTCTGGACGATGAGAATCACGGCGCGAAGATTTCCCTTTCCGATGAGGATCGCCGGACGATCTACCTCTGGCTTGACGCGAACGCCCCGTTCTACGGCGTTTACGACGCCGGAGAGCAGGAGAAGCAACAGGTCGGCGAAAAGGTCGGTCTTCCCGAATTGCAGTAATCAAATCACCGATTGATTAGAAAGAGGACACAGAGATAATGGCTGAAAAAGAGCAGAGACTAGGAACACGTTGTATTCACGCGGGATATGAGCCGACGAACGGCCAGCCGCGTCAGATTCCGATTATCCAGAGTACCACGTTCAAGTACGACACTTCCGAGGATATGGGGAAACTTTTCGATCTGGAAGTGGCGGGATATTTCTATACGCGTCTCCAGAACCCGACGAACGATTTCGTCGCCGCAAAGATCGCCGCGCTCGAAGGGGGCGCCGCAGGGATGCTGACCTCGTCCGGACAGGCCGCCAGCTTTTTTTCCGCCTTCAATCTCTGCTCGGGGGGTGACCATATTGTTGCCTCATCGGCGATCTACGGCGGTACGTTCAATCTGTTCAACGTCACGATGCGGCGGATGGGAATCGATTTTACCTTTGTCGCACCCGATGCGACCGACGACGAACTCCATGCCGCGGTTCGGCCGAACACCAAAGCGTTTTTTGGCGAAACGGTGGCGAATCCCGCTCTGGCGGTTCTGGATATCGAACGTTTCGCCAAGGTCGCTCACGAGCACGGGGTTCCCCTGATCGTCGACAACACGTTTCCGACCCCGATCAACTGCCGTCCGATCGAGTGGGGCGCCGATATCGTCACCCACGCGACGACCAAATATATGGACGGGCACGGTACCTGTGTCGGCGGGGCGATCGTCGATGCCGGGAAGTTCGACTGGTTCGCCCACGCTGATAAGTTCCCCGGGTTCACGACGCCCGATGAATCGTATCACGGGATCGTCTATGCCGAGAAGTTCGGTTTGGAAGGGGCGTTTATCACCAAGGCGACGGCGCAACTGATGCGCGATCTGGGGAGTATTCCCTCGCCGCACAACAGTTTCCTCCTGAACATGGGGCTTGAGTCGCTCCACGTTCGGATGGAACGGCATTGCGCCAACGGTCTGGCGGTGGCTCAGTTTCTCGAATCGAACGATAAGGTCGCCTGGGTGAACTACCCCGATCTTCCGTCGAGTCCCTATTATTCCCTCGCGAAGAAGTACATGCCGAACGGTTCGTGCGGCGTTGTTTCGTTCGGGCTCCATGGGGGCCGCAAGGCGGCCGAGGCGTTTATGAAAGAGCTGAAAGTCGCCACGATCGCGACGCACGTCGCCGACGCGCGCAGCTGTATCCTCCATCCGGCCAACGCGACGCATCGCCAGCTTACCGATGAAGAACTGGTCGCCTGCGGGGTCGGGCCGGATCTGATCCGCCTTTCGGTCGGGATCGAAGACGTCCGCGACATCATCGAAGATGTTGAAAACGCGCTGAAAGCCGTCCGCTGAAAAGGACGGAGAGTTTTTCCGTCGGAGCGCGCGGATCGGGCGAAGGTGCCGCCTCATTGGGCGGCGCGGCCGGTTCCCGCGCTTCGTTTCCGTCGGCCGCGTCTGGCGTGCCGTTGTTGTTTCTTTTCTTTTGTCGATTAGACCGCTTCGTGAGGTTGAAATGCCGCGTCGTTTTTTTCCTTTGCTTCTTTTGGCCTATTCTCTGATCCTTCTGTCCGCGGTGTTTGCGGCCGAAGGCGAGAGAGTTCCAGCGCCGTCCGAGTTTCGGTCGGTTCCCGACGACTGCCGCCCCTGGGCGTATTACTTTTGGATTAAGGGGAACGTTTCGATGGAGTCGATTACCGCCGATCTGACCCGAATGAAAGAGCTCGGGTTCGGCGGAGTCCTCGTTATCGACTCGCGCGGGTATCACGAAGATGCCGAGAATCACATCCCCGTCCCGGTTCCGGTTCGTCATGAGTTCATGTCGGTCCCGTGGCAGGAGCTTGTTCTCCATCTGATCACCGAGGCCGACCGGCTCGGACTGAAGGTCAGTCTCAACCTTTCGAATACCGGCGGTTCCCTTCGAGGCCCGTGGGATCTTGCCGCCGACGGTCCCCGGACCCTGATTACCCAGACCCTGGTGCCGACCCCGGGCGAGCCGATCGAGCTCCTTCTTCGCCAGCCGGTCTATCAGCGGTACTACCGCGACGTGGCGCTCCTGGCGATCCGCGTTGATCGCGATCTGAAACCGACCGACGGCTTTTCGGCGTTTCAGCCCGCCGCTCCCCCCGCCGACGGCGCGCCGGTGGCGTTGGAGACGATTGATCTGACCGATGCGCTCCGTCGCGGACGGATCGACTGGATTCCCCCCGCCGAGCAGTCCGGCTGGACGGTTATCCGGATCGGTTCGGTGGTGACCGGCGACGTCGGAAGCGTCGATATTCTCAATTCCAGGATTACCGCCTCCTATTTTGATAAGATGGCCGGCGCGCTCATACGTCGGGCCGCCAAGATCGAAAAGGAGTCGGACAAACCTCTTGTCGGCAACACGTTAACCGGTTTCTATAACGTGAGCTGGGAAGGGGCGAATCCGAACTGGACCGACCGGTTCGATCGCTTCTTCGCGAAGAAGCGGGGATACGACATCCTCCCCTATATGCCGGTTCTGGCGGGGATGACGGTTAAGGATCCGGAGACGACGCGACGTTTTATGACCGATTTCCACAAGACGGTGGCCGATGCGTTTCGCGAGAATTGTTACCAAAAGATCGGCGAACTCTGCCATCAGAACGGGACGTTCTGGCATTCCGAAGACGGCGGTCCCTGGAACCGCCGCGCGCCGATGTTTACCGAAGCCGATATGCTAACGTTCTGGGGTGAGAACGATATTCCGCAGGGGGAGTTCTGGGTGCAGGAAGGGTATTCCCCCACTGAGCAGAGCAACGCCAAATTCGCCGCCTCGGCCTCACATATCTACGGGCGCGGCCTTACCGCTCTGGAAGCGTTTACCCATATGACGCGCCACTGGTCTCTCTCGCCCACGTTGCTTAAACCTTCGGCGGATCAGAATTTCATCGACGGCGGGAACATGTTCATCTGGCACACCTACACGGCTCCCGTTCCCGAGTACGGCGAACCGGGAATCGAGTATTTCGCCGGAACGCATATCAATTCGAACGTGACCTGGCAAAAGGACGCCGGGCCTTTCATTTCCTATTTGGGACGGTGTCAGGCTCTTCTGCGCGCCGGGCTCTATGTGGCGGACTTCGCCGTCTATACCAGCGATCGGAACTACCGCATGTGGGGGCGGGGCGCGAAATGGAACGAGCGTTCCGGCTGGGGCGCGCCGACGGGGACGGCGTATGACCTTTTCGATACACGGGCGCTCGTCGAGCGTCTGGAATGGAAAGACGGTCGGTTCGCCCTCCCCGATGGGATGAGTTACACGTTTTTGGTCTTCGATCCGGAAGATGACGAACTCCCTCTGGCGGCGCTTGAAAAGATCCTCGCTCTGGCTGAGTCGGGCGGGCGGGTCGTTCTTGGTCCGAATCGGCCGAAACGGACGGTCGGCCTTTCGGACGGGGAGGACGGCGATCGGCGGTTTGCCGAAATCGTCGACCGGCTCTGGGGGGACGGCGCTTCCGGCTCCCGCTCTTTCGGCCAGGGAACGGTCTATACCGGAATGACCCCGCAGGAAGTCATGCAGGCCGAAGACGCGTCGCCCGATTTCAGCGGACCGCTTGAGTATCATCATCGCCGCTGTGCCGACGGGGATATCTATTTCGTGGTGAACACCCGGGGAACTCCTTGCGGCGCCGAGTGTTCGTTCCGCGCTCAAAATCAGTATATCAGTCTCTGGAATCCGGTAACCGATGAAATCATTTCTCTGAAACCGGAACGGGTTGAGGGGAATCTGACGACACTTTCCGTTTCTCTTCCCGAATACGGTTCCGCCTTCGTTTTCTTTACCGACACCCCTCTGGAAGGAGCTGAAGATTCCGAGTTTAAGTCATTGGACGAGGGGATTGAACTCAGCGGGCCGTGGCGCGTCCGGTTCGATCCGGACCGTGGCGGTCCCGCCGAGACCGTCTTTGAGAAGCTAACGCTCTGGAACGAAGACGCCGATCCGAATATCCGCTATTACAGCGGTTCAGCGGACTACGAAACGACCTTTACCCTTTCGTCGGAAGATCTGGCAAATCAGAATCTGGCGCTCGATATCGGCCGCGCCGCGGTGATCGCCCGGATCGAGATCAACGGGTCGGACATCGGCGTCCTTTGGACGTTCCCCTGGAGACTGCCACTCGGGAAAGGACTCGCCGCCGAGTTGTTGCGGGAAGGGAAGAACGAACTGAAGATCCGGGTGACCAATACCTGGTCGAACCGTCTGATTCGGGACGCGCAACTTCCGCCGGAAGAACGCCTGACCAAAACGAACGTGCAGTTTTATCCCGCCGGTGAGAAATTTTATCCGTGGCAGGGATACGCCGCCGACGAACCTCTCCGCGAAAGCGGGCTGGTCGGGCCGGTTCGTCTCGTGAAATAAGTTTTTTCGCCCGGGGACGCCGATCCCCGGGCTTTCTTTTTTCATATTTCTGAAAGTCTGACTTTTCGTTAAAATGGGCAAGATGTCCATAGCGTGCCCGTGCGGCAGGCTCGATTTGACGAAGGAAATCCATGATCATGGCGGAAGTGGTCATCACGGAACTGACCGTTCATCTGATCCTTTTTGCGGCGGCTGTCCTGGCGGCGTCGTTTGCGACCGTCTATCTTGTCTATCGTTTTGTGAAGATCTGCCCGACTTCACTGATGACGTTTCTCTTCGTTCTTTCGGTTACGGTGAATATCGTCGGGGGAAGAATCTTTCTCCATTCCCTGAACGATTTAAGCTCGCTTCGAATTCGGTTTGGCCGGCAGTCGGGGCTGGTTCAGAATCTCCGCACCAGTCTCGATCAGAACAGCGGCCGTCTGGCGGGAGCCGAGTCGACCCTTTCGGAGATGAATCGAGTGATCAGCGAAAAAGACGCCTCGATCAAAAATGTTTCGGACGAACTGGCGCAGACGCGGCAGAAACTCGAAACGGTGACCGCGCGCAATATCGAACTTACCCGCGTTCTGGGCGAAAAGGACTTGGCGTTCCAGTCGACGGTCGACTCGCTTTCCGAAATCAAAGAGGATCTTGCCAGCGGTAATGTGAAAAACAGTGAGCTTTCGAGCTCGCTTGCCGAAAAAGAAGCCGCACTCCGAAAACTCGGCGATTCCCTCTCCGAGACAATCGATTCTTTGGAGAGCGCCAACGCGCAGAATGACGAGCTCTCGCAGGCCATTTCGGAACGGGACGAGCGAATTCGGACGGTGACCGACACGCTCAGCGAGACGAAGGAATCATTGGCCAGCGCCAGTCAGCGGAACACCGAGTTAACGCAGACTCTCGCCGAACGGGACGCGGCGATCAAGGCGGGAACCGCCGCGCTCTCTCAGCTCAAGGCTACGTTCGAAGATGTCAGCGCCCGAAACGGTGAACTTTCCCGTACGCTGACCGAAAAAGAGAGCGCCGTTCAGCGGAGCGCCGCGGCGTTGGCCGAGGTGAACGCCGCCCTGGCGAGCACCAATGCCGAAAAGAGCGAACTTTCGCGCGCCCTTTCCGAAAAGGCCGCCGCCCTCGAACAAGGGGCCGCGGCGCTGACCGAGGCGCAGGAGGCGCTGGCCGCCGCCAATCTCCGCAGCGGAGAACTGGCGGCCTCGCTTGCCGAGAAGGACTCGGCGATCCAAGCGGGCGCGGCGGCGTTGGTTCAGGTCAAAGAGAGCCTTTCCGAGGCGAATCGGAGGAACGATGAGCTCGCTCAGGGACTGGCCGAAAAAGACGCGGAGATCGTTTCGGTTCGCGCGACACTCGCCGACTCCGACGCGCGGAACAACGAACTTCTCCGGACGGTGGCCGAACGGGACGCCGCCCTTCAGACCGGCGAGGCGGAACTGGCCCGTGTTAAGGAGGAACTCTCCCGCGCCGATGAGCGAAGCGAGGAACTGACCCGTTCTCTGGCGATGAAAGACGCCCAGGTGAAATCGGCCGCCGACGATCTGGCCTCGGTTCGAGAAAGCCTTACCCGCACGGAAGGTGAGAATCGCAAACTTTCTCAAAACCTTGCCGATACGGCGTCCCGGGCGAGACAGACCGCGGAAAAACTCGACGAAATGACCTCCGCGCGGGACGACCTGGACGAAAAATACCAGCTCCTCCGCCGAACGCTCCGCGGGAACGGCCACGGGATGTTGGTTATGCGCTATACATCGGTCGGCGAGCCCGACTTCGCCGCCCAGCTCTATCCGATGCAGAAGATTCAGACCGGATCGTCCCGCGAATTTAATCAGCGGGTCGCTTCCCTCCTCGACGGCTTGAGCCGAATGAATATCACGTTCGATGAGTTTTATATTCAGGGAATGAACCCCGGCTCATCGCAGCTTCGCGAGCTGGAATCGGGGCTCCGATCCCGGTTCCCCGGGATTCGGATCAGCACCATTGTCGAAGACTAGCCGCCGGACGCTTTTTCTACCGCTTACGCCGAATCCGGCCACGGCGCAAAGAGGGAGGGGGAAGGCCTGCCGCCCTTCGCATTAAGAGAGCGCGGCCAGGTCGGCGCGGTACATCTCTTCGACAATGTCGCGGAACGTCCGTTTCGGCTTCCACCCCAGGACTTCGTGCGCTTTCGTCGCGTCGCCGCAGAGAAGTTCGACCTCGGTCGGCCGGAAGAATTTCGGATCAATCTCGATCAGGACTTTGCCGCTTTCGCGGTCGAGTCCCTTCTCGTCAATCCCGGTTCCTTTCCAGACCAGGTCGAATCCGGCCAGGCGGAACGCCGTTTCGACCAGTTCGCGTACCGAGTGGGTCTCGCCGGTCGCCAGGACGAAGTCGTCCGCCTTTTCGGCGTTTAGGATCAGATGCATTCCCTCGACGTAATCGGCGGCATGCCCCCAGTCCCTGTAGGCGTCGAGATTCCCGACCGAGACCTTTTCGGCAAGACCGAGTTTGATCTGAGCGGCGGCGCGCGTGATCTTTCGTGTGATAAACGTCTCGCCGCGCAGGGGGGACTCGTGATTGAAGAGAATGCCGTTCGAGGCGAACATCCCGTACGCCTCGCGGTAGTTGATCACGGTCCAGTAGGCGAAAAGCTTTGCTGACGCGTAGGGGGAACGGGGATAGAACGGGGTCGTTTCGGACTGCGGCGTCTGACGAACCTTTCCGAACAGTTCGGAGGTGGACGCCTGATAGAAACGGGTCTTTTCGGTAAAACCGAGGGT
The DNA here is from genome assembly GCA_017652805.1 of Thermoguttaceae bacterium. GTDB lineage: Bacteria > Planctomycetota > Planctomycetia > Pirellulales > Thermoguttaceae > RUG695. The sequence continues at coordinate 9,928 of JAGCAH010000020.1, read as the reverse complement.
GCGGATCGCGTCCAACATCCGCAAAGGGCCGAGCCCGTCGACGTCGGCGGTGTATTCGGGAGTGTCGAACGAAACCCGCACATGCGACTGTGCCGCAAGATTATAGACTTCGTCCGGCTCGGTCTTTTCCAGGATTCGGTGCAGACCGCCGCTGTCGGTCATATCCCCCGACATGAGGGTGAAGGGGATTTCCCCCGTCTGAGCGCGAGCCAGGAGCGAGTCGATTCGCGCAGTATTCGGGAGAGAGGCGCGGCGGACCACGCCGTAAACGCGATAACCCAACTCGAGCAGATGGCGAGCGAGGTAGGTTCCGTCCTGACCGGTGACACCGGTGATCAGCGCGGTTTTACTCATAAGAGGTAGTTTTCTCCCGTTCCGTATTTTTCGATGACGTAGTCGATGTCTTTGTCGCCCCGTCCGCTGCAGTTGACCAGGATCGCGCCGCTGCGATGCTGTTTCGCCCACCGCATGGCGTAGGCGATGGCGTGCGAACTTTCGATGGCGGGAATAATCCCCTCGTAGCGGGAAAGGTTAAAGAACGCGGCGATCGCCTCCTCGTCGGACGCGGTGACGTAGTTGACGCGTTTTTCCTTTGCCCAGAACGCGTGTTCCGGCCCGACGGCGGGATAATCCAAACCGCTGGCGTTTGAGTAGACCGGGGCGGGATTCCCCTCAGCGTCTTGGAGGAGAAGACTTTCAAAACCGTGAAGAACGCCTTTCTTTCCATAGGTGATCGTAGCGGCGTGGTCGCCGAGATTCGTACCGCGGCCGAGCGGCTCGACCCCGTAGATCTCGACGGGATCGGCCAAAAAGCCAGAAAACATTCCGGCGGAATTGCTTCCTCCGCCGACGCAGGCGCAAATCGCGTCGGGAAGAAGCCCCGTCATCTCAAGAAACTGTTCGCGCGCTTCGATCCCGATACACATTTGAAAATCGCGCACCATCATCGGGAACGGGTGGGGACCGACGACCGAACCGATGCAGTAGATGCTCTCTTTGTAAGATTTCAGGTAAGAATCGAAGGCCGAATCCACGGCTTCCTTGAGCGTTTTGAGCCCGAACGAAACCGGAACCACCTTGGCGCCGAGAACTTTCATCCGCGCGACGTTCGGCGCCTGTTTGACAATGTCGACTTCCCCCATGTGGATTTCGCATTCCAGCCCGAAATAGGCGGCGGCGGTCGCCAGCGCCACGCCGTGCTGGCCGGCGCCCGTTTCGGCGATGAGGCGTTTCTTTCCCATAAAGTGGGCCAGAAGCCCCTCTCCCATACAGTGATTCAGTTTATGCGCCCCGGTATGGTTCAGGTCTTCCCGTTTGAGGTAAATCTGACAGGCGCCGATTTTCCGCGAAAGACGATTGCAATGGTAAACGGGGGTCGGCCGTCCCTGAAACTCTTTGCGAATACGTCGGAGCTCGTTGATGAATTGAGATGAGCGGCAGATTGTCTGATAGGCGTAGTCGATCTCTTCGAACGCCTTTTTGAGATCGTCGGGGAGGTAGACTCCGCCGTATTCGCCGAACCGTCCCTCATGGTTTGGGTAGTTGTGAAAATATGTTTTGTAGTCCATATCGGAATGTCTTTCTTTACGTTTTTATAAAATACAAAATCGGATGTTGCCCGGCAAAAAGTGTCTTTTCCGCGTTCGACACAATTCTATCGCTATTGTATCGGCGCGGGGTTCCCCGTCAAGTGATCGCCGCCGCGCAGCTGTTCGCGGATCCGGTTAAAGGAGACGCGCATCATTTCTTCCCGGCCGTGAGCGCGGCAGATGTCGGAAGGATCAAGGATCCGGCAATGCTGATCGATGATGTTTTTTTGATGTTTCCAACCGGCTTCTTCGTCAAGCTGCTTCCGCCAGATATGCCCCCCCATGGTCGGAGAGGGAACCGTTTCGACGTCCTGAATGACTTCGATCGAAAGAGGGGGAATTTCGCTTTCCTTCGCTTTCCGGTCGAGCTGGTCGCGGACCTTTTCAAACGCGCAGCTCATCTCCTGGCGGTGTCCGCTGGCGCGTCGGATCCCTCTCGGGTCGATGATCCGGCAATGACCGTCCAGACGGTGCTGCTGAAGTTGCCAGCCCCGGCACGAGTCGAGCGTAATGTAATCGTAAAGGAGATATCCTCCGGTTGTCGGAAAGTCGATCTGCGAACCTTCCCGGGGGACGATGATCCCCTCGTATTCGAGCGGAAGATTTTCGACCAGACCGTCGTAGAGACGCTGAAAATAATTCGAACTCAGGTGAGATTTGGTTCCTTCGACGACCACCTCGAGGAATTCCTCGGGAGGCTGAGTGTAGAGGTAGCCGGTTCCGAGCGGGTAATGACGCTGAGACAGTTTGTAGGCGCCCATCGCGTAGTCATCGGGATTGATGAGATTGAAGAAGGTTTCGCCCGAGACGCCGATCGCCGCGGCAATGGCGGGATCGTCGTTATCGATGGCGGCGCCCGCGGTGACGATCTGTCGAACGGTGATCCCTTCTTGGGCGTAGAGCGCTGCGGTTTTGATCACAATCCGCCCGACGAGCGAATGTGCGACCAGGACAAGCCGTTTCTGATCGTCAGGAGAGAGTTCCCTGACCCGTTTGGTCAGTTCATTGACAAACTGATCGGCGAGCGGAACTGAATCGTTTCAGTAGACACCGATTTTCAGCTTGTTGGCGATCGGCGGGGTGTTCCATTCGACCAATTCAATCTTTTCGGCATTCGGAAAGATCTGCCGGAGTTTTTCGAGCGGGAGCTCGTGACACTCGTTTTCCAAAACCATCCCGTGCACGAACCAGACGATCGGGGGGAGCTACCCTCCGGCTCCGGTCAGGAAAAGGAAGGAGAGTAAAACGAAAACGATCCCCAATCGAAGCGGTTTTATACGCGTTTTATACGCGGGTTCGCACCGAAAGCGGACAAACGGCTAAATCTCGGCGACGGACGCCTTCCAGCCGTCGGGAAGGTCGAGCGTGTAACCGAATTCGCCGCCGCTCTTTTCCCAGGAGAGGGAGACCGCCCCATCCGGAGTCGGATGAACGCCGGCGGCGCGGTCGAGGTCCGCGAAATCCTGAAACTGAACGACGACGGTTTTGCTTTGCGCATCAACCTCGGCGATCCCGACCACGTCGCGGATGAGTACGTGGCAGATGTGCGAGGCGAATCCGTGATTGCAGCTGGCATAAGCGCCGTCGTTTTCCCAGAGTGTTCCGGTTCGATCCGCCATGTATTCGTTGTAGGCGACCGACTCTTCGAGGAGCTGGGCGCCCCGACCGGCCCGGGAGAGGAGTTCGAGACGCAGGACGTTCCCGACAAAGGAGTTTGCCTTATGAATTTCCGGATATTTTCCCTCTTCGACGCGGTGCGGACCGAAGTCGTTCAGAAGGGTGCTCCAGAGTCCGGGATGCGACTCGGGGGTCGCGGTACCGAAGAAGAAGGCGAAATACTGACAGACCTCCGAACGGTTTCGGGTCACTTCAAGGGAACCGTCCTCTTTGCGGATCGCATTGTCGACGAAGAATTCCCCGTCGAAGGACTGGCGGTTGATCGTCTCGCGGATCGCCTCCGCTTTTTTCCGCCAGTCGCCGCGGTTGTACAGCTTTCCCGCCGCGTCGAGCGCCGCCGCGTAGAGCATGTTGCTCGGATAGTTGACGTCCTGCACGAAACTGTTCGCTTTGGACCATTCCACGAAGACCCAGCTCCGGAGCTTTTCGAGAAGACCGTCCGAATTCTCGAACTGAGTGAAGAACGCCATCAGCTTTTCGATTTTCGTTTTCAGACCGGAAACGATCACCTGATCCCCACCGCGCCGGGCGTATTCGGACAGTTCGACTACGAACCAGAGGGACCAGTTCGGAATATAGATGCCGTCGTAATGGTCGGCGGGGTAACACATCGGGAGCATTCCGTCGGGGAGCGCCTTGAACGAGTCGGGGAGCATGTAGTTTTCGAAGAAGGTGTCTTCGACGTCGGTCACGCCGCTCAGATCGAACGCCGTGCGCGCCGTGAAGAAGCTGTCGCAGAGCCAGCCGGCCCGTTCGCGGTGCGGGCAGTCGGTGAACGCGTCGACCGCGTTTTCGCGGAACGTCAAAACTCCCGCCCGGAAGAGTTTTTCAAGACGCGGGTCGGAACAGGCGAACGCGGCCTCTCGGATTTCGGGATAGGCGTATTCACGCAGGTAGAACCCTCTGAGTTTGAACGAACCTTTCAGACAGTGGATTTTCGCGTAACGGCCGACCTGAGGTTCAAACGCTTCGATATTCTTTTCGTCCCCACGAAGGGTCCATTTGATCGCATTGCAGGTTGTCAGACGGTTAAAGAGAATGTCTCCGCTCTCTTCCATCAGGATTTCGTCGAATGTGAGGAGAATCTCGGTTCCCTCCTCGACGTCGTCGAGTTCGAATCCGAAGAAGCCGCAACGGTTCGCGCCGAAATCGACGAGCTGGGCGTCGGACGCGGTAAAGACCGCCCCTTCGCCGAGCGGCTCGGCGTCGTCGGGATAGGTCGTTTCGAGCGCCTGTACCTCGTCGGAAAGGATGACTTCCAGTTCGTCCATCTTGTATCCCTTGAGTTTCGGGCTGATATGGGTCAGACTCCGATCCCGCCACGGCTTTTCGACGGTTCGCTCGGAGAGTTTCCCACGCCGGAGCCACGCCGTCGGCCTGAGAACGGCGAATTCGGGATATGGAACGCGGCGGGGAAGGAAGCGAACGGGCGGCTGCTCGGCAAGCGACACGGCACCGTAGGGACGGCGGTCGTCGTAGACTTCAACGAACGGACGCTGAAAACTGAACCGTTGAACTTTCTGAAGACGGCGGCCAGTCTGATCAATCGCCGAAAAGAGGGAGGGCGCGCCGTCCGATTCCGACACGGCGGTCGCAGCCAGGATGTTTCCGTCGGTATCTTCGATCTCGGCGATCAGGAATGAGGGCTGATCGAGAAGGTAGTAACTGTTGCTGTTGTATCCGGAAACTTCGATCTGAACGGTGTTATGCCCCTTGCCGAGGCGGCGGGAGAGGTCCCACTCGTCGATTCGGAACCACCCGTGCGGGCCGCGCGCCGGGCCGTAACCGGCGAACTCGTTGTTGACGCGGATCCGCATGATCGTCGAACCGGTTACCCGCAGAATCACACCTACGGGGTCGTCGATGTCAATATCGGCCGAGAAGACGAGCGAGACGTTCATTTCTTCTTCCCGTTCCGACGCCCAGACCGGTTTGGCCGCTTTGAAACGGGGGACGGCATCCGCTTCGGCGGCGAAGAGCGCTTCTCGGGAAATCATCGCGGCCATCGGGGTGAGGGCGGTCATTCCGAGGAAATGACGGCGGGAAAGCTCGATCTTTTTCATGACTGACTCCGTGGAGGGTTAAGTGAAAATGACGGAAGACGACTCCCTGATGATACCGATTCCGGATACGATTTTCAAGGCCGCGGAACCGCGGCGGGATGTGTTTTTCCCGACGTGTATTCGGCGGGGGCGCCGCGCCGCTTCGTTGGGCGGCTTGGGCAAGGGATTGACGTTTTTCGCGGTCCGCGGCGGACGGCTCTTTCATTGGCGATCAGCGTTGACCGGCGGCTCGTCGGGGGGCGGGACGATCGCCATTCCGAACTGCATACGGATATTCCGCGCCGTCAGAAGCCCGTTGAGTGAGAAGTCCTCGGCGCGAACCGCGTCGGGGAAGAGTTCGCGGAGCCGAGGGGGTTCTTCCGGCTCCCCGTCACGGATTTCCCACAAGAGGACTCCGCCCTGCCGGTTGATGTCGTCGTAAGTGCCCCATGTGGTCGCCTGCCATTCGCCGCAGAAGATATCGGGACCGCGGCTGTAATGAACCCGCGGGTGATCGTTCCCATAGACGGAAAGATTTCCCGCCAGCCACCATTGGCCGCTCGCCCAGGGGATCGGGGCTTGATAACGGCCGTGCCACACATCTTCGACGTGGGCGGCCAGCTTCTTTCCGGGGAAGAGGTAGCGACTGCATTTTTCGGTTGCCAGGGGGTAGATCAGAGAGACCGCCGCGCTTCCGAGGAGAACGCAGGCGGCGACGATCAAATTCCAGCCGATTGTTATCCTGACCGCCGAATCTTTGTTTCGACTCGGGAAAAAATACAGAAGAATGATCGGAACGTAAATCCAGAGATGACAACCGAGCGAAAGGCGAACGTAATGGGCGCTGACGGCCGCGTAGACGACCTGCATCAGGAACGGCAGAAAGGTCATCGCCAAAAGGTAACTCTCTTCGGTCGAGAGGGCGCTTTTTGGCGGACGGATCGACCTTTTCTCTTTCGACTTACCCCAAAAGAGCGGAAAGAGAAAAATGATCGGGAGGATCCAAAACGTCAGCTGAATGAACGAGAAGAACGACGGGCACAAGAGGTGGAAAATGGCGGGGTTTTCGTCCCCCTCGAGCGTCAGGGCGTACTGAATCGCCCGGATATTCCCTTTCAGTATCCAGAGCGTCTGGGGCAGAAAGATCAGAAAACCGATCGCGGCGGCGAGCCAAAACCGCCCGCTGCGCAAAAAGCGACGGCGCTCTTTATTCCACGCCAGAAAGAGAATCAGCGAGACGGGAAAAAAGATCTCGGTGTATTTCAGATGAAGTCCGATCCCGACCGCGAGCCCTAATCCGATCCAGTCGCGCCACCGGTTCGTGCGGAGTGCCTCCAAGCCGAAATAGAACGAAAGTCCCCACCCGAAGATGAGGGTGATATTGTTGTTGTAGTCGGCCGAACCGAAGTTCATCCAGTAGTAGTTCAGCGAGACAATCAGCGCCGCGGCGGCTCGGGGCGGGTCGAGAAAGAGACGTCCCAACCGCCAGACCGTCCAGAGAACGGTTCCCATCATCAGCTGACTGAGCAGAAAGGGCGCGAAGGGCGCGTTTCCGAGCATCGTGCGGAAAAGGTAGAGAATGATCGCTGTGAGCGCCGGATGTTTTCCGGTACTCAAAACAAATTCCTTGCCGACAAAGAGCTGCTCGATGATATCGAGCCAGTAATTCGGCAGAAAGAGAAGGGGGGCAAAGGTCCAGATGAGCGCGAAGGGGATCACCGTCTTCAGGAAGAAGGCGGCGTCGTAGGGCGCACGGTGCGGCGTGTCGCTTCTGCTCATCTGGAAGTTGTCTCCTCTCAATCTAATTTGCGGCCATGGCGGACGATTCAGTGACTCGGATCAATCACGATGCGGAAACCGAGGTTGTAGAAACCCGTCAGGGGATTGGACGGGGCGCGGTAGGCGCTTCGGCACTGCGCCGCCCCGCTGAGCGTGCTCCCTCCCCGGATCACCCGCGCCCCGTCGGCGCGTCGGTCGGCGTAGAGGTTTTCGCACCATTCCCAGACGTTTCCGTGCATATCGTAAATTCCCCAGGCGTTCGGAGCTTTTCCGCGCGCCGCCAGAGGGGCGAAACGCCGGTCGTTCCAGGACCAGCCCGTCTCGGCCAGACTGCCGCTTCCCGCATAGGGTCCGGTACTTCCGGCGCGGCAGGCGTATTCCCATTCCTCTTCGGTGGGGAGGCGGACCGAGAGACCTTCCTTTTCGGAAAGCTCACGACAGAAATCCCGGCACTCTTCCCACGAGACCCAGTCGACCGGCATATCGTCGCCGACAAAGTAGCTGGGCGCGGGGATCTCGGTCATCACCCCCCACCACATGGATTGGAGGAGTTCGGTTTCGAGAATCCAGAATCCATCAAGACGAACCTCCCGTTCGGTTTCGTCGCTGTTGTGACCCGGCTCGTCGGCGGGGCTTCCCGCAACGAAACTTCCCGGCGGACACCATCGGAGTCGATATTCCGAACCGGCCAGGTTCAGAACCAGAAGTTCTCCCGCCTCTTTCCCGCGGGGGATATTGGTTTCGGACGGGGTGCGCACGACGGCGTCGGCGACCGACGGCGGGGGAAGGGAAATCGTCGAATCGCGGTCGAAGACTTTCTCGCCGTCGAGAATCGCGCGTCGCACGTCCGTCTGAAGACGGGCGAGTTCGCGGTATTTCGCTTCCTGGAATATTTCGACCGGAGACGTCGCCCGCCAGTCGAGCGATTCGCCGCGGTCGTTCCGCCGGAGCGCGCTTTTCCCCTCACGGATGATCGCCAGCGCCTCGTCCCGTCCGGAAGAGGTTTCGATCTTCGCCAGACAGGGACTCATTTCTGGCCGGTCGAACGAAACGTCGAGCGAAATGTCCCAACGGTTTTCGCCGGTCAGTTCCATCAGACGGCGGAGCGCGCCGGGAGAGATCGGAGAGCGGCCGTAATCATGATCGCGATACGCGGAACCGTAGTAGGGGTAATACGGGGCGTTGATATCGATCCAGGTTACGACCCGTTCGAACGCCTCCGGATCGGAGTTCTTGTCGAGCCAAAGCCCCATTTCGCGGCGCTGTCGGTCGATCATCGGGTCGGGGTGGCCGGTCATGAGAATTTTACCCAGACGGCTGACGGTAGAGCCCCACTCGTACGGTCTTAGGGTGTTGTGCGGACCGGCGCCCGGAACGCGGACATAGTCGTTCAGCCGAATCGCGCTGTACGACGCGTTGAAGACAACGCCGCGGTCCCGAGCCAGAACGAGCTTCTTTCCGGCCGGTTTGTCGTAATCGTGGCACGAGACGCAGTACCTGTCGAAAACGGGTTGAACCTCGTCGATATAGCTGAACATCCGTTCCGGTCCGTACCACGGAACCGGCTTTTCGGTTTTTCTTGCGATCGACGACGCCGAAAGGTTGGCCGAGGCGGGGGCGGTAAGCCGGTCTTCGTGACAGCCGACGCACGCGTTCGTTTCGCCGGGACGAACCATAATCCCGCTGCGCATCGACTGGATCAGCATTTTGTTTTCGTCGAGAAGCTGGAAATAGACGAACCGTTCGGCGGGAACCTCGAACGCGACGCTCCCGTCCGCGGCGACCGGAACGGTGCCGAGAATCCGTTTGTTGTTGAAGTCGTTCCACGCCATCGCCGGCGCCTGGGCTCCGGTCGTCTCCCAATATTCGCGGGTCCAGACCCGCTTTTCCGGCGACTCGACGATTCGGAGATATTTCACGCTTCCCGGGGCGACCCCGTTCATTCCGAAACCTTCGTAGACGTTCGAGACGACGAAAGTGCCGGTCTTTTTTGAGAGATCCACCCGGTTGCCGATGACGGGCGGAGGCGTCGAAGACGCGATCGGCATCGGATCGAAACAGGATTCGGGATCGTCGTGCAAAAGGACCATTCGTCCGTCGGTGTCGAGCCCCCATATTCCCGTCTGTTCCCCCTCGACGACGCCGGCGGCAAGGAAGAAATCGTCGGTGATCGGCCAGGGGTCTTCGAATTTGCGCGGCGAACCGCCGAACGTGTCGTAGATCGTGATCGGCCGGATCGGATCCGCCGGATGGGGGTCGGTCACGACCCACTCGCGCGTTTCGGGGGGCCAGGTCATTAAAACCGCGTCTTTCCCGTCGATCCCCGCGCGGCGGTCGACCAGGGCGGCAGCGCCCCACGGGCGGTCGTGGCAAGAGGAAAAGATGCAGATAAAGACGGAGTCCGAGCCGGGGAGAACCCGCGCGTCGATAACTCCGCCGGGAGAGGCCGTGTTGTTTCCCCAGTAGATTTCGTGTTTGGTTCCGTCCGGGTTCGCGACCCAGATCCCCTGGGCGTCGCCGAAGTCGCGGTCGACGTATTCCCAGCGGTCGTACAGAATTCGGCCGTCGGACATCAGCGAAGGATGCCCTTCAAAAAGTGTGTTTCGGCCGATCTGTTCGACGTTTGAGCCGTCGGAATTCATCACGCAGAGGTTCGCCATAATGTGGCGGTTGCACATACAGTATTTCGGCTCGCGCGTTGAGGAGAAAAGGATCCGCCCGTCGGGCAGATAGATCGGGTCGATATCCGAGACTCCGTCCAAAAAGGTGATCTGCCGAAATCCGGGGATCGACGCGGTGTCGGTCTTTTCGGTAATGACGATCGGCCGCCGGTCGAAATCG
>JAGCAH010000177.1 GCA_017652805.1 Thermoguttaceae bacterium | reverse complement strand
CTCCCGCCTCCCGCTCCCCCGCTCCGCATCCCGCATCCCCGCCATCTCCGCCTTCCTCTCGCGCCATCAGCTGCGCGGCGGGGAAAGGTTGCGGAGAGCCGCGGAATGGTTTAGAATAGCCGCGGAGGATTTTTTGGAAAAACCTTTATCCGAACATGCCGATTTTCCCTTTACAGGACCCGGACGGTATGACCGCAAAGTTATCGATTCGATTTTTCAACGATACTGAAATCCGCGCCGTCTGGGGCGAAACCGAGGGCGAGTGGCGGTTTGCCGTCGTTGATATTATCGCCGCGATAACCGGGAGTTCCAACCCGCGAAACTATTGGTATGTTTTAAAGAGCCGGCTTAAAAAGTCCGAGTTTGAACCCCTTACAAAATGTAAGGGGTTCAAACTCACCGCGGCGGACGGTAAACGCCGGCTAACCGACACTCTTGGTCAAAAAGAGATTCAATCCCTTATTGAAGCGATCCCCGGGCGCAACGCGGTTCCTTTCCTCAAATGGTTTGCATACAGCGACGATGCCATCGACGGCAGGAGCCGCAGACAGGCCTACGCGCTTTTTGAAAGCGGACTTCTTGAAACAATGGCGCCCGGAACCGTGCAATCGCTGCGTCAGATTCATTCCTATCTGTTCGGCGGTCTGTACGATTTCGCCGGTCAGATCCGGACAGTCAACATCGCGAAAGGAAACTTTCTCTTCGCTCCGGCCCGTTTTCTTGAAAATACGCTTTCGCTCATCGAAAAAATGCCGCACACGACGTTCGATGAAATCGTCGACAAGTACGTCGAGATGAACGTCGCGCATCCGTTCCGGGAAGGGAACGGACGTTCGGCCCGCATCTGGCTCGATCTCATGTTGAAAAGGGCTCTGAAAAAATGTGTGGATTGGAGCCGGATCGGCAAACGTGAGTATCTGGACGCGATGACCGCCAGTCCTACGGACAGTTCAAAGATACGAGCCCTTCTCCGCGGGGCCCTGACCGACAACATTAACGACCGTGAAACTTTTCTAAAAGGGATCGACTACTCCTACTACTACGAAAGCGAAGATCCGAACTTCGCCCCTTACTGAACAAGACCACCCCCAAGCTAAAACCCGACCCCAAGCTCCCCCCCCTCCCCCCGCTCAAGCGGGACAGGGAGTCTCCGGCCACCCTCCCCCCGCCCCCCCGCGGCGGGGAGGGAACCACCGGCGTTATCTCAGCGTTTCGGTAATCTGCCGAAAGAATTCGGTGCACCACACATCGAGTGAGGAGACGTCGTCGACAAACGGCAACACGTCACGTTTCGCCGCCGAGAAGTCGATGGTTCCGAAACGCTCGCAAAGCATTCTTTTAACGTCTTCGAGCGAACAGGTCTCTTCGGCGCCCATAAAACCGGAATCGATCAGTCGTTGGCGCAGATGCGGTAAATTAACCGCGGTACCGCGCGAAAGATAGAAAACGTAGTCGTAAAGATCCCTTCCCTTAATTCGGCTCCGCCAATCCCGCGCAAGCACCGCGTGAATCTTTCCGGCGAACAGGGAAGGCATATCGTAAAGATTGACCTCGTGAGGGGAAGGAAGAAGGCGATACTTCCGTTCGAAAGCGGCGTATTTCGGAGGCTTAACGTCCGTTTCGATTTTGATTTTAACAAGCTCGTTTCGTGCGGCGTGTTCGGACGTATCGTCCTGCGGGTAGAACAAAAGCAGAAGTCCCCTTGTGTTTCCTTTCAGGAACGCGGAACGAATATTGCTTTCATTCTCCTTTTTCTTTTCCGCAGCGGCGACGTTCAGTCCGAACGACCTCATTTCGCTTTCCACTGCCGGCAGATAGGCCGACAGATCAAAATCCGGGTTCTCCGCCGTCAGGGAAAAATCCAGATCTTCCGAAAAGCGGTCCAGCCCATAAAAAATACGCAGCGCCGTTCCGCCGTAGAAAGCGGCTTCCTTAAAAAAACCCGCTCGCGCAAACCCGCAGAGAGCGATTTCCTGAAGAACCTCTTTCACCGCGTTTTTTCGTTCGGCGATCGACTCGGCGCGATAGCCTTTTACCATTTGTTCGAACATGGTGCGCATTTTATAATCTCTTTAAGAACGTGCAGAGCGCTTTGATATTCGTCGACCGATACCTCGGCGACAGTTTGCCGATTGTCTCGCGATTCAGATTCAGAAGATCCGATTCTTCAATCCTCAGATCGTCAAACAGCAGATCGGCGAGTTCCTTCCTGTTTCTGACCGGCCGGATGGTATACAGTTCGTCGCACAGTGCCTTTTCGGGAAACGCGATCCGAAACCAATAGTCCCCTTCCTTACGCAGATCAATCTCGAGGGGAAACGCCTCGGAAGGAACGTCCCGATAGGCAAAATTACCGAACGGCGTTTTATACATCTTCTTTTTCTTCTTTTCGAAGGTCGCGCAGGTCACCGTCCGTGCAGTCTCGGGAATCAGTCCGTAATAGGAAAGCGCATATTCGAAGGAGATATAGGACGGGCCGTAAATGCTCCCGGCCAGGAGATACGGCGAGACCTGCCTATTCGTTTCGTAGAGGCCCTTAACGACGGGGAAACATTCGCCTTTTCGAACCATACGCGAAAGCTTTGTCTTCGGCGAAGCATAATCGCGCAGTTCCTCCAAGAGGATTGCCGT
>JAGCAH010000176.1 GCA_017652805.1 Thermoguttaceae bacterium | reverse complement strand
TTGTCGGAAGTCATTTCCCGGAGGAAGCGGTTGTAGACCTGCGGCTCGGTGATCTTCGCACTCAGGATGAAGACCGGGCTGTTATACATCGGGTCGTACTGGTTATACGCCATCCGCGAGATCAGCATGTCGGGCGCGGGAGGAAGGCGCAGAAGGATATCGCGGAGCGTGTCGAGGACGTTGACCCCGGCGCGATCCCATCCCAGGGCGGCATCGAGAACCGCGTATTGCGGCTGGAGCTGTCCGTATTCGGCCTGTACCCCCGAAAGGGTCTGCGCCAGCTGCGCCACCTCGTTGTTTCGGCGGAGCAGATCTTTCTTATTCCAATGCCACAGATAGGCGAAAACACCGGCCAGAATCAGCAGGAACAGGACAAACGGAAGCGCGTAGTTCGGCGGCTTCGGCATCTGCCGCGGATGGAGGAAGTCGAGGATCGGGCGCGACTTCTTCTCCCGTTCGGCCAGGAGCGCACCGACCAGCGGCGTCAGGAGCGCGGAGCGCCCCTTCACCTCCGGTTTGGCGGTTACGCCGGGCAGAACGAACGGGTCGACCGTCTCGGGAGCGAGACCTTCTTTTTCAAGCCGGTCGGTCAGATCGGCGTATTCCCCTTCGGCGCCGAAGACCAGAACCTGCGTGATCGGTTCTTCCCCGGCGGCGATTTGTACGGTTCGGATGATTTCGGCGGCGAGCCGGCTTTGCCGCTGCGTCTCGTCGAGGGCGGCGTCGACCTGAACCGTTCGGAAATAGACCGGTTCGCGATCCCGGAAGAGGGCGAAGTTGAGTTCGTCGATTCCCTCCTGTACCAGGAGATATTCACCGTCCCGCGTCAGCCGATCGCTTCGGACGAATTCGGCCGGAGCGGTCAGACGGAGTTCGATTTTCGCCGGTTTTCGGCCCGCGGCCGACGCGAACGTGCGGAGATTCCTCAGCTCAATCCGCGAAATCGACGCCGAAAAGACTTTTCCCGTTCCTCCTTCCCCGTCGGCCGCCAGGGGAATGAAATCGAGCGGATGACCCTCGATGTAGGCGACGCCGTCCCGGAGAACCTGATTCTTGACAATATCGGGGAGTTCCGTCTCGGCGAGTCGGGGGAGCGACAGATTCAGAAGTTCCGCCCGGTCGCGCGGAAGGCAGATCAGCATCGGGGCAGCGGGAACCGAATCGCGCCGGAGAAGCTCCTTTAATACCTGACCACGCCGAACCGAAGCGGCGTCTTTCCCGGTGGCCGGTTTCGCGCCGCGGCCCCCTTTCGTCGGCTCCGGCGGCTCGTCGGCCTCGTCGTCGGCTTGGGGCTCGTCCCCCTCCGGCGCCGGCTCAGCGTCGTCGGCCGACCGAGGTTCTTCGGGTTCGGTCAGGGGCGCGCTCCCCGATTTCAGAAGAATCAGCTGATCTCCCGAGAACGTCCCGTAAAGGTAACGCACTTCGGAATGATCCCAGTCAACCGCCAGAAACCGCGCCATCAATCAAAACTCCTTACCGAATATCCGCACTCCCGGACCCGTTCGGCCCGGAAAGGAACGGGAACGCCCGCGAGGCCGGAACCCGGCGGGAAAATGGTTTCGGGAGAGAATCCCGATTATGAAATGATAACTTACAAAATTTAGAAAGTCCAGTAAAAATCGGCGGTTTTTGCAAAAAACGAAAGGTTTAACGGCGGACGATTCCTCTTGTCCCGGGTTTGCCGAGAGGTTAAAATGTCGGCACACGAATTCTGACCGAAAAGCGGAGCGTTCGATGGCGAAAAATTATATCATCGTTGGCGCGGGAGGGCTGGCGCGGGAACTGTACCATAATCTCCGTGACAAGTCCGCGCGTCTAACCCCGCCGGGAAAGACGCCCCCCGAGTGTCTCGGCTTTCTGGACGACGTCAAGACCGAAACGGCGCCCGGATATCCGCCGATCATCGGAACGGTGGTCGGCCATCAGCCGCGGAACGACCGCGATTACATTCTGGGGGTCGGGATCCCCGAAGTCCGGCGCCGGGTCGCGCTCCTCTTTGAAGGAAACGAAGACCTCTTCCCCGCCTGGCACTGGCTCTGGGACGACGCGGCGCTCGCCCGGCGCGGAATCGCCGTCGGCGCGGGGAGTCTGATCGAACAGGGACAGGTCTCGTGCGACGCCGAAATCGGCCGGTTCGCCCTGGTCAGCGGCATGATCGGCCACGACGTCCGAATCGGGGACTACTGCGAAATCGCGCCCGGCGCAGCGGTTTCGGGAGGCGTCGTTCTCGAAGAGGGAGTTCACATGGGCGCCTGCAGCACGATCGCGCCCGGCGTCCGGGTCGGCGCGTGGTCGAAAATTTCCGCCGGATCCGCCGTAATGAAAGACGTTCCCCCCTGCTCCTTCGTGGTCGGGGTTCCCGGAAAAGTCTACGAAGATTTCTTCGTGCCGCCCGACGGGGCATAACCCGGGCGGACCGTTTCATCAACCCAACTTTCTCCTTTCCGCTATGGATCAATTCATTCAGGATTTCGCGGAGCTCTTCGACGAGCCGGGCCGGTTCGCGCCGGAGACCGAGTTTAAAAACGATCCCGACTGGAGTTCCCTTTCCGGGATTTCGGTGATCGCCATGGTCGATAAGAAATACGGCGTCGCGCTGAAAGGGCGCGACATCCAGAAGGCGCGCACCCTCGCAGACCTCTACCAAACCGTGAAAGAAAAGCAAGCGTAATGCCTCCCCATCTTCTGCACATACCGGGAGTCAAAATCGGCGGGATCGCCGCGGCGGTGCCGACCGAATCGGTTCCGATTTCGGCGTTCGGCGAAGAATTCGGCCACGACTATATTGCGAAATTCTCCGCCGCCACGGGAATCAAGGCGCTCCGCCGCGCCGCTCCGGGCCAGACCGCCTCGGACCTCTCGTTCGCCGCCGCCAAGCGGCTCCTCGACGAGCGAAAGATTCGGCGCGGCGGCGTGGGACTGCTGATCTTCGCCACCCTGTCGCCCGACTACCGCCGGCCCGCCACCGCGTGCGTGCTGCACAAGCGGCTTCGCCTTTCCGCCGACTGCGGCGCGTTCGACCTCGGACTCGGCTGCTCGGCGTATCCCTACGCCCTGGCGGCCGCCGCCTCGCTTCTGGCCGTCTCGGACGCGCCGCATGCCCTGGTTCTGGCGGGCGAGACGATGACCCGAAACATCAATCGGCGCGACCGGTCGACCGTCATGCTCTTCGGCGACGCCGGCTCGTGCACCCTTCTTGAAAAAGAGGAAGGTTCCGACATTCAGGCGCTCCTGAAAACCGACGGGGAGGGATACCGCGACATCATCGTTCCGGCGGGCGGGTTCCGCAATCCCGAGACGGCGCGCGGCGACGAAAAGTGCGCCGACGGCGCGGTTCGTTCACTCGACCGGCTGGTGATGAACGGAATGAACGTCTTTTCGTTTTCGATCGGCGACGTGCCCGGGGCGGTGAAAGAATTCTACGGCGCGACGGGCACTTCGGCGGACGACTACGACCTTTTCGCCCTCCATCAGTCGAACAGGCAGATCCTCAGCCAGATCGCCGAAAAGATCGGCGCGCCGGCCGAAAAGATCCCCCTCTGCCTGGCCGACTACGCAAACACGTCCGCCGCCTCGATCCCTCTGGCGCTCTCGGCGGCTCTGGGCGGGAACGATTCGCCGGATCCGCTCCGCACCCTTTTCTGCGGGTTCGGGGTCGGGCTCTCCTGCGCCGCCGCCTCGGCACACCTGGTTCCGCGGGAGATTCTTCCTCCCGCCGAAACCGACGAGTCGTTCAAAGAGGGGGAAATCCGCGCCCTCGCCGATCTGGAAGAGTAAAGGCGCGCCGGGGCGGTTCCTCCCGGCGGCCCCGTCCGACGCCGCTAAACAGCGATCGTTTCAAAAAGGCGTCTTCCGCGCCGCGTGTCCTTTGCCGTTCGGGCGCATTGACAGACCGCATTCTTTTCGTACAATATAGGTCATGCGCGGTCGGGTGAACAGTGAAAAACGACTTTCCCTTTGGGCTTGGCTTCTGCTGCTGAGCTTCGGCATTCCGTCGATCGGCAGCCGGGGTCTCCACCTCTTTCTTTCGGAGGAAGCGGGCTGCTCGTGCCACGGCTACTTCGAATCCTCTTCGGCCGAGCCGCGTCACGCTTCTGCCGGCTTCGCTCCTTCCACGGCGGAAGAGACCGTTTTCCCGGTTCAGGCCGGTCCGATACCGAATCGGTGTGACGAGGGGAGCTGTTTCCTCTGTCACTTTTTAACCCAGCCGCTGACCGGCGCGGCGCCCGCGCTTCTCCTTTTCGCCGCCGGGTGTATCAGCTTAATTCAAGACCGGCCGCGTCCGTGCCTCTCCGCGTTTCCGGTTTTCCGTTCCGGCCGAAGCCCCCCGCTTCTCTTCTTTTAACGCTTTTTTGAAAAACACGAGGGAAACCGTACTGTTCCCCGCGTCCGTGTCGTTTTCTCCGAACCGTTTTCGGCGTTGAAAACAAACGGAGCGGTTCTGTATGTCTGCCTGACCGTTCCCGGAAATCGTTCTTTGCCCTGAATCCCAGAAGGGTTCCGAACGGTCCGGCCGGGATTCCCCCGCCGTGTCAATGTCAATCGCAAAAATAAAGGAATTTCGATGAATAACAAACTGTATTTTTCTAAACGCGGCGCGTTCACTCTGGTGGAACTCCTCGTGGTGATCGCGATCATCGGTATTTTAATCGGTCTTCTTCTTCCCGCCGTGCAGGCGGCGCGGGAGGCCGCGCGCCGGATGAAATGTTCGAACAACCTGAAACAGATCGGGTTGGCGCTCCACAGCTATGTCGAGGTCAACCAGGCGCTTCCCGCGGCATGGCGCGGGTATGACGACCACGATCCCAACAAACCCTGCGTCTACGGAGAACCCGGCTGGGGTTGGGCCGCCGCCATTCTCCCTTTTATGGAAAACGCCAACCTCGCCGATCTGGCGGATCTGAACGAACCGGTCGCCGCCGAAGTGAACGAAAACGTCCGTTCAACGTTCCTGTCTATGTACCGCTGCCCTTCCGATGCGAACTCTCAGCAGTCATTTACCCTGGAAGAATCCGGTCTCCTTGACCACGACCACGATCACGATCACGATAACGACGACGATGGCGATGACGATGGCGACGATCATGAACATCATCATGAAACCGATTCCTCAACCGCCTTCGCGGCGTCGAATTACGTGGCCTGTTTCGGCACGACGAACCTCCATAACGGGGAGGATTACGGACATGGGGGGAAATACGAGGGGCAGGCCTTTAAAGGGGACGGCGCGTTTTACCACAACAGCGAAAACCGGCTTGAAGATTTCGTCCGGGGCCTTTCGAACACGATCTTTGTCGGCGAGCGCGCGTCGGGAAAACAACATTTCTCAACCTGGGTCGGAATGCCGGAAGGTGACGGATGTATCCCGGCGATCGTGACCGGTACATTATACAAAGGTTTCGACAACTCCGGCGCCGGACACGGTTTTTCCAGCGACCATCCCAGCGGGGCGAATTTCCTCTTTGGGGACGGAAGCGTCCGCTTTTACAGCGAGACCGCCAATCAGGAGATTCTGAAAGAACTGGCGAAACGGAAATAGAGCCGAAATCCTCATCGGCCCGCAACGGAAAAAACCGGGCGAACCCCGGCGTGAGTCGTTTCGCCGCTCCGGTCGGCGGATAGAAGCGTCGTTTCGGGTCGTCCCACACCGAAAGGAGCGGGACGACCCGATGACACATAATGCCCGACAGTCGGTTCCGCTCTGTTTCCTGCGCCGCCGCCCCGGCGAACCCGGTTCCGGGAAGATCCTCCCCTCGCCGATCCGGAAGAGTAAAGGCGCGGCGGGGCGGTTCCTCCCGGCGGTCCCGTCCGGTTCCGAAAATATCCGATTTTCTCAAAAAAATTTTGAAAAAAGCCTCTTGAGAGCTATTGTAATATATATATATACATGTTATAATGTCCGCCGCTGAGAAGCGTTTCGCTAGGTAATCGTTGTTTCTCGTATTTATCGGAGGTATCGCCATGTCGAAAAGATTCTTCGTGTTTCTGGGGATTCTGGCTTTCGTTCTGTCCGGCATTCCCCAAACCGGCCGTTCCGAGGAGGGTGTTGAAATCCTCTTAAACGCCGTCAATCGTCAGCTGAAAGAAGCTCCCATTCTTACGGGGCGGGGATCTTATGAACTGACGATCACCCCCGCAGAAAAACCGGAAGACGAAATCGTGGCGGAAATCGAAAAGGAAAGAGAGCGGATGAGACCTCGGTACTCCTCAATCCCGGGGTTGAACCTGGAAAAGTTTTTTAACGAAGAGATTCCCCGCTACGTCCGGGAGCGTTATACGGTCAGAAAGATGACGGGAACCTTTCAGTTCGACTATTCCGAAGACGATATCAGATACACGAAAAGTATTCTGTTTTTCGAAGCGGATCCCTCGATTCCGTGGACGCTGATCGAAAAGCATAGCGTTTCCGAAGACGAAAAGAACAAGTACGGAAACCCGAATCTTCTGATGTATGACAAGGTTTTCGGGAGAGGAACCCTCAGGCCTGTCAAAAGCGAGAACGCAAATCGTTTTTCGAACGATTCGGTTATCGTTTCGAACACGTTCATGACGATGGAGGACTTTCATCTTTTCGGCCGTTTGGACGAGAGAGCACTTAATACCAATGTTCTGTATCTTGGAGAGGACGGATTTCTCCACGCGAGGGAACTGCCGAACCTTCATCGTGGAGAGGACGGTTTTCTCCACGCGGCGGAACAGCCGAACCTTTCGGAAGACGCATCGGACGACAGCGGCGGTGCGGCGAAGAATTTCGAAATCGTCGAAACCAAGCCTTTTGAGGGCGGCGCGGAATCTTTTATCCTCGAAAACAATTCGGACCCCATGGCGACCCAGCGCTGCACCATTGTTCCCGCGCTCGGCTACGTTTGTCCGTCGCTCCAGATTTACGATCGGGAAACCGGCAGACTCGTCCGCGAATACGCCGCGAGCGATTATGTTCTGCTCGAACCGTCCGGTCTGTATTATCCCATGGTCTATACGGAGTCGACGTTTGATCCGACGACCG
>JAGCAH010000175.1 GCA_017652805.1 Thermoguttaceae bacterium | reverse complement strand
ACCGCGGCCGGCGCCCCGGCTGAAGCGCCTAAAGACGAGTCCCCCGCGGCGGAGACGGCCCCCGCCGAATCCGTCAAGGTGAAACCCGCCCAGGCGAAGAAAACCCGCAAAAACAAGAAAAAGGAGACGGCCGCCGAACAGCGCCGTCTGCGCGACGAAAAGTTATACAGCGACTACTTCAACTTCTCCGCCGATCTGCGAAACTGCCCCGCATATCGCATACTGGCACTCAACCGCGGTCTGAACGAACGCCGACTCAGGGTCAAGCTCACCGCCGATGTCGACGAGATCAAAAAAGAGGGGAAAGCCGCCCTCATTCCCGCCGGTCATCCGAACGCCGAGTTTTTAGGAACTTGTCTCGACGACGCGCTTGACCGTCTCCTCCTTCCGCAGATGGAACGGGAGGTTCGGCGCGAGGCCGTCGAAAACGCCAAAAAGCAGGCGGTTCAGGTCTACGCCAAGAACTCGCGGAATCTCCTTCTTCAAAAGCCCCTCTTCCGGCGCCGCGTTCTGGCGATCGCGCCCGGATTCCGATTCGGAACCAAGTTGGCCGCGCTCGACGAGTTCGGCAATTTTCTCGGCTCCGAAACGGTCTACATCACCGGCAGCGCCGAGCGGAAAAAGCGCACCATCTCCAAGATCGCCGCGCTGATTGAGCAATACAAACTCACCGTCATCGCTATCGGCAACGGTACCGGATGCCGGGAGGCCGAAGACCTGATCGCCGCCACGATTGCCGAAAAGTTCCCTGACGCCGACATCGCCTATACCATCGTCAACGAGGCGGGGGCGAGCGCCTACTCGACCAGTCCCGCCTCGGCGCAGGAGCTCCCCGGCCAGGACTCGACGGTTCGCTGCGCGATCTCGATCGGCCGGCGTCTGCAAGACCCGCTCAACGAACTGGTCAAGATTGACCCGGCAAACATGGGTGTCGGCATCTATCAACACGATATGAAGCCGAAAGACCTGAAAGAGTCGCTCACCGAAGTCGTCGCCTCGGCGGTCAACTACGTCGGCGTCGATCTGAACACCGCTACGAGCGCCATTCTCCGTTATGTGGCCGGTCTGAACCAGCTGACCGCCAAGCGGATCGCCGACTACCGCCGTCAGAACGGTCCCTTCCGTTCGCGGCGCGACCTCATGAACGTTCCCGGATTCGGAACGGCGGCGTTCACCCACGCGGCGGGATTCCTTAAAATCCGCGACGGCATCGAGCCGCTCGACGCCACCTGGATCCATCCCGAAAGTTACGAACTGGCCGAAAAGATTCTCGAAAAAATCGGGTTCAGCAAAGACGACCTGCGCAACAGCGTCAAGCATGCCGAACTAACCGCCAAACTCGACCGGCTCGAACCGAAGGCCGTCGCCGAAGAGCTCGGCGCCGGTCTGAGTACCGTGACCGATATTTTCGAACAGCTCAAGCGTCCCGGCCGCGACCCCCGCGAAGGGCTCCCCGCCCCGATTTTCAAGAAAGGGGTCATGAAGATCGAGAATCTCGAGCCGGGAATGGAACTGATGGGTACGGTTCTGAACGTCGTCGATTTCGGCGCGTTCGTTGATATCGGTCTGCACAATCCCGGCCTGGTCCACATCAGCCGGATGGGCGAGCGTTACGTCCGGGACGCGCACCAGCGTCTTTCGGTCGGCGACATCGTCAAAGTCTGGGTCGTTGAGACCGACGTCGCGCGCGACCGGATCTCCCTGTCGATGCTCGCGCCGGGTCAGGCGCGCCGCGCGCCTTCACGCAGTCGGCGCGGCAAACCGCAAGAGGGGGACGCTCCTTCCGAAGATCAGCTGAAACCGCCGCGCCGTCCCCGCCGCCCCCGCGCTCCTGAAGGGGTTCCGGGCGAACAGAGCGCCAAGCCGCGCGACGAAAACGCCGACGACCGACGTCCGCCGCGTCGCGAGGGGGCCCCGCGGAGTGAAGAGAGCGGCTCCCGCAATACCGAACGCCGCCGCCGATTCGAAGGTGCCGGGCCGCAACCGCGCGATCGCCGCGACCGCGGTCCCCGTCCGCCCCGTTCGATGAACTTTGCCTCGAAACTCGAAAAGAAAGAAACGCTTTCTCAGGAGATGCGGGAAGGAAAAGAGCCGCTGCGCAGTTTCAGCGATCTGGCCCGTCTCTACTCCGAGAAGGCCGAAGAAGAAAATAATCCTCCGAAAGAGAGCAAGGAATGAAACACAAATCTTTTTGCGCGTTTCTGGCCGCCCTGCTGATTTTCGCCCTCGCGCCGACATTCGTACCGCGCGCCGCGGCGCAGGGAAACGGCATTTCGGCGGAAAACTCCGAAACCCCGATCGGCCCGGTCACCAAAAACCGGCCCCCCGCTCCCTCGGGTCACACCATCAAGAGTACCTATCCCGAGGGATTCCTGACGATTTCGGAACCTTCGGTTCTCCGCGCTCCCGACGAGAAGGTCGAGATGATCCGCAAAGCTCAGCGCGCCGCCGGTCCAACGTCGTCGAACATCGTCTTCATCGTCGGGGCGATCACCGCGATCGGTCTTTTTATGGCGGTCGCCTGGATCGACCACGCCTATCGCGCGCGCCTTCAGTCGATCATCGCGCAGAACAACCGCCTCTTAAACGGAGAAGACGTTGACCTGATCGGCGAGGCGCCTGTGGTCGGGATCCCGCTCTTCCTCGGCACCCAGGACGCGATCGGCGACGAGTTCGGCGCCGGACTGAAGGAATACCTCGATAAAACCGCCGATGATCTGAGCGATCCCGAAACGACTGCGTAACATTATGAAGATTGTGGTGATGGGTACCGGCGGTTTCGCCGTTCCTTCGTTCAGAAAGCTCCTTGACGCCGGTTACGAGGTACCCCTTCTGGTCACGATGCCGGTTCGGACCCGCCGCACCGACCGCGTTCCGCTCCCCGAAATCCGTCGGGTCGCCGAGCAGTGTAACGTCCCGATCTACGACCCCGACGACATCAACCTCGCCGGGCCGAGCGAGCTCCGCCGCACCGGAGCCGACCTTCTCTTCATCTGCGATTACGGCAAGATTCTTTCTCCCGAGATCATCGCCGCGTTCCCGCTGGGCGGAGTGAACCTTCACGGCTCGATTCTGCCGAAATACCGCGGCGCCGCGCCGATCAACCGTGCCATCCTGGCGGGCGAGACGCGGCTTGGGGTCAGTCTGATCCACATCATTCCCGCCGTCGACGCCGGACCGGTGATCGCCGTCGATTCCTACGAGCCCGACCCGAACGACACCGCGCCGGTCATCGAGGAGCACCTTGCCGAAATGGGGGGCGATCTCCTCCTGGCGAACCTTTCGGCGGTCGAACGGGGAAAAGACGCGGCGATTCCGCAGGACGACGCCCAGGCGTGTAAAGCGCCGAAAATCCGCAAAGAGGAAGGCCGGATCAACTGGAACCTTTCGGTCCGTGAGATCCGCAACCTCTACCGCGGACTTCAGCCGTGGCCGAAGACCTTTTCCGACTGGGTCCGCAGCGACGGCAAGCCGACGACCCGCCTGATCTTAGGCCCGCTCGAAATCGCCGGTACCGGCTCCGAGTCGTTCGCCCCGTGCGGCACGGTCATTAAAGCCGACCGAGCCGGAATTCTCGTTCAGGCGGGGGACGGCGTGATCCGGATCGAAGGGGTTCAGCCTTCCGGAAAAAAAGCGATGCTCCCCGGTCCCTTCCTTTCCGGCTACCGAATGAAAGCGGGGGATCTCCTTCAGTAATCTTCCTCCTGTCGGAACCACGCCCATGACAACTCCACGCACCCTGACCGTCATTACCGGAGCGACCGGCGGGATCGGCTCGGCCGTCGCCCGCCGTCTGGCGGGAGAAAAAAACGCCCTCTTCCTCTTCGGCGGACGGAACGCCGCCGGACTTGCCAAACTTTTGAAGGAACTCGGCGCGCCGGGCCGAAACGTCGATCTGACCACCGACGAAGGCCGGGAAGATCTCTTCAGCGCCTTCGAGACCTGGGCTCAGAGTTATCCGCTCGGGGAAATCGACTCGATCCGATTTGTGTTCGCCGCCGGCGCCGATCTGATGACCCCGCAGATGAAATCGCTCCCGTTCGACGCGCGCGTACGATGCGCCGCCGAAATTGACCTTCTCGCCCCGACCATTCTCGCCCGCCGTTTCGCCACGTGGCGGCGGGGCCGCCGCGACAGGAACCCGGACGACGCGGTTCTCTTTTTCGGCTGGGACGGCGCCCAGCGCGGGATGGAAGGGGAAACCGCCCAGATATACGCGCTCACCAAGGGGGGCTTAGCGTCGTTCGCCCGGTCGTTCGCGCAGGATCAGGGAGGCGCGCTGCGCGTCTTAACAATCTCGCCCGGCTGGATCGCCACCTCCTGGGGGAAGCAGGCGAGCTCGGCGGCCAACAGCCGAGTCGAGCGCGAATCACTCGCCCGCCGTTGGGGAACTCCCGAAGAGGTCGCCGACCTGGCCGCGTTCCTCCTTTCCGACCGCGCGCGGTATCTTAACGCGGTCGAAATTCCGCTCAACGGCGGATTCTCATACCGCGCCGACTGACCGGCGGCTATACGCCGCACATTTTCAACCCGTTCTGCCGCCGCAAGCGAAAGGTTTTATGATGCGCGCAAATTTCAAACTCCTCGTTACGGCGTTCCTCCTCTCCATTTCCGCGGCGCTCATTGCCGACGACGGCGACTGGCGGGAATTCGTCGGGCCGGAACGAATCGCTCTGCTCGACTTGGCGCGGACAGCGCCGGCAACCTTCTTCGTCTCCCCCGAAGGGAACGATTCCTGGAGCGGCCGGGCCGCCGAACCGAGCGCCGACAAAGCCGACGGTCCCTTCCTCACGCTCGAAAAAGCGCGCGACGCCGTCCGCGCCTTTCGCGCGAATTCCGAGTTCGTCGGTGAGCCGACCGTGATCGAGCTCCGACCGGGAACATATTACCGAAACGGCCCCCTTGAACTGACGTCGTCCGACTCGGGAACCCCCGATTCGCCGATCGTCTGGCGAGGCGTCACCGACGATAAGAACCGTCCACTGTCCGTCATCCACGGGGGAAAACCGATCGACGGCGGCGTCCCCGTCGAACAAAACGGCACCTCCGACCGCATTCCCCCCGAGGTTCGGGAAAAGATACTCGAATACGACCTGAAAACTCAGGGGATCGCCGACTACGGCACGCTCGACGGAACCGATAACGCCGAACTCTTCTGGGGCGACACGCCGCTGCTGATCGCCCGCTTCCCGAACGAAGGTTTTATCACCTTCAGCGGAGTCGAAGCCGAGGGGAACCAGGAAAAAATCGACCAGGGAAACGTCGGATACCGCGTCCCGAAATTGATCGTCGACGACGTCGACATGGCCCCGTGGACCGCCGAACCCGACCTCTGGGCGTTCGGCTACTGGTTCTGGGACTGGGCGAGCGGCCGGCAGAAGGTCGCGCGGATCGACCTCGAAAAGAAGATTCTCGAACTCGACGAGCCCTACAACCCGTTCGCCTACCGGCCGGGAAAAGAGTTCTACGTCTATCACGCCCTCTGTGAACTCGACGCGCCCGGAGAGTATTACATCGACAATGAAACCGGTAAGCTCTACCTCTATCCCCCCGCGACTCCGGCAGGCGGCGGCCTGTACATCTCGACCGCCGAATCGCTCCTGACCGGCGAGGAGCTCAAACACGTCGTTCTGACCGGTCTGGCCTTTGAAGGGTGCCGGAAAGACGCGGTCCGTCTTTCCGGATCCGAGATCACGATTTCAGGCGCCCTCTTCCGCGGAATCGGAGGAACCGCCGTTTTTCTGAACGGCGACCGGCTCTTTCTGTTCGGGAACCTTCTGTATAACATCGGCGCGTGCGGGATGGTCGTCTCGTCGGGAGACCAGCCCGCGCTTCGTCCCGGCGGCTCGGCGATCGTGAACAACGATTTTCACCATTTCGGGCGGATTCAGCGCGTCTACGCCCCTGCGATCGGTCTGAGCGGCTGCGGCGACCTGATCGCGCAGAACCGGATGACCGACGCCCCCCACGCGGCGATTCTCTTCGGCGGGAACGAGCAGCGGATCGAACGGAACGAAATCTGCGACGTCTGCGAAGGCTCGAACGATGTCGGCGCGATCTATACCGGCGGAAACTGGACGATGCGCGGCAATATTATCCGTCAGAACTACCTTCACGCGCTGCGCGGCTACAAAAACCAATGGTGCGTCGGCGTCTATCTCGACGACATGTTCTCCTCGGCCGACATTCTGGAAAACCTCTTTCGGGACGTAAAGATCCCGATCATGATCGGCGGCGGGCGGGACAACACCGTCGCGAACAACCTGTTCGTTGACTGCCGATGGGCGATCGACCTCGACGCCCGCGCGCTCGACTGGGCGCACCGTGCCGCCGATACCTGGCTGGCCGAAAACGCCGAAAAGGGAACGATTTCCGGCGTCGACTACAAATCCCCCCTCTGGACCGAACGGTACCCGCGCCTGGCGGCAATCATGGATGGAACCCCGAAAGCGCCCGAAGGGAACCAAATCGAGCGGAACGTGGTGGTTCGAACCGGCGATACGAGAATCGACCCGGTTCCGTTCGAAGGGGATCGAATCCGGGACGAAGCGCGCCCCTATATCACCGTTCGGAACAACGTCAAAGGGGACGCGCGCCTGTTGGACGAGATCGCCGACAGCGGGGAGACGCCCCTCCCCGCAACCGATGGCGCCGTCTTCAATCGGATTCCGGCCGAAAAGATCGGCGTCTTTCCGAGCGCCCGCGCCATCTCGCGCGACACGTTCTCCGACCCCGCCGCTCCCTGACGCGCGCATCTCTTGTTTTGCGCGCGCCGTCCGTTTAGAATTGATAGCGTCCCCCCTTCCCCGCGGCGGCGGCGCGAAGGAAATCCGCATAAGAAATCCCCGAATCCGAAACCATACCGATCATAAGAAAGGATCCCTCGATGCGTCTTTTACTGAGCATACTCGCGTTCTTATCCGCGCTGACCCCCTTCTGCGCCGCCGATACGGACGGCTGGCAGGAGTTCGTCGGTTCCGAAATGATGGGACGGCTGGAATCGGTCGACGCGGCCTCCCCGTTCTTTTACGTTTCGACCGAAGGAAACGACGCGTGGTCGGGGCGCCTCGCCGCGCCCAACGCCGATAAGAGCGACGGCCCGTTTCGGACCCTCGAAAAAGCGCGCGACGCCGTCCGCGCCCTCCGCTCGTCCGCCGATTTCGACGGGACTCCCACCGTCGTCGAAATCGAGCCGGGTCTGTACGAACTGGACCGGACGCTGACCTTCGCCGCCGACGACGCGGGCGCCGCCGGCGCGCCGGTCGTCTGGCGCGGCGCGCGCGGCGCCGACGGAAAACCTCTCGCCGAAATTCGGGGCGGAAAGACGGTCGCCGGCGGAAAACCGGTCGAAGACGCCGCGATTCTGGCGCGTCTTCAGCCAAGCGTCCGCGACAAGGTTCTGGAATACGACTTAAAAGCGTTCGGGATCGACGATTACGGCAAACTTGACGGAACCGACAACGCCGAACTCTTTCTGAACAACCGGCCGATGACGATCGCGCGCTATCCGAACGAAGGGTTTATGAAATACGACGACGTCGAGCGCGAAGAGAATCAGGTCTTCAGATCCCACGGGATCGAAGGGGTCAAAAAGCCGAAACTTCTCCTTCCGAACGCCGACCTTTCGAACTGGGCGGGGGAATCCGACGCCTGGGCGCTCGGCTACTGGTTCTGGGACTGGTCGAACAGCCGCCAGAAGATCGTTCGGGTCGACACCGAAAAGAAGCTCATCGAACTGGGACCGCCGTACCACGGCTACGGATACCGGCCGGACCAGTACTTCTACGTCTATCACGCGCTCTTCGAACTCGATACTCCGGGCGAATACTACATCGACAACGAAACCGGCAAACTCTACTTCTACCCCCCCGAAGAGGTCACCGACGGGAACCTCTTCCTTTCGACGGTTCCCACGTTCGTCAGCGGACGGGATCTCCGTTATTTCACGCTTTCCGGCCTTTCGTTCAACGGATGCCGCACCAAGGGGATCGTCTTGGACGGCTCGGACATTCTGGTCTGCGGATGCCAGATCCGCAACACGGGAAACGACGCGGTCAGCTGCAATGGCGATCGAAACCTCATTTTCGGAAACCTTCTGTTTGACATCGGTTCGGCGGGGATCAGCGTCACGGCCGGCGACCGCGCCGCGCTCCGGGCGGGAATGTCGGCGGTCGTCAACAACGACGTTCATCATTTCAGCCGAATCAACCGAATGTACACCCCCGCCGTTTCGGTCAACGGATGCGGCAACCTGGTCGCGCAGAACCGCCTGACCGACGCGCCGCACTCGGCGATTCTGTTCAGCGGGAACGATCAGCGGATCGAGCGAAACGAAATCAGTTGCGTCTGCGAAGAATCGAACGACGCCGGCGCCATCTATACCGGCCGGAACTGGACGATGCGCGGCAACGTCATTAAGCAGAACTTTCTCCACGACATCAACGGATTCGAGCAGAAAGGGTGCGTCGGCGTCTACCTGGACGACATGTTCTCCTCGGCCGACATCACCGAAAACCTGTTTATCCGCGTCACCCGCGCCGCGATGATCGGCGGCGGCCGCGACTGCAGCGTGGTCAACAATCTTTTCATCGACTGCCATCCGAACCTGCACGTCGACGCGCGGGCGCTCGGGTGGGCTCACGAAAACGCCGACGCGTGGATCAAGGAGTTCGGCGAAAAGGGAACGATATCAGGGATCGACATCAAGTCGGACCTCTGGGCGAAGAAGTATCCGAAGCTGGCGGCGATCATGGACGGGAACCCGAAGGCGCCGGAAGGAAACATGATCGAAAGGAACCTGATCATCTCAACCGACGGCTCGGCGGACGCGCCGCGCCTCTTTGAATTTGAAGAGGACGGCGTTTACGACGAGGCGCGTCCCTTCCTAAACTTCCGCGACAACGTCCGGGGCGACACGCGCCTCCTCTTTAGCATGCTCCGCGGCGAGAGCGCGGCGCTCCCCGGCACGAACGCCGAGTTCAAACGGATTCCGGCCGAGAAGATCGGTCTTTTTGAAGGATACGGCGCGCTCTCGCGGTAACTCGCGCATTTAGAACGAAAAGCTCCGTCTGCCGGGCGGAGCTTTTTTATTCTCCGAAACACGAAATCCGAATATTTCCGCGAAAGGAAACTGCTATGCGACACGTTCTTCGATCACTTCTTCTGTTTCTCGCTTTGACCCCCTTCTGCGCCGCCGAGTCGGACTGGCGGGAATTCGTCGGCCCGGAAATGCTCGGGCGTCTGGAATCGGCCGATTCGATTCCGGCGACCTTTTTCGTTTCCCCCGAGGGGAACGACGACTGGTCGGGGCGCCTTCCCGCCCCCGACGCCGAAAAGAGCGACGGGCCGTTCCGAACTCTTGAAAAAGCGCGCGACGCCGTCCGCACCTGGCGCGCGTCGGCCGAGTTCGACGGCAAACCGACCGTCGTCGAAATTCAGCCCGGAACCTACAGCGTCGACCACGCCCTGTCGCTCTCGGGCGCCGACTCGGGAACCGCCGCCTCGCCGGTGATCTGGCGCGGCGTGCGCGATGCCGTAGGAAAGCCGCTTGCCGAAATCCTGGGCGGAAAAGCGATCACCGGCGGCAAACCGGTCGAAGACGCCGCGATCCTGACGCGGCTTCAGCCAAACGTCCGCGACAAGGTTCTGGAATACGATTTAAAGGCGCTCGGGATCGACGACTACGGCAAGCTTGACGGAAGCAACAGCGCCGAACTTTTCCTGAACAATCAGCCGATGACGATCGCGCGCTATCCGAACGAAGGGTTTATGAAGTTCGACGACGTGGTCCGCGAGGGAAACAGCGAAGTCGATATCCGCGGCACCAAAGGGGTCGCCGTGCCGAAACTTCTCCTTCCCGACGCGGACCTTTCCCATTGGGCGGGGGAGCCCGAAATTTGGGCGCTCGGCTACTGGTTCTGGGACTGGGCCGACAGCCGCCAGAAAATTATTCGGGTCGATCCCGAAACGAAACTGATCGAGCTCGACAAACCGTATCATCCCTACGGATACCGGCCGGGCCAGTATTTCTACGTCTATCACGCGCTGTGCGAACTCGATTCTCCGGGGGAATACTACATCGATAACGAAACCGGCAAGCTTTACTTCTATCCTCCCGAGGAGATCACCGACAGGAACCTCTTCCTTTCGATGACCCCCACTTTTATCGACGGATCGGGACTCTCCCATTTCACCTTTTCCGGCCTCGCCTTTAACGGATGCCGCACCAAAGCGGTCAGTCTCAGCGGCTCGGACCTTCTGATCTGCGGCTGCCAAATCCGCAACACCGGCGGGGACGGGATCTACAACAGAGGCGACCGAAACCTCCTATTCGGAAATCATCTGTATAACATCGGATCAACCGGAATCGACATGAACTCCGGCGACCGCGTAAGCCTCACGCCGGGCAGAACGGCGATCGTGAACAACGACATCCATCATTTCGGCCGGGTGAACCGAATGTACACTCCCGCGGTCGGATTCGGCGGCTGCGGCGATTTGGTCGCGCGGAACCGGTTCAGCAACGCGCCGCACTCGGCGATCTTTTTCAGCGGAAACGACCAGCGGATCGAACAGAACGACATCAGCTTCGTCTGTGAAGAATCGAACGACGCCGGCGCAATCTATTCGGGCCGCGACTGGACGATGCGCGGCAACGTCATCCGCCGGAATTACCTGCACGACATCGACGGTTTCGAGCATAAGGGATGCGTCGGCGTCTATCTGGACGACATGTTCTCGTCGGCCGACGTCGTCGAGAACCTGTTTCTGCGCGTCACCCGCGCCGCGATGATCGGCGGCGGGCGCGACAACCGGGTCGTGAACAACATCTTTATCGACTGCAAGCCGAGTTTTCACGTCGATAAGCGCGCGCTGAACTGGGCGGGCGGACACGCCGACTATTGGATCAACGAGTTCAACGAAAAGGGAACCGTTTCGGGAATCGACATCAAATCAGATCTCTGGGCGGAAAAATATCCGGCGCTGGCGGCGATTATGGACGGGAACCCGAAAGCGCCGGAAGGAAACCTGATCGAAAGGAATCTGATCATCTTCACCGACGGCGCGGCCGAAGCGTCGCTTGCCTACGAGGGGGACGCCCTCGCCGCGGGAACAAGCCCGTTCTTTCCGATGCGCGACAACGTCATCGGCGATACGCGTCTCCTCTTTCAGACGCTCCGGGACGAAAACGCGACTCTTCCCGGCACCGGCGCCGAGTTCAGGCGGATCCCGGTCGAAGAGATCGGCCCCTTTAAAGGATACGGCGCGATTTCGCGCTGACCCGCCGCAAAAAAGCTCCGCCGGTTCGGCGGAGCTTTCGGGCGTCTCAGAGATACCGCCCCGTCACGCTCTCTTTGCACCTTTTGATCTCTTCCGGCGTGCCGGCGGCGACGATCCGTCCGCCGTCGTCCCCTCCTCCCGGCCCCATATCGATGACGTAGTCGGCGTTGAGAATCACGTCCAGATCGTGCTCGATCACGATCACGGTCGCCCCCGCCCCGACGAGCCGGTCGAAGACGCCCAAGAGAACCTCCACGTCGAGCGGATGCAGTCCGATCGTCGGCTCGTCGAACACAAAGACAGAATCGTTCTGCGTCCGTCCCATTTCACTGGCCAGTTTCAGCCGCTGCGCCTCGCCCCCCGAAAGGGCGGGCGTATCTTCGCCCAGGGTGAGATACCCCAGTCCCAGGTCGTGCAGAACCTGAAACTTCGCGTAAAGGCTCTTCTGATCGCGGAACAGACCCATCACGTCGTCGATCGTCATTCCCATCAGTTCCGGCAGGGAATAGGAGTCTGCCGACCGTTTCGGGCTCCATCGGATCTCCCGCGCGCGGTCGGCATAGCGCCGGCCGCCGCAATCGGGGCAGTCGATCGTCACGTCGGGCAGGAACTGCACGTCGAGGGAAATCTGACCCGTTCCGTCGCAGGTCGGGCAGCGGAGCGAGCCGGTGTTATACGAAAAGTCGCCCGTCTTGAGTTTCGCCGACTTCGCCAAGGCGGTTCCCGCGAAAATCTTCCTCAGATCGTCCAGAATTCCGCTGTAGGTCCCCACCGTCGAACGGATATTAATCCCGATCGGCGAGGCGTCGATCAGATTGACGCGGCGGATTCCTTCCGCGTCGATATCTTTCACCGGGAACTTCAGATTTTCGCCGGCGCAATACGATTCGAGGCCCGGAATCAGACTTTCCAGAACCATCGTCGTTTTTCCCGACCCGGAAACCCCTGTCACGGCCGAGAGCCGTCCTTTCGGTATTTTCACGGAAAGGGCGTGCACCGTATGAATCGGTTCGGTTTTCAGAGAGATCGTTCCGAATTCGAACAGTTCGCCGCGGCGCGCCCGCTTCCGAACCCGGATAATTCCCGAGGCTTTCAGGAACGGCGCGATCTTCGACGCCGGAGATCTGATAATTTCGCCGACGCTCCCCTGCGCGACAACTGTTCCCCCGTTGCTGCCCGCCAGAGGCCCCAGTTCAATCATATGGTCGGCGCGCTTTAAAATTCGCACATCGTGATCGACCAGTACCGCCGAGTTCCCATCGGCGATCAGTCGGTCGATCACTTCCATCAGGCCGTCCAGATTCGACGGATGCAGACCGATACTCGGCTCGTCGAGCACGTAAAGAACGCCGGTCGTCTCGTTCCGCACCGCGCGGGCGAGCTGTACCCGCTGTCGTTCGCCGGTCGAAAGCGTGTTGCTGGCGCGGTCGAGCGAAAGGTATCCGAGCCCGAGTTCGTTGAGCCGCCGCGCGTTGTCGAGAAATGACTCGACGATGTTTTTCGCCATCGGGCGCATCTTTTTCGGGCAGGCGCCCGGCACCGACTTCACCCACGAGGTCAGTTCCGAAAGGGTCATCGCTGTCGCCTCGCCGAGGTTCAGCCCCGCCAGCGTCGTCGAACGAACCTTCGCCGAAAGGCGCGTCCCGCCGCACTCCGGGCAGTTCGCCTCATGCAGAAACTTCTCGACCCGTTTCATTCCCTTTTCGTCTTTCACCTTCGCCAGCGCGTTTTCGACCGTATAGACGGCGTTGTAGTAGGTGAAATCCATCTCCCCGGCGGTATTCGTCTTTTCGTTGACGTAGAGGATATGCTGTTTCTTCGCCGGTCCGTGAAAGACGATCTCCTTTTCTTTTCGGGTCAGGTCGCGAAACGGCACGTCGGTCCGCACCCCCATTTCGCGGGCGATATCTTTCATCAGCGACCACATCAGCCGCTGCCACGGGGCGACCGCCCCTTCGTCGATCGAGAGCGAATCGTCCGGTACCAGGGTCGACTCGTCGACCGTGCGGACGATTCCCGTTCCGCCGCAGGCGGGACAGGCGCCTTCGGAATTGAACGCCATCGCCTCGGCGCCCGGCCCGTAAAACTCCTCGCCGCAGACGGGGCATTTCGTCGGGAGCATCAGCGCCACGTCCATACTCGGCGGACAGGGGTGCCCGTTCGGGCAGCAGTGGCTTCCGAGCCGCGAGAACAAAAGGCGCAGGCTGTTCAAGAGTTCCGACGAGGTTCCGAACGTGCTCCGCACCCCGGGAATCCCCGGCCGCTGATGGAGTGCCAGCGCGGCGGGCACATGGCGGATTTCGTCGACGTCGGCCCTGTGCGCCTGGGTGATTCGGCGCCGCGTATAGGTCGAAAGCGCTTCCAGATACCGGCGCGACCCTTCGGCGTAGAGCGTGCCCAGCGCCAGCGACGATTTTCCCGACCCCGAAACGCCCGCGATCGCGACCAGTTCCCCGAGCGGAATATCGACGTCGATATTTTTGAGATTATGAACCCTCGCCCCGCGGACGATAATATGGCGCGGAGCCGATTTTTCAGATTTCTTTTGAGCCATTCTTCACTTTCCAATTTCCCGTGCGCGAGTCGGCAAGACCCGGCCGGAGAGATCACTCTTCGGCCGCGGTATAGGCCGGCAGCTTCCAGAGGAGATAGAGGGGGAGCGAAATCTCGCGGGTTTTCCCCTTTCGGTTCATTCCGATATTTTTCGCAGAAACTTTGAATCCCAAATCGGGCGCGTATCGCTTGCAGTAAACGGAAAAACTTTTCGCTTTGGTGTTTTCCGCCGACTTCACTTCCATCGGAATAATACGGTTTCGCCCATCTTCGAAAAGAAAGTCGATCTCAGCACTGTTTTTGTTCCGCCAGTAACAGGGACGGATCCCCTGCGCGGTCAGCTCAGTCATACAGTAATTCTCGGCAAACGCCCCCTTGAACGCCGAGAACCCTTCGGGCTCGGTCAGCACCGTTTCGTAGGCGACGCGCGCGTTTCGGCGAAGCAGACCGACGTCGTTCAGATAAACTTTAAAGAAAGCGGCGTCGGCACAGGCCGAAATCGGAATTTGCGGAACCGAAACCTTTTCGAGACGGTAAACCAAACCGGCGTTGACCAGCCATTGAAGCGCGTCTTCCAGATCGCGGGCGCGGGCGCTGCGCTTCACCTGGGAGAAAACAAACTTGTTATTCTCTTTCGCCATCTGTTTCGGTACCGAGTCCCAGATCGACGCAATCCGAAGAACGTCCACGGGCTCGGCGTAATGGGAAAAATCGTTCCGCAGATCTTGAACGATCCGGTCGAGCACAAGGTCGGTTTGGCGCAGATCGTTCGTGTCGAGATAGGTCTGAACCGCTTCCGGCATTCCGCCGACCACCTGGTAAAGTTTCAGATACCGCCGCATCGGTTCAGCGGCCGCGGCCGGAATCTCGCGATACAGGTCGAAATCGCGGAGCATCTCCAGATAGTTCCCCCCGCCGAGCGCGAGGACGAACTCGCAGAAACTAAGCGGGTATAAAGCAAGGCGTTCCGCCTTCCCGACGGGAAACGAAACGCTTTTCCGCGTCAGTTCGACGCCTAAAAGCGAACCGGCGCACAAGAGAAAAAGGTTCCGGCCGCTCTCCTCAAAATATTTGATCGAGGTCACTGCTTCGGGCGATTGCTGAATTTCATCGAAAATGATCAGCGTCCGCTCCGGATCGATCGGTTTTCCCTCGCGAAGCATACCCAGTTCGCGGAGAATCCGAGCCGGATCGAGATCGTAGCGGAAAATCTCAGAGAGGGCCGGTTCCTTCTCGAAGTTGAACAGGAGCGTCTTTTCGAAACAGCGGCGCCCGAATTCAGTCATGAGCCAGGTTTTGCCGCACTGTCGGCACCCGGTAATCAAAAGCGGTTTGCGGCGTTTCTTTTCTTTCCACGCCGCCAACGATTTCATCGCGGTTCGCTGCATCAGAGACCCTCCGGTTTCGGAACAAAAACCCACGACCTGCTCAAATTCCGATAAAAAAGTCGATTTCACCGGTTATTCCTATGAAAAAAAACCAAAACTGGCGATTTTTCATAGGAATAATAACCATTCTAGCAAAAAAACAAGAGGATTCAAGTCCGCGTCCGGCCCGATTTCCGCTTCACCCGGTATAGGCGTCGTCGGGGCCGTTCTTGAAATTCCGCTTCGCCAGCCACGCCTCTTCGTCGGGCGTTTCGGGAATGTCGATCCGTTCGATTTTAAAGATCACCGGGCGCGTCCCATCGTTGCAGCAGGCGATCATCATCCGTTCGTCGCGGGTCCATTTGTGCATAATCGACCCGCCCTGCAGCGCGGCGTAGACGTAGCGGCTGACCGCGTCCCACGCCTCGCCGCAGAACCGGCCGTTCATTAAGTGGTAAAAGTCGTCCTGCTGGGGCGTCCGTTTCAGAACGAAGGTGTCCCCCGGCTTAAAACAGGGGCACGGTCCCGATTTCGGATCGGCCAGATATTTCTCCTGAAGATCGGGAAAGACCTTCGTCTCTAAAACGGTAATTTTACATTCGTGCCGCATTTTCTTCTCCAACTCCCCCCGCCGATCGGCCGGCGCTTTCCCGTCGCGGAATATCTTGGAAACGTCTCGTTCGCGCAGATCCGGCCGAGCATCGGCACGAACAGCATCTCTTCAATCGCGTTCAGCTCAGGCATCGGGAGATTGTTCGGGGGCGTTTTTGGGGGCGTGCTTTGCACCGTGACGCTTCGCCTTGGCGGTAAAATCTTTCACCGTGACCTTGATCACCGCGACCGTCGCGGCCATTTGGGCGTCGATGGCATAGGACCGGCCGGTCTGGGTCGACATCAGCCGTTCCAGTCCGCGGATCTTTTCCCGTTCTTCGGAAACGATCTCGGCGAAACCTCGGCCGATGACCGAGGAAAACTCGGAATGAGCGCCGCACCGGCAGGGAACTTCTCCGCCCGAATCGAACACGATATCGCAGTCGAGTTCGACGCAGACCCGCGGATTCTTTTTCAACAGGCCGAGCTTGTGCCCCTCTTTCGCCGAGTGCATGTAAAAGATCAGCGTTCCGTCCTGATATTCATATCCGTAGTGGAGCGGAACGACGTAGGGAAACTCCCCGTCGAAAAGCCCCAGACGCAGTATCTTCGCCCGGCTCACAATCCCGAGGATCTCCCCGATATCGGTCACTTCACATTCGGTACGCCGCATATTCTCTCCAGTATTTCATTAAACGTTTTCCATCGTAAGTTTTTACCGCGGAACCGGAGGACGCCACCCGGCGTTCAGTCCCCCCGCCACCGAAACCGGGGACCCTCGCCACCGATTTTTCCCGTCGGCACGAAACCCGCCTTTTTCAAGACCGCCTGCGACGCGCCGTTCTCAGGGTCGGTCTCGGCCTCAATGAATTGAACCCCGGGCTGATTCGACGCCCACCGCGCGGCGGCGGAAACGGTTTCGGTCGCGTATCCTTTCCCCTGATATTCCGGCAGAATCCCGTAACCGATTTCCACGCCGCCGTCAGGAGAGAGCCCTTTAAAACAGAGATCGCCGACTCTCGTTCCGTCCGGCAGCCTGATAAGCCACGCGGCGAACCACTGACGCGAGTCGGGATTCGCCCGGCTCAGCCCGAGCATCTCACCGTAGGCTTTTTTCAGCTCCGGGTCGGTTTCTTCGGAAATCAGTCCGCGCATTTCGTCGTCGGAGGCGATTCGGATCGTCAGGCGCTCTGTCTTAATCAAAACGAAAACCTTTCAATGAAGCCGGACTTTTGACGACAGACCGCGCCGGCGCGGCGCGGTCCCCTTACCCATTCCCGTCCTTCGCGAGGCAGTAGTCGTAATACCAGCATTCGTAGGGCTGACGGCACTGCTCGCCGACCGGCACGTCCGGCTCCTCTTTCGTTTTGATCATTCGGTTCAGGTTCCAGAGATGAGAATCGATCCATTTCGTATAGCTCTTTGCCCGTTCGGTCACGTCGCTTGGCACGAAGGGATTTTCCCCGTCGGGACCGTGGGTCACGATAAAAACCTTTCCGACATTCAGCCTGCATCGGTTCATAATGTAATACTGAAATCCCGCGTCCCTGACATGCTGCTCGTGCACTTCCGAGGCGTTCTTGACCTCGTAGAAGTCGTAGCCGGTTTCGGTCCTTCGGAGAATGTCGGCCGCGCAGTAGATGTTGTAGTAGCTAAACGCCGCCTCGCAGATCACCGGCGTTCCCCGTTCCAAATGTTCCAGGGTTTTGGCGATCATCGCCTTCTTATCAGGGATATTGGTTCCTTCCAGGTAGACGGTCATCTCTTCGTATTCGCCGAACATTCCCATCGCGCGGTCGCCGAAATCGTTCCCCGCGTCCAGACGCGCCTGCGTCTCCGGCGGGATCACCTTTAATTTCGGTTTGTTCCGGTCGAGCCAGAGCATCTTGGGGCACTGCATCCCCCGCATAAAGTCGGTTTTGGTTAATCCCATCGAGAGCGCCTGTTCCGTTTTT
>JAGCAH010000174.1 GCA_017652805.1 Thermoguttaceae bacterium | reverse complement strand
TTCGAACCCGCTCAGAATGGAATCGACCCGCCCGAACGGGGAAGGGAACGCCGTCTGCCCGGGAGCGAGGAGACTGCCGAAACTTTCCTCCTCGCCGGGATGAGGTCCGAAAGTCGGGAAGAGATCGCCGCTTCCGACGACGTTTCGTCCGCCGATCTGATCGCCCGAACTGACCGCGAGGGAGGCGGAACCGGTTTTGCCTCCGGCGTCGGCTTTCCCCTTGACCGCGGGAAGCGGTTTGCGCCGCGCGGGAGATCTGTGCCGAGCCAACGGGGTAATCGGAATTTGCGCGATGACGCGGCGGGTCATGACCGGCGAGAGTTTCAGCGCTTCGGCCGCCGATTCAAGGGTGAGCGCTCCGCCGGGCACGTTCCGGATTGCATTGTCGTCGAACCGGTTCGGCGGATAGACCAGACGGGGCAGGAGGGGGGAAGCGCGGAGCTCTTCGACGTCGTCCAGCGGCATCAGCTTGATATCCGCTTCGATTGCGGTCGGCAGGGCGTTCTTCTTGATACTGTCCCACGACGAGTGCCATTGCGTTCCGTCATAGTAACGGAGACGGAAATCGACCACTTCGGGAATCCAGACGGCGTTGTCCTCGTCGATCAGAAGCGCCAGTTGTGCGGCGGTCAAAGGCTCCTCGATCTGCAGAGAGGGTGGTGG
The DNA here is from genome assembly GCA_017652805.1 of Thermoguttaceae bacterium. Classification (GTDB taxonomy): domain Bacteria; phylum Planctomycetota; class Planctomycetia; order Pirellulales; family Thermoguttaceae; genus RUG695. Next base: position 9,373 of record JAGCAH010000174.1, on the reverse strand, counting down.
AGTGAGACTTCCGGTCGCCGTGCCCGTCATGTTCGGGCCGCCAAGATTAGGATCGGGGGAATTGGTTTCGGGAGTCTCGTAACTCAACTCTTTGCGCGAAAGACCGAATTTGCGCACCGGGGTCAAAGCGGCGCCTTCCGAACCGCCGCCGGGGGCGGCGTGTTTTTCGGTGGAGCCGGGCGCGATGAACTCGTAGAAGACGGTTTTCAGTTCGGGAACCTGGGGGTGGGGCGGTTTCGATGAGGAACCGGCGGCGGCGCGGTTTTCGGCCAGGGTTGCCGTCTCAACCAGGAGGTTCGGCTGAACGACGTCGATCTGAAGCGAGGTGGCGTCCCCCCGCAGACCGAATCGGCGGACGTAGAAGGTCTCTTTCGTCGAACGGTCGATCGGGTGGATCGGGTCCTGCACCGCCGCGCCCAGGTCATCGCTGAGCATCTGAGAGACCGAACGGACCAGCTGCGCGCGATTGACCCGCTTTTCCCCCGCCAGGTAATCGGTCGAAAAGAGGGTGACCATCCCCCAGACGAATCCCAGAAGGACGACCATCAGGCTCAGCGCGATCAGGATTTCGAGGAGGGTCATCCCTCCGGGGCGGGAGAAATGTCTCATGGCGGCTGTAGCCCTCCGACCTGATCGGGCGGCGTTTCAAAACCGCTGGCGGCGAACGGATCGAACGGCGCCGTCAGGGAACCGAATCCGGGCTGATCTCCCTCGATCGCGGCATACGGATCGACGGCGGGAGGTGAGGAAAGGGAACCGATCAGTCCTCCGTCATATCCATCCGGCCGACGGCGGCGCGGGAGCGAGTCGTCCTGCGGGGCTTCGGGGATGCGTCCGGCGATCCGGATCCGGTCGGGATCGGCCCACTGCGCGACGGTTACTTCTGCCAGAGGCTTACGCACCATGTCGTAGACGCCGGGTCGGTCGGAGGGGACTCGGGTGTACTCCGATTTTTGCGCGACTACCCGAATCACAATCAGCCCCGGCAGGGGGGCGGGACGGTACTGGACCGTGTACGACCAGTCGGCGAATTCGGGGATTGGGTTTTCCAGGTCGGGGACCAGTTCGGTGATTCCGGTCAGGATCTTATCGAGTTCGTTCTGACAGAGAACCTGGATAGAGGTCTTTTCTTCGGCCTCGGCCGACTCTTTGAGGGCCGAGGTCTGGAGCTGAGTGAGCGCCGTAAACCCGGCGATCAGAATCGCCAGCACCACAAGGACTTCCATCAGAGTGAACCCGCGGCTTCCGCGTTTCATGGGATCGCCCCCTGTCGGTTTGGCTGGGTATTCGACCCGTTCATGAGCCGGGCGAACGTCTGAGGGGAGAGGACACTCGGAAATTCGGGGGACCCGGGAGGATAGACCGAGATTGAGGAGACGCGTGCCGAACCGGTCATTCCGCGGAACGAGATTTCAGAGTAGTAAGTCTGTTTCCCCTGTTCGGGTCGACTCTGAAGAAAGATGACCGCAGTTGACGTCCGGCCGTTTGGAAAAAAGAGAATCGGCCTGGACCATCCCGCCGTTTCATCGGAAGGGGAGAGAGAATTATCGACCGCGCTAAATGAATCGGATCCGCGGGCCGGCGGCGAGGAAAGAGAGCCGATTGCGTTCCCTTCGCGGGGCGCGGCGCCTTCTTGCGGCGCGTTTTGGAATGTTTCGCCATCGATTGTCGTTCCTCCCATAAAGAGGACTGACTCGGGAAGGGCTTGTATAGCGAGAGACGCCGATCCGGAAGAAGCGAGTCCGTTTATACTATTTGGAAAGATCTGATATTCGCCGGTATTCTTCCGGTAGCGGAAGACAAGCGCGGTTCCCTCTTTCATCGCGCGGGATCGGGTACGAACGAGTTCGGCTTGGAGCGATAAAACGCCGTCGCGGAATCGGGATCGGTCGAGAAGCTGAACAACAGACGGGGTGCCGACCGCCGTTACCATGACGATCACGGCCAGGACGATCAACAGTTCCATCAGTGTAAAACCGTGACGTTTCAAGATGTCCGGCCCCCGTATAAAAAGAGACGAAATTTCGCGGCGCTTCCGCCAAAGCGGCGCTGCCGCGAAATTTCAAGTGCGGCCGTTATGTATCGGCCGACGAGGAAAACAGGTGCGAAAGAACGCGATCAGCCGTTGTTTCCGCCGTTATCGCCGCCGCCGTTATTATTTCCGCCGCCGTTATTTCCGCCGCCGTTGAAGTTGCCGTTCTCACCGCCGCCGTTGAAACCGCCGTTGTTGCCATTCCAACCGCCGTTATTCCCGCCGCCGTTGAAACCGTTGTTGTTTCCCCAGTTGCCGCCGTTATTTCCGCCGCCGTTGAAATTGCCGTTGTTATTGTTCCCCCAGCCACCGTTGCCGCTGTTGAAGTTGCCGTTGTTATTGTTGTTTCCCCAACCGCCGTTGTTGTTATTTCCCCAATTGCCGTTGTTATTGTTGTTATTCCAGTTTCCGCCGTTGCCGTTGTTGTTCCAGTTGCCGTTGTTCGGCCGGTCGTTCGGATCCCAGCTGATGATGTCGTCATCGGTGCCGTCTATTCCGTCGGGTCCGGGGGACCAGATCGCCGGTTTGGTGCCGTTCCCTTTGTTGGTCGGCCATTCGTATCGGTAGGAGTTCCCCCACTGGTCGAGCGGGATTTCCTTGAACTTATCGAAGTAACTGGTCAGGATCCGAGGACGCATGTAGACGCGGCCGTTTTGGTTTTGGCTGTAGTTGTTATTGTTCGGGCCGTTATTGAAGTTGTTATTGGGTCCTTGATTGAAATTGTTGTTCGGACCGTTGTTGAAGTTATTGTTCGGCCCCTGATTGAAATTGTTGTTCGGGCCGTTGTTGAAGTTATTGTTTGGACCGTTATTGAAATTGTTGTTCTGTCCCGGATTGAAGTTCTGATTTTGGTTCTGACCGAAATCTTGGTTCGGCATATTGCTGTTGTCGGAGGGGGCTTCGGCGTTGTTCTCGCCTCCTCCGTTTTCGGGATTGAATTCCTGCTGGAAGGTTTGGTTCATATCACTCTGTTGGAAGTTTCCCTGGCCGAAATCACCGCCGCCGTTATTTCCGCCGCCGTTGAAATTGCCGTTCTCCCCTCCGCCGTTGAACCCGCCGTTATTGTTGCCATTCCAACCGTTGTTTCCGCCGCCGTTAAAGTTGCCGCCGTTCCCTCCGCCGTTGAAATTGCCGTTGAAATTGCCGTTATTGCTGCCATTCCAGCCGTTGTTCCCGCCGTTAAAATTGCCGCCGTTTCCACCGCCGTTGAAATTGCCGTTGTTCCCCCAGCCATTGTTTCCGCCGCCCCCGTTATAGTCCCCTCCCTGTATCTGGTTTCCGTAGATGTTTGGGTTATTGATCCGACCCAGAAGGATCTCAAGACCCTCTTCCTGATAGGGATATCGGCCGTTGTCGATCCGGAACCGTTCGAGTCCGTTCATCAGGTCGGCGACCTGGAGTTGGGTTGACTTGATCTTGGCGCTCTGCCAGGAGCTCATGACCGAGGTCCCGACGATACCCAAGATAACAACCAAAATCGCCAGAACGATCAACAGCTCCATCAGCGTAAAGCCTTTGCGAGCCGAGGGGCGAGTACGGAAACGGTTGAACGTCGTCATAGCAAGATCTCCTATGTTGATAGGGGAAAGGGCGATTTTGTAAACGTCGGACTTTCCCGATTTCTTATGCTCGTTTCCCATTATTTTAACCACTTTTACGTAAAATTCCAAGCTATGCCCCCTTGTTTCCTAATGGAAATTTACCCGAAATTGGGTTGACCATTACCCAGTTTTCGGCCCTTTTCGCACGCTGAAACGACGGCTCAGATATTTTCGGTCATCTTAAAGACCGGAAGAAGGAGGCCGACGATGATAAAAAAGACCCCGCCGGCCAGGAGGAGGAGCATCATCGGTTCGAGGAGGCTGACCAGGACGTCGAGTTTTTTGGCGATCTCCTTTTCGATACTGTCGGCGATGTTGACGAGAACCGTTTCGAGCGAGTTCGATTCTTCGGCGATCGTGATCATCGCCATCACCTGCGGAGGGAGGAGTTCGGCGTTGGCCAGCGGCTTGGACAGAGGTTCCCCCGACGAGACCGACTCGGCCGACTTTTCGACCGCTTCTTCCAAAAGGGAGTTTCCCGTCGAATGGCTGCTGATTTCCAGGGCCCGGAGGATCGGCACGCCGTTTTCGAGAAGAGTTCCCAGTACGCGGCAGAAGCGAGAGACCGCCGAACGGAGGACGATCGGACCGATGAGCGGAATCTTCAGTTTCCACTGATCGAAGAAACGCCGCCCCTTTTTGGTCATCGTCAGGAAACGGAGATAGAGAACCAGCCCGACCAGTGCGATCAGAACGTAGAATCCGTATTTACCGACGAACCCCTTGAACGCCAGAAGGGCGGTTGTCGCTCCGGGGAGCTGTCCGCCGCTGTCGAGGATCGAGTCGAAAATCGGCTGAAATTTCGGGACGAAGAAGACCATCAGCACGGTCAGGACTGTTACTCCGACGACGCAAAGGATCGTTGGGTAGATCATCGCGCCGATAATCTTCCCTTTTAGTTCCGCCTGCTGTTCCATGAACCGGGAGGTACGTTTTAACGAGTCTTCTAAAAAGGCCCCTTCCGTTCCAGCCTGGATCACGCTCAGAGTCAGGTCGTTGAAGATTTTCGCGTGGGCGGCGAACGCCGAGTCGATCGCTTCCCCCTCGGAGACGCGCTCGTAGATGTCGCCGATCACTTCTTTGAGAACCGGGTTCTGCTCCTGTTTTTCGAGAACTTGAAACGCGGTCAGGACCGGTACGCCGTTATCGAGAAGTTCGGCCAGTTGTTGGAGAAAGGTCGCGATGACGCTGTCGGGGGGGCGGCGGGCGAACCATTTGCTGAGATCGATTTCACCTTTGTTGGCGTCTTCGACCGAGATCGGAAAGAGATTCTGGCGCGCGAGCATTTCGAGCGCGTCCTTTTTGGTGTTCGCGGCGATTTGCCCCGAAACCTCTTTTCCTCCCTTATTGCGCGCCTTGTATTTGAAATCGGGCATGGTTTTATTCTGCCGCTTTAACTTTGGGACGCGGTCCCTTTTCGAGATACTCGCGTACCTCGTCGGGGGTTACCAGGCCGTCGCTGTCGGTGTCGAGCCGCCCGAAAAACGCAGTCGATTCGAGAGAGAGACTCGGCGAGAATTCGCGCAGCGTGAGCTGTCCGTCCCCATTGGCGTCACGTGCCAGGAACCAGCGGGGAATTCCGGCGGTTTCGTTCGCCGAGGGGGCGAATTCACGAACCGTCGCCGCCGAGGCGCCGCTTTCTTGGGTGAGAATCCCGAAAAGCGCCGGTTCTTCTTCGGTACCGATTCCCTGATCGGCGTCGGTGACGATCCGAGTGAACTCTTCGGGGCTGATGTCGGCGGGCTTTTGCGATGGATCGATTTTTTCCTCATCGGCTGCCGCCTTGCGAATCGGCGCTGAAATCGGGTGAATCAGGATCGGCCCGTCCGTTTTAAGAGCTGTCTGCGCCGCGTTCAGGCGTCGGGGAGGAACCGGGTGGGTGACCGTCCGTCCCTTGGCGTAGGCGGCCAGATGATAGAGAATTTCATAATCTTCGAGGACGAAATCACCGTTCAGGTCGAACGACTGCGGACGACCGGGCATCGATGCCCATTCTTCGCGCTGAAGTTTTCCGTCGTGGTTCGTGTCGTATTTCTTAAGAATGTAATCGGCGTAGCGGCGGATTACCAGCGAGGCGTTCGGGACACCCTCGGCGTTGCGACGGTTCAGAGTGATCGGGTCAAGCTCGTCGCCGAGCGCGTCTTCGGCGTAATTTTCGGGGAGTTCCGGAACGGAATCCTTCGTGTTCTGAGAAAGATAGGTGACCAGTTCCGCCGTATTCTGAGGGGTATCGGGACCGATGGGGACCGCGACTGAACCGTCTCCGGTCGACGAGCCGGCCAACGCGGCTTCGTAAGCCTCCTGAATCGCCGCGGCCGTGACGCGGGAAAGACCGTGCACCTGCGTCAGCTGTTCGAGCGCCAGGTCAATTTCGGCCTGGTTGGTGATCATGACCGGAGCGGACTCGGTCTTTCCGAGTTCGGAAGTGATCACCAGGTCTTCCTTCGGATCGGGAAGTCCCGGGGGTGCGGGGGCGGCGGGGCGGGGGACGGCAAGAAGCGCGGAATTCTTTTCGATGTCGTCCGAGACTTTCGGCAAAACGGGAGGCTGAGCCGATGCGCCTGCCGCCGCGAGGGCCGCCGTGAGGAAGAAAACGAGAAATCGGATCGGTTTTGTCATGGTTTCCTGCCTGACCTCCGCACCGGGCGGAGCGCGCATTCGTTCTTTCTTTCCGGCCGACGCCGAAAAACTCTTATATCAGAGTATAGTATACTCTATTTAACCGAATTCGGTTCCCCCTGTCAATTTGGGAGAAAGAGCAAAAAGAGGGGGGATTCCGCTTGAATTTTCTCCCTGATCCCTTAAAATCGGGGTAATGCGCTCTCTGTCGCGCCGCGCGTACCTTTCGGGTGCGCGGCATACGGTCAATCGAGAAGGAAAAGATTTATGGCGATCCGTTACTTTGAAAAGGAAGAAGAGCTCGCCCCTCTCAATCCGGTTCAAATGAGCATTGCCCGCGAGGCGCTCGATTCGGACGGGCGGTTGACCGCCGTCCTGAATCAACTCGGCGTAAAGACCGAGGAGGACGCCCTTTTCCTGATCGCCCAAAAACTGGGGATCCCGATGGCTGATCTGGCGAAATCGGAGGTGCCCGACGAGGTTCTCGACGGGTTTCCGGTGAAGGCGGTTCACCAATACGGTATTTTTCCGATCGGGTTCGATGATGACGGTTCGCTTCTGATCGCGACCTGTAATCCGTTTAGGCCGGAGCCGATCGACGCTCTCGCCGCTTCCCTTCATCGGCCGACGCTGCCGGTCGTCGTTCTTCCGAGCGAGCTGGCCAAATTGATCAAAAACCGTCTGGGCGTCGGCGCCGAGACGGTTGACGGACTTCTGGCTCAGGCCGATGACGAGGACGGAGTTCAGGTTCTGGAAGATCTCGATGTCGACCAGTCTCCGGAAGCGACGATGGCGCAGGAAGCGACGGTGGTTCGGCTGGTCAACGATATTCTGACCGAGGCGGTCGAGTCGGGAACGAGCGACATTCACATTGAGGCGCAGGAGTCGGGGATGAAAATCCGCTATAGAATCGACGGTGTTCTTCAGACCCAGCCGATGCCCCCCGAAATTAATCGGTTCCAGTCGGCGATTGTCAGCCGTCTGAAAATCATGGCGCGCCTGAACATCGCCGAGAAGCGGATCCCACAGGACGGGCGTATTAAAATCCGAGTTTCGGACCGCGCGGTCGATATTCGTCTTTCGATCATTCCGATGCTTCACGGCGAGGGGATCGTTATGCGTATCCTTGATAAAGACCGAATGAACTTTACCCTGCGCGGGATCGGAATGGATACCGACATTTACGAGATGTTCGGCCAGCTAATCAAACTGCCGCACGGGATCATCCTGGTGACCGGGCCGACCGGGAGCGGGAAGACGACGACCCTATACAGCGCGCTGAACGAAATCAAAAGCGACGACACTAAGATTATCACGACCGAAGACCCGATCGAATACCAGCTGGACGGGATCAATCAGATTCAGGTGAACACGAAAGTCGGACTGACGTTCGCCGCCAGTCTGCGCGCGATTCTGCGTCATGACCCCGATGTGGTGCTGGTCGGCGAAATTCGTGACTTCGAGACCGCCGAAAACGCGATTCAGGCGTCTCTGACCGGGCACCTGGTTTTCAGCACCCTTCACACCAACGACGCCGCCGGGGCATATACCCGTATGATCGACATGGGGATCGAGCCGTTTTTGGTTTCGACGACGGTTGAAGGGATCATGGCCCAGCGATTGGTCCGCCGCCTCTGCCCCCACTGCAAAGAACCTTACATTCCGACCCCCGATGAAGTGCCGAGCGATTTCCCGATGGAGCGGCTCCTCGACTCGAAAGAGAAGATCTTCCGACCGGTCGGATGCCGCGAGTGCCGACAGACGGGGTACGCCGGGCGTGCCGCGCTCTACGAACTCCTGATTCCGAACGACGAAATCCGTCGCCTCGCCGGGCAGAAGGCGCCGTCGAACGAGATCAAGAAGATCGCCCGCGCCGCCGGAATGGATACCTTGCGCGACAACGGCTGGAAGAAAGTGCTCAACGGGTTCACCTCGATTGACGAAGTCGTTCGTACCGCGAAGATGGACTGATTTTCCCCCTGTCGAATCGCCCCGAAGCGGTCGGCCTACTCTTGACGGGCGCGCGTGGTAAGTTTAGAATGAGTCGGGGGATCGGGGGCGGAACGGACGGGATGAAAGCGGCTTAAACTTGAACAGAATCGGCGCGTTGATTTTGGCGATTTTCTTCTTAGCGCTTCTTGCGTTTCGGGGGGAGTCCGCCCGAAATTCGTTCCCCGTCCGGCTCGGAACCGAGGAGGGGTATGTTGCGCTCAGGACGCGGGCCGACGCTTATCTGTCGCAGACCCGCCGCCTTCTGGGGAATCGTTTCCAAGAAGATTTTTATCGTTTTGCCGTTGAAACACGCCTTTTCTCCCTTTCGGTTGTCCCGGAATCGGCATTGCCGACCGAACGCGCCTGTTTCGATTTTCTGAACGCCGAGTCCGATCCCTGCGCCGCCGAAGTCCTTGCTTTTCTCGACGAGGTTGAAGAGGGGGCATCTTCTTTGCCGGACGACGTTTTTTATCTGGCGGGAAATCCGATCGACGCTTATGCCGCGCGGCTGGCTCTTCCGCCGTCGTCGCCGATAATCCGCTGTATACCTCGACGTGCCCTCCGAACGCTTCCGCTTTCGTTTCGCGTGAGTCTGGCCTTTTCGCTGATTACCCTTTTGGCTTCGGTTTTTTCCCCTGTGCTGCCGATCGGCGGTGCGGCAGGGAACGGGATAACGGTCATACAGGTATTTTTCGTTTCGTTGGTACGGTGTTTCTGTTTCCTCCCCGTCTTTTCGGCAAAGCCGACCTCTTTGTGCGGCGTGTTAAAGGTTTTCACGCGCTCACGGGCGCCAGAGGATAGGAAAGGTGTCTGTCTTCTCCGCTGAACTCTCCGTCGCGTCTCGCCATGACGGCGGAACGCGAAATTGTTTTTTTCGGGAAGAAAACAAGCGAGTGAGAGAAGACGCAATGAATCGCATTAGAAAATGTACGGGGCGAAAGACCGCCTTTACGCTGGTCGAACTGCTGGTGGTGATCGCCATTATCGGTATCCTGATCGGACTCCTCCTGCCGGCGGTGCAGGCGGCACGGGAGGCGGCGCGCCGAATGAAATGCTCAAATAACGTCAAACAGATCGTTTTGGCGTTCCATTCCTTCCACGACGCGAACGGGGAACTGCCGCCGGAATG
>JAGCAH010000173.1 GCA_017652805.1 Thermoguttaceae bacterium | reverse complement strand
TTGTCACGGTGAAGGTCCGGGAAGGCGACGAGATTCAGAGGCTTCGGGAGTTGTACAAAGCTCTGCCACCGAAACAGTTTGCGCTGGCGGAGGGTCTGATCATCCAGGCGGCCCGGCTGCGGGTCCGGCTGGACACTTTGTGGGCAGAACTGACGGAAAAGGGCGAAACGGAGTGGTTCACGCAGTCCGACAAGACGGAACCGTATGAACGGGAGCGCCCGGCGTCCAGAACGTTCACCGCGACGGACAAAAGTTATCAATCCATTATCAAGCAGCTGAACGATATGCTGCCGAAGGACGACGGACCGGAAGGCGGTTTTGATGTCAGCTGACAACTGGATTCTGACATATTATCAGCAGATCTGCGACGGCAGCGTCACGGTGGGCAGCTGGATCCGGCGGTGGTATGAGATCGTCGTCCACGGGCTGGAGGCTAAAAGGTGGACCTTTGACCAGAAGAAAGCTAACAGCGCCATTAACTTTATCGAGCGGTACTGCCATCACCATGAGGGGCCGCTGGCGCCCGGGCTTATCAAGCTCGAACTGTGGCAAAAGGCGTTCCTTAGCGTCGTGTTCGGTGTCATGGATCCGGAGGGCCGCCGGCAGTTCCGGGAGATCATCCTGATCATCGGGCGGAAGCAGGGCAAAACGGCCATCATGTCCGGGATCGGGTGCTATCACCTGTTCGTTGACGGCGGGTACGGTTCCCGGGTTTACGTGTGCGCTCCGAAGCTGGAGCAGGCCCGGCTGTGCTATGAGGGCATCTATCAGACGATCCGGAAGGAGCCGATGATGGAGCGCCTGACGAAGCGCCGGCGGACAGATCTGTACATTGAAAGCAACAACAGCAGCGCCCAGCCGCTGGCCTTCAGCGCAAAGAAGAGCGACGGCCTGAATATTTCGCTGGGCATCTTGGACGAAGCAGCTGCCTTCGCCGGCGAGCCGGGCCTCCGGCAGGCGGAGGTCGTGAAGTCTTCCCAGGGCGCACGGCCGGAACCGCAGCTGTTTTATCCTACCACTGCAAACTTTATCGACGGCGGCCTGTACGATGAGCTGATGAAGCGGGCCACGGCGGTCATTAACGGCACCAGCAAAGAGACACGGCTGGCGCCGTTCCTTTATATGATCGACGACGTCGAGAAGTGGAACGACATCAACGAGCTCCGGAAGAGCCTGCCGAACCTGGGCGTCTCCGTGAGCGTTGATTATATCCTCGAAGAGATCGCGGTCGCTGAGGGATCACTTTCTAAGAAGAGTGAGTTCCTGACGAAGTACTGCAACGTGAAGCAGAACGGCTCGCTGGCATGGCTGCCGGCAGAGGCGGTCAGGAAGGCATTCGGGTGGAAGCGTGAGCTGACTGAGTTCAGGAACCATTACTGCCTGGGCGGCATCGACCTGTCCCAGACGACGGACCTGACCTCCGCCTGCATCCTGATCGAGAAGGACGGGATCATCTGGATCCACTCGCACTTCTGGCTTCCGGGCGAGCGGCTGAACGAGGCGACGCAGCGGGACGGCATTCCGTACCAGCTGATGATCGAGCGGGGTTTCCTGTCCCTGAGCGGGAACGAGTTCGTGGACTACAAGGACGTGTTCAGCTGGTTCTACCGGCTGGTGCATGAGCTGAAGATCTACCCGCTGCAGATCGGGTACGACCGGTACAGCGCGCAGTACCTTGTGCAGGACCTGGAGAAGGCGAATTTCCACATGGAGAGCGTGTTCCAGGGCTACAACCTGACGGGGATCGAGGACACCTTTGAGGGGATGCTCCGGGAAGGAAAGATCCGGGACATGGACGACAACGATCTGCTGAAGATTCACATGATGGACAGCGCCCAGCAGATCGAGAGCAATACATCGGCGCACAGCCGGAAGAAGCTGGTCAAGATCAGCAAGTACGCGCACGTTGACGGGGTCGCGGCGATCCTGGACGCAATGTGCATGAGGGCAAATCACTGGGCAGAGATGGGCAAGCGCCTGATGAACGGCGGAGGGTGAGAACATGGGACTGATGGAGAGACTTTTCGGGAGGCGGGTGAATGAGGAACCCGCCAGGCTGAAACAGGCGAAGACGTTCCAGATGCTGGACGGCTATGTGCCGGCGTTCCATACGTGGAACGGATCGATCTTTGAGAGCGACCTGATCAGGGCGGCGCTGGACGCGCACGGCCGGCACGCGGCGAAGCTGAAGCCGGAAGTGGACGGAAGCGCGAAGCCGAACCTGAAGAGCCGGCTTTCGATCATGCCGAACGAGTTCCAGACCTGGCCGCAGTTCCTGTACCGGGAAGCCGTGATCCTTTACGCGAGGAACACGGCTTTTATTGTGCCCACGCGGGGCGAATACGGCGAGCCGAACGGGATCATCGGGATCGTGCCGCAGCGCTGGGAGCTGGTGGAGTACAACGGCACCCCGTACATCCGCTTCACGATGAAGAACAACAAGCGGCTGGCGGTGGAGCTGTGGCAGGTCGGCATCCTGACACGATACCAGTACGAAAGCGAGCTGTTCGGCGAGAGCAACGAAGCCATGAAGGCCGTGCTCGACCTGATCGAGATGCAGCGGCAGGGGATCACCGAAGGTATTAAGAACGGCGCTAGCTACCGGTTCAGCGCGCAGAGCGACAACTGGGCCACGGATGAGGATCTGGCGGCGGAAATGCAGCGGTTCAACCAGTTCACCTTCCAGAACAAGAAAACCGCCGGCGGGCTGGTGCTGTTCCCGAACACCTACACGAACGTGCAGCAGCTGAAGCAGGAAGCGTACAAGGTGGACGCTGACCAGCAGGCGCTTATCAAGCAGAACGTGTTCGATTACTTCGCGGTGAACGAGGACGTGATCCAGAACAAGACCTTCGGCGACGCCTGGCTGGCGTTCTATGAGGGCGCGATTGAGTGGTTCGCGATCCAGCTGAGTGAAGTGCTGACGAAGATGCTGTTCAGCGAGCGGGAGCGGCAGTTCGGGAATAAGATCTGGTTCACCTCGAACCGGCTGCAGTACATGAGCAATGCGGACAAGCTGAACGCGATCTCCACATTCGCGGACCGCGGCCTGATGACCCGGAACGAGCTGCGGGAAATCATGAACCTTTCGCCGCTGCCGGAGGAGATCGGCAACCAGATCCCGGCACGCGGTGAGTATTACGACGTGGTAGCAGAAACAGAAAACGGAGGGGATACAGATGAACAAGGAAACGAGGGCGTTTAACTTTGAGGTCCGGGCTGAAGAAAACGAACAGCACGGCACCTTTATCACCGGCACGCCGATCGTGTTCGACCAGGCGACAGACATGGGCTGGTATCAGGAAACCATCGACCGGGAGGCGCTGGACAACACGGACCTCCGCGACGTGCGCTTTCTGGTGGGCCACAACACGAGCATGATCCCGCTGGCCCGCAGCCGGAATAACAACGAAAACAGCACCATGCAGATGACCGTTGACGAAAACGGCATGAACATCCGCGTTGACCTGGACACAGAGAACAACGCGGAAGCGAGAGCGCTCTATTCCGCCGTGAAACGCGGGGACATGACCGGTATGTCCTTCATGTTCACGGTGGATAGCGATAGCTGGACCGACACCGACACAGACTACCCGAAGCGGCTGATCCGTTCGATCTCCCGCGTGCTGGAGGTCAGCGCGGTGGCGTTCCCGGCATACCCCGGTACCTCTATCCAGGCTGCTTCCGAAGGCGAGACACTGGACAGCGTCCGCGCCTCACTGGAGAGTGCAAAGAAGCAGATCGAGGAAGAGCGTGCCGCACAAGCTGAAGCAGAACGCCGGACGGCGGCTCTGGAGCGGCTGAACAATCTGATGAAGGAGGTCAAAACCAATGAAGTTTGACCTGAGCGGCAAAACCGCTGAAGAACTGGAAGCCCGTCAGGCGCAGCTTGCCGGAGCGACCGCGGAAGAAGTCGAGGCCCTGAGCACCGACGAAGCCGAAGAGCGGAGCGACGAGCTGGAGGCCATCAAGGCCGAACTGGCCGCCCGCGCCATGAAGGCCGCCGAAGAGGCGGAAGCCCGGAAGGCCGTCGAGAACGGCGCCGGCGAGATCAAAGAAGAACATAAACAGGAGGAAAAGAGAATGGAAATTTCCGAAATCCGCAACAGCCCCGAATACCTGGAGGCTTATGCCAACTACATTCGCACCGGCAACAACAACGAGTGCCGTACCGTGCTGCTGAGCCAGAACGCGCCCGCGTCCGGCCAGCTGCCCGTCCCGGATCTGGTCGAGAGCACCATCAAGACCGCCTGGGAAAAGAACGAGTTCCTGAACAAGATCCGCAAGACCTACTTCCGCGGCAACCTGCGCGTTCCCTTCGAGCTGAGCGCGACCGGCGCCTGGAAGCACGTTGAAGGGACCACCGGCCTGACCGAGGAAGAAATCACCATCGGCATCGTGCAGCTGGTTCCCCACAATGTGAAGAAACTCTGCCGTGTGACCGATGAGTGCATCGCGATGGGCGGCGAAGAGTTTATCCGCTACATCTACGAGGAAGTGACCTACC
>JAGCAH010000172.1 GCA_017652805.1 Thermoguttaceae bacterium | reverse complement strand
TTGCCGAAACCAGCCAAAAGGAACCAGCAAAAGGAGAAAACGGAAAATGACAGCCAAACCATTCAAAGCCCGGACCGCGGCGTTCGGAATTGCGGCCACTCTCACGCTCGCCTGCTGTGCAGCCCTCTTTTCGGAGGAGATCCCCCTGGACGCAAAGACGGCGGTGGAGCTCTACCGCGCGTCGGTCGATCAGATCAGAACGGTCGAGGCCGATTGCTACGACCCTGTCGCCCGCCCCGACTGGAACGCGGGACCGAACGCTGACCGCGACGGCGAATCGAACCCGATTCACACTTCCTATCACTGGTACCGCGACCTGCTGACCGAAAAGGAATATCTGAAAGGGAAATGGCCGAAATTTACCGGCGATAAAACTATTGATTCCTACGAAGACGTCACCATCGGGTTCAACGGGGATATGTTATACAGATACAGCGTCTCCGACAACAGCGGACGGCGGGTCAAGGGCAAACGCGATCGATTCGGCTCCTGGTTCAATGTGGGGGTGAGCCCGCTTGGCTTTCTGGGAATAACCCGGTTCACGAAGGCGTATTACAATGATTTGTCCCTGTTGGACATTCTGGAAGAGAACGCCGACCGCCTCGGATTTCTGCGTCTGAAAGACGGCCCGTTTCTCACCAACGACATTCTGCTGAGCTGCAACTATGAAGACGGCGATTCCAGAAGCCTGACAGTGATATTGGACGCGGGGCACGGTTATCTGCCGAAATTCTGGATCACGAAAAGGCTTCCCGAACATACGGTCGGTGAAATCGTGTATGTTAAACGGTTCACCGAAGCTGCGCCGGGAATCTGGTTTCCCACGCGGATGCAGAGGGAAGCCTATTACACGGATGACCCGCTCCTTGCGGACGGGATTCATTTCGCGAACGGCATGACCCTCGAAGAGGTCAATGCTCTGCCGGAAGAGGAACTGGAAAAAATCGCCCCGGAACTCGGGTTTCTCACCGTTCCCTTAGGCACCGCCGTGGTCCGGGTCAATCCCGACACCCTGAAAATCAACCAGCCGCTCGACGAGTCGCTCCTTTCGCTGGAAAAGTTCCCGGACGGGATGACGGTCCAGGACGATGTGCGCAACATCAGCTATACGGCCGGCCAATCCGGCGATCCCGATCTGGAAACCGCGCCCGAACCGGATGATGGCGCCGTCCGTAAAGGATGGAGTGTCCCCCAACAGTCGGTCTGGGTCTGTCAGCCGGAGGGAACGGAAAGCGAAGAAGAGGTAATCCTCTCGCGCAACGTCGATCCGGATCTTTCGATTGACGATATTCAGACGAGTTCCGACGATTTTAGCGTCGATGTTTCGCCCTTCAACGAAAAGGGGGAAGCCGTCATCAAGATCAGGCATACGCTTCCCCCCGCTCCCTCAAAGGAGAAAGAGACCGTGACCCTGAAGATTTCGGACACCAAAGAACCGGTAATCAAGATCGGCCTGTACTACACGTCTCTTCCCAATATCGCCGCGATCCCGAAAAGCATGCTCGTGTATACGGACGGGGAGGATCCGGTTTCACGGGAGATTCTGATCGAAAGCGTCCGCGAAACCGAAATCACCGCCGTCACGGCGGAAAGCGAAGGCCTTTCGTTCGAATACGGAAACGAGCGTTCTTTCAAACACACGGTCAGGCTCACCGTCGATCCGGCCCGGTTCCCGGCGAAAGCCTATCGGGAAAAGGCGACCGTTCACATCAAAGACGCGGAGGGGAACACCGGCGAGTGCGTGATTCCGATCTACCCCGTTCGAAAACATGCCGCTTCCGAGGATCCCGACCCGGAAGACACGATTAGCGCCCTTGGATCCTGATCCCCCAAATCGAAAGAGCGCAAACTGGCCGAAACCGGTTTGCGCTCTTTCAGGCGGAAAGGAAAATCGGATTGTGCGGATAAGCCTCCTTATCTTGCTGCTCCGCCGGAGGGAAGCAGGCTTGCGCCGTTTCCCCCGGCACTGATGAATGCGAAGCCCGGTGCGGGTTTCCGCGAAAAAGGGACGGGTTTTTCAGCCGGGCGTTCACGGAACGTCCCGGGTTCTTCCGGTCTTTGAAAACCCGATGTCATTCCGTCTTTTTTGAAAAGTCCGGCTTGTTTCATTCAGCGGCTTCACGCCCCCCCGGTGAGAGGCCCCTCGCCAGGCCGAAGAGGAATCTTCCGCGAACCATTGACTCCGGCTCTGTGGGGGATTATAACGATCATGTTCATCCGAGTTCAAAAGTCCGCTTTAACGGACAGATGCATGTCGGATGAAAACGGGATTTTCCGTGACAACTCCTGCAAGTCAAAAAGCAGTTCGGGAGGCTTTACCGATGAAACGATTCATGATCGGATTCTTAACGCTGACGCTCGTCCTCTCCGCCGCCTTTGCCGCGATGGGGGACGCGCCGGATGCCGGGAGCGCCAAAACATGGGATGAAAACGCGACCGCCGAATCCCTCGGCCTGAACCCGCTTCAGCTTCAGGACGGCTTCTTCCCCCTCCTCCCGTGGGGCAGACTCGGGGATGGCGATGCGATGATCGGGTCGCTGTCCGAATGCGGCTTCAATATGCCCGGATTCATTTCGGCCGACGCCCTTCCGATCGCCAAAAAATATTCCATGAAGGCGATTGTCCGTTTTCCCGCTCCGCTCTATGCCGAAGGCGAGGACGCGGAGACATACGAGGAGAAAGTGAAAGAGGCGGTCGCCGCGACGAAAGACGATCCGGATGTGATCGGCTATTACCTGATCGACGAGCCGGGCTCGGACAAGTTCCCGGCCCTCGCCGTCACGGTCGCGGCAATTAAAAAGTGCGCCCCCGGAAAACTGGCGTATATCAACCTTTTCCCCGGCTACGCCTCCACCCTCGGTGCCGACGCCGTCTCGCAGCTCGGAACGTGGACCTATACCGAATACCTCGAACGGTACGTCCAGGAGGTCCGACCGCAGTTCATCAGTTACGACAATTACATGGTCGATTATTCCGAGGACATGACGAACACCGAACGCGCGTCCTCCTACTGGCACGATCTGCTGGAGGTCCGGCGGATCGCCATGAAATACAGGCTCCCGTGGTGGAATACTGTCAGCTGCCTCTCGCTTCGCCCCAAAACTTCCCCGCCGACCCCCGCCCGTTTCGCCTTTCAGGCGTACACTTCGCTCGCCGCCGGATGTAGCGCGCTGAGCTGGTACCTCTATACGCAGGCCGCCGGCTATACATACGCACCCGTCGACGGCGACGGGAACCGGACCCTTACGTGGCTTTATCTGCAGACGATCAACCGGCAGATTCAGACGGTCGGGTCGCTGCTCACAAAATTCGAGTCGACCGGCGTCTGGTTCTCCGACCCGCCCCCGGCGCCCGATCTTCCGCAGAATCCCGGCACGCTCGTTGCCGATTTAACCCTCTCGTGGTCAGCGATGGCGGAACCGGACGAAATCACCGACACTCCGCAGGTGATGGCCGGAGAATTCCGGTCGAA
>JAGCAH010000171.1 GCA_017652805.1 Thermoguttaceae bacterium | reverse complement strand
GTTGCCGCCTTGACATCTCTTCCGGGAACAATCAGAATAATCCTGTCGTTTCCTATCCGGCAAATCTCCCTTCACCCGAACGAGAATCGTCATGAAAAAACGCCCACTCCGCGTTGAGTCGCTTGAAGAGCGCCAGCTCCTCGCCGTCACCGCCGGGTTCGACGCTTCCGCCCTTCCCGAACCGACCGCGCCCGCGCCGGCGGGATACGCCGTCGGCGACGTCTATATCGCCTCGACCGTCGACGCCGACGGGGACGGTTTCATCGGGCCGTCGGAACTTTCGTATATGAGCTACGCCTGGTTCGCCGCCGACGGGAGCGAGAACTGGAATCCGGCGAGCGATCTGGACGGGGACGGCTTTATCGGTCCGGGGGACTACGCGCTCCTCTCCTCCTACTGGTTCAAAACCAACGACCGGCTTCCCGGCGAGACGAAATCGTACGCCATCTACCCTTCCGACATTTCAAACTGGTACCTCTTCGGGGATAAGGTCTCGAAAGTCTCCGCCCGGGGCGGCACTCTTTCCCTCGACGCGCGGACAGAAACGCTCGAGGCGGTCTGCGACTACGAAGAATTCGCCGAGAACCTGCGGGTCACCGCCGATTTCACGCCCAGCGGTGGAACCTTCAGCGCGGGAATCGAACTGGATGTGCAGGAAAACGGCCAGCGGTATTACGCCGAGTTCCAAAACGAAAAGGCTGTTCTTTACCTCGTCGGCGAGGGGGAAGAGATGACGCAGCTCCGTTCGGCGAAACGTCACTTTGAAAATTCCGAAACCTACACGATCTGGTTTCAGTCCGCCGGCGGACAGCTGGCGTGCGGGATCGGGGAAGAGACGCTCCTGGCGATCGACGGAAAACACCTTTCGGGAGGGACGGTCGGCGGTCTTCCCGAGCTGACTCCGGTTCCGGTTGACGGGGGCTCTCTTTCGGGGGGCATGGTCGGTTTCTACGCGTCGGCGGGAATCGGTAAATTTTCGAATATCACGGTCGAGTTCGATCCCGACCGTGTCGAAAACACGCCGGAAGAGGAACCGACGATTCTCCGGTTCGTGACGTTCAATATCCGCGCCTGTCAGGGGCTCAACAGCTCGTACGGCGTGAACCCCGCGCTCGCGGGGGGAGTTCTCAACGATCTGGCACCCGACGTCGCCGGACTCCAGGAGGTCGATCGAAACACCAAGAGGTCCGGGTATGTCGATCAGATCACCGTTCTGGGCGAAATGACCGGTCTTTCCCCTGTCTACGCCAAGGCGATCAACTACGGCGGCGGGGAATACGGGATCGGCGTTCTGACGGGTCTGCCGATCGTCTCGACCCGGCGTGTCTCGCTCCCGGGGGCGGAAGAGGCCCGCGCGCTCGTGGAAGTCGAGTTCGACGATTTCGTTCTCTTTAACACGCACCTTTCCCTCACCGCGTCGTCCCGAACCGAGTCGGCGGTAATCATTAAAAACGAGCTCGCCCGCTACGATAAGCCGGTGATCCTTCTGGGCGACATGAACGAGGCAACCGGGATCCGTTCCCTTTTCGGCGACGTGTGGACGGTTATCGGCCCCGTCGCGCCGACCTTCCCCGCCGACAGTCCGACTGTGCAATACGATTACGTTCTGATCGCCGACCCGACCGGCGCAATCAGCGTCAATTCCCCGATCTGGACCGACGCGGTCGAGGAAAGCGGCGTGGTCTCGGTGATCGCCTCGGACCACCGTCCGGTCTACGTCGATCTGAACCTAACGAAGATTCTGGAAAACCTCTAGTATTCCGCATCGGAACGCCGAACCCGGCGCCGGAAGAAGATGATCGAGAAGCTATTTCGGCTTCTTCCCCGTGCCGGGGAAGATCGACCAGACCGCCTTTTTGATTCCGGGAAAACTGTCGCGCCGGATCTCGGCGTCGGAAAGGGGGCCTTCGACCTTGATCTGCGCGATCTGATCCCCCGCGGTTCCCAAGACGTCCGAAACCAGCGGAAGTTGGTCGCGCACCTGGCCGAACCGGGAATTGAGCGTCAGGTCAATCTGAGGCTGACCCCCTTTCAGGTCGAGGTAGCCGTCCCCGAAAAGGGTGACCGAGGAACCTTCCAGAAGGACGCGGTCGAGCTTGAGCCGCGTGCCGTAGATCTGGTAGTCGACGAACGCCGTGTTGAACCCGCTGCTGTCGCTCTCATTGATGCTAAACGACTTTAAAATCTGAATCATCAGCGGAACCTGATAGAGCGAGGCGTTCTTGATCGCCACTCCCCCGCTCCCCTTGGCGGTATCCCAGTTCTTCCCTTCCCCCTGGACGTTGGCGAAAAGGGAGATCTGACCCGGAAGAGCTTCGGCATGCTCATCCAGGTCGCGCACCGCCTCGTCGAGATTCCCGTCCTGCAGACGGAATTCCATTTTATACGCTTCGGACGGGGAAGGCGTAATACTTCCGCTCAGCGTGGCGGAACCGTGAAAAACCGACGCTGAAATCGGGCGGCGGGGAATCGCCGTGTAAGGGTCCCCTTCCCGCCCGCCGACGTCGTACGTCCCGGCAACGGTCAGCTCACGCAGGAGAGGGCGGCGAAAGAGTTCAAGCTCGCGCGGCAGAGGAACCGCGGCGCCAAGAAGAACGTCCTTGCCGTCGAAGTAGACCGGCCCGCGCACCTGCGACGCCTGGACCCCGCCGACAAAGAGACTGTCGATATCGAGGACGCCATAGACCGCGGCGTCCTCACCGCAGGCGTAACCGCAGACGGCGACCTTCCCGCTGATATCGGTGATCGGTTTGCCGCACTCGATTCCGTTTCGAAAAAGGACCAGTTCGCTGTTCCACGCGAACTCGATCGGCGCGTCGGCGCTCGCGGCGTGCCACTGCATCGCGCCGGAGACATTATATGAGCCGCTCAGCGCGAGCTCGTCGAAGACGGAATAGACCCGCGAGGGAACCGCGCTTTGAAGGGAATGGTCGACCTGAATCTGATCGATCGTGAAAGGAGCGACTCGGACTGTGTAACTGCCGTTTTTGCCGATTTCGGCGCGGATCGAGGCGGCGACGGCGGTCAGTCCGTTTTCGCCGCGCAGCTTTTCAATCGTCAGAAGGCCGTCGCTGTAATGGATCTCCCCTTTCAGGTTCGTCAGCTCGTAGGGAAAATGCTCCGGCTTCAGGAAGGTCTCTTCCGGCCGTGCGGCTCCGTCGACTTTCAGGTCGAGACGGTCCTCTTGCGGAATATACGTCAGGCGGATATCGGCGTCGGCGGCGCCGCGCAGATGGAGCTTTTCGACCAACTCACGCTGCTGCGGATCAACCAGGGCGTCGGCAAACTCTTCGCCGAGCGGAAAGCGTTCGGCATGAACCAGCAGCGAAAACCGTTTCGTGTCGGCGGTGCAGACTGCGCTCCCTTCGGCGCTGAAGAGGGCCGAGCCGCTCTTGCCGCGCAGATCGGTAAACCGCCATTCGCCGTTTTCACACGTCAGATGCCCGGTGATTCCGGTCACCGGCATCGGAAAGAGATCGTAGGCGATCGACGCGTCGTCGAGCTGAAGGTCAATGTGGAGTTCGTCGGGATCGGCGCCGTGCTGCTTCAGTTCCGCCGCCGCGCTGATATATCCTCCCGGATGAAGCTCCTCGATCACCTCGCGGAAGTCGTCGTTCATCGAGGCGATCAGCCTGGCGTCGATCGGGAGACGGTCGGCATCAAGCCGAACCACGCCCCGCCGCTCGTCGATATTCGGATATTCCCCTGAAAAACAAAGGCGGCGCGTTTCCCCTTCCGACTTGAAAAGGAAACGCAGCCGACCGGCGTCGTCCAACTGAAGATTCCCCGAAAGGGGGTCCGGTTTAAACGGAAAGACCTGGTGCGAAAGCGCCAGGTCTTTGCAGGTCACCGAAAGAGTGGGACGCGCTATTGTTTTATCGACCCCCCGCAAGGCAAGGCTGATTTTGGCGGTTCCGGCAAAGGTCAGATCGGCGAGCGTGCCGAGCCGATCCCGTCCGGCGCCGTCGGGTAAAAGCGTCAGTATTGTCTGATCGATCGGCAGCTCCTCGAACTGCGCGCGCATCCGCCAGACAAACGGCTCCCCTTCCCCCGAAAACTCGGCCAGGATCACCGCCGGTCCGCTCCGTGCGGTGAGCCGGTCGATTTCGGCGTGGGTCGGGTCAAATCTGAAATGCGCGTAGAGATCCGAAATCGGATGACTCAGCAGCGGGGTCGTCAGACTCCCCTGAAAGAGGTTCCCGTCGACCTTGTAATTCAGTCCCCGTTCGGCGCTCCACTCAATGGTAAACCCAAACGACGTGCGCCCGGTAAACGACTGCACCTTGTCCTTGATTCCCGAAAGATCGACCAGGGGTGAAAGAACCCGCTGACCGAGCTCGAGCGCGTCGACCCGGCCGGTAACCGTGACCGCCGAAAAGTCGGGCGCAGCGTTCCCGTCGAACGTCACCCCTTTGACAAGGCCGTTCTCGCACGTGCCGCGGATCTGCCATCGGGTCGGGTCGACGGGCGCGGCCTGCGCGGGTGCCGGCGCGGCTTTCTTATCCTGGCTCAGAACGTCGCCGATCATCGAAAGAGCGGCGAGCCCGTCGGCGACGGGATCATCCCCGAAACGGTGATTTGTATTACGTCCCTGCCCGTTCTGAGGCGGGGTGTTCCGCGTTTGTGTAGATTGCGGCGGCGGGGATTGCGGCGGCGTGCTGTGTCCGACGGTTCGCCCCGTTCCGTCGACCGACGGAGGAATCAGAGCCGCGTCAATCCCCGAATAGACCATCTTGTGCGGCTGGCCGTCGTTCCCTTTCGTCGGGAGCACCACCTCGAGACTCGCACCGCGGATATCGACCGGCACAAAGGGGACTTCGACCGGCTTACCCCCTTTTGAAAGCGCTCCGACCGCCGCCATGGTCCGTTCGTTAACCATGACCGTCGGGTGGTTGATCAACACATGCTGCGGGGTCAGCTTCTTATCGAGAATCGTCGAAATCGACAGGGGAACCTTGACCTGGATCTCCTCCGCTCCGAACAGGGGCGTTTCGGGAAACCCGCCCTGCGCCGGCAGAAAGACGTGCAGCCGACTGAGCGACACTCCGCTCGATTCGAGCCGGACCGCGCCGATCTCGATCCGGAACTCCGGGAACCGCCGGGCGAGTTCTCCGCGCAGGAAATGACAGGCGACTTCGTCCTTCTTCCAGCAGAGGACGGCGATCACGCAGAGGACCGGAACCAGTAAGGTGGTCAGGCACCCCATCGACGAGGATTTTTTCTTCGGTTTTTCTTTCGGATTCTGTTTACTCAACGGTTCTCGGCTCGGTAAGTCGGTTCCGGGGAAACCCCTTGATAATTCCCCCCCGCCGCGTAGAATGAAGACGGGAGAAGCGGGACGGGGGATCATACCAAATTGCGTTGATAAGAGTCAATATCTAATAAAAGGGAAGACGAAAATGGCCGTAAGCGAACTGGCGGGGAAACCGGCGCCGAAAGAGATACTGATCGACCCGGAACAACTCCGAAGAGACTATTTCGAAAAGAAGCCCGACCCGTCGATCAAGGCTCAGCGGGTCCGATTCGGTACCGGCGGGCATCGGGGTTCCCCTCTTCTGGGAACTTTTACCGAGCCGCATATCCGCGCCATCGTCCAGGCGGTCGCCGAATACCGCCGCGCGGCGGGATATTCCGGTCCCCTCTTTTTAGGACGCGATACCCACGCGATTTCCGAGGCGGCGCACGCGACCGCCCTGTCGGTTCTGGCGGGGAACTCCGTTTCGGTCATCTACCAGAAGGATAACGGCGTCACCCCGACCCCGGCCGTCTCGCGAGCAATCCTCGCCTGGAACCGGTCTCATCGCTCAAAGGCCGACGGGCTGATCATCACCCCGTCCCACAATCCGCCGTCCGACGGCGGGATCAAGTACAACACTCCCAACGGCGGCGGGGCGGACGTCGATATCACCGCGAAGATCGAAAAGCGGGCGAACGAGATCCTCGAAGCCGACGGCGCGGGAGTCAACGCCCTTTCCGACACAGCTCTTTCCCGCGCGCCGGGACTGACCGCCGTCGATTTCGCCGAAGACTATGTCGCCGACCTTGAACATATCATCGACTTTGAGGTAATCCGCCGCACGAAGATCAAAATCGGGGTCGATCCGCTCGGCGGCGCCGCGCTCCGCTACTGGAAACCGATCGCCGAACGATACGGGCTCGACCTAACGGTCGTTAACGAGTCGCTCGACCCGACCTTCTCGTTCATGACGTGCGATCGGGACGGGAAGATCCGAATGGACTGCTCGAGTCCCTGGTCGATGAAGCGCCTGATCGGCCTGAAAGATCAGTTCGACGTCGCGTTCGCCAACGATCCCGACTCGGATCGGCACGGAATCGTCGTCCCTTCGGTCGGCCTGATGAACCCGAACCATTTTCTGGCGGTGGCGATCAAGTATCTCGTTGAAACGCGGAAAAAGTGGCCCCTCGACGCGGGAATCGGAAAGACGCTCGTTTCGAGCGGCATGATCGACCGCGTCGCGGCGGCGGCCGGACGGCGTCTGGTCGAAGTCCCGGTCGGGTTCAAGTGGTTCGTGCCGGGTCTGTTCGACGGCTCGCTCCTCTTCGGCGGCGAAGAGAGCGCCGGCGCGAGTTTCCTCCGGTTCGACGGCGGCGTCTGGACCACCGATAAGGACGGTCTGATCATGGGGCTTCTCGCCGCCGAAATCCTGGCGCGAACGGGAAAAGACCCGGGCGTCCATTACCGCGAACTGACCGAATCGTTCGGCTCCCCCGTCTACGCGCGGATCGATACCCCCGCCACACTCGAAATGAAGGAGGCGTTCGCCCGCCTCTCCCCCGAAAACGTGGCGGAAAAGACGCTCGCCGGCGAGCCGATCGTCTCGATCCTGACCCGCGCGCCGGGAAACGGCGCGCCGATCGGCGGACTGAAAGTTGCCACCGAAAACGGCTGGTTCGCCGCGCGGCCGAGCGGAACCGAAAATATCTATAAGATCTACGCCGAATCGTTCCTGGGCGAGACCCATCTCAGCCGAATCCTCGCCGAAGCCGAAACCCTCGTCGCCTCCGCCCTCAAATAGCCGGCGGCCGGACGGAAAAAGGATCTTCTGACGATCTGAAAAAACGCTCCCCCCGAAAACGCCGACAGGCGGTGTTTCAGGGGGAGCGTTTTCATTTGAGACTTCTTACCGACGCGAAATCCGCGGGTCAGAAGAGGTCGCCGTCAATGTCAGACTCCGCCGAGGCGTACTCGGCGAAGACAGCGTCGGCGGCAAGCGCCGCGCGCGGATAGATCAGTTCGGCATCGCCCGTCTCGGCAAGCCAGTTCGCCGCCAGGAACAAGCGGTCGGCAAGCGAAACTTCACCGTCGCCGTTAATATCGGCGGCGGCGAGATATTCGGCGTCCGACTGATCGGCCAGCCACGCCCCCGAAACGATCGCACGGTCGGCGAGCGAAATCTCGCCGTCCCCGTTGACATCCATCGGGCAGACGCTGAAACTCTTCGCTCCGCTCCACGTCGAGCCGTCGGCTTCGTCCGTTCCGAACGCGCGAACCTGATAGATCACGTCCGCTCCATACTCCAGGCCGGAAATCACCAGAGAAGTTTCCGTGGTTTCAACGGAATTCCAGGTTC
>JAGCAH010000170.1 GCA_017652805.1 Thermoguttaceae bacterium | reverse complement strand
GCGTCGGACCGGAGAAGTTCGTCGAGGGTCAGTTTCGGGTTCTGATAGAGAAGGTCAAGCAGCTCGATGAAGTCGCGGATCACCTCGCGCGGGGTGATGTTCTGGTCGGCGCCGATTCGGCCGTACTCGATCTTAATGAAACTCCCCAGTTCGGCGGGGGAAAGGGTGCGGCCGTGCCCGTAGAGGTCTTTGTGCATCAGCGAGAGTTTCTCGCAGAGGACGAGCATCTCTTCGGCGGTGAGCGCCTCGAGCCGAATGACCGGTGCCAGGAGGTCGCGCGCACCCGGCCGCGAAAACTTCCCCTCGGCCAGACGCGATCGGAGCGCCTCGTAGCTGTAGACGCCGCGCCGCTTGTCCTCGATCGCCTGCGGGGTCGCCCCCATGATGATCCCCAGGTACTTCGCCTTCCCCTGGAGGGTGTCGTTGTACATGGTCAGCATCTTTTCGTAGTTGTACTGGCGGGTCACCGTATTCGGAATTTTGAAAATGTTGACCAGCTCGTCGATCATGATCATCATTCCCGTATATCCGGCGTGTCGGAAGAAGACGGCGAAGAGCTTGAGATAGTCGTACCAGTCGCTGTCGGAGATGACGATATTGACCCCGAGTTCGCTTTTCGCTTCCCGTTTCAGCGTGTATTCGCCGCGGAACCATCGGGTCACTTTCGCTTTCGTCTCGTCATCGCCGTCGATATACGCGTGGTAATAGAGCGAAAGGAGCCGGGCGAACTCGAATCCGTGTACCAGTTCGCTCACCGCCTGGGTGACGGCGTAGATCTTTCGGTCGACCGCCTGGGTGAGCGCCGGGTCGCCGGGCGCAAGACCGGTCTCCTGAGCCGCCTCGGTCTGCACCGAGCTGATCCAGCGGTCGAGGACGAGCGAAAGGGCGCCCCCTTCCGGTTTCGTCTTGGTCGACAGGTTCCCGATCAGTTCGCGGTAGGTGGCCAGTCCCTGCCCCTGCGTGCCGTGCAGACGCCGTTCGGGGGAAAGGTCGGCGTCGGCAACAATGAACCCCCGATCCATCACATAGTTGCGGATCGTCTGGATCAGAAAGCTCTTTCCCGATCCGTAGCGGCCCACGATGAACCGGAACGAAGCGCCCCCCTCGCCGATGACCTCGACGTCGTGCAGAAGCGCCTCGATCTCGCTTTTTCGCCCGACGGCGATATAGGGAAGGCCGATCCGCGGAACAACGCCCCCTTTGAGCGAGTTTAAGACCGTCTGCGCAATCCGCCGCGGCACCCGTCTGATTTCCTCGGTCATCCGGTTTCTCCTTTTAATATCCTCTTGATATCCTCTCGGTAATCCTCGACGAGAGTGATCGTGTTTCCGTCACACTCGAGTATGTTGTCGCCGATCCGGTCGAAGAGCGCCTCGTTGATCCGGTCGGTGACGACCGAGGGGATCAGACGTTCGGCACGGATTCGGTCGGCGGGGCTCTTTCCCTCGACCAGGGCGGTCAGGACCGCGGTGTGCGGTTCGTCGAGCCCGTCGGGCGCGGCCGAAGACTCGTCGGCTTCGGCGGGGCTGACGCGCGTCTCTTCCGGAACCGGCGGGATTTCTTCCGCCGTCGACGTTGCCGTCAAGCCGTCCGTCTCCTCTTCGGTCAGGAGGCGTTCGCGGGTGATCGCCGCGTCGCGGCGGACATGTTCGATTTCGGAAAGGCTCAGCGTGACGACCGGCCGGGCGGCTTCGGCTCTGGCCCGATCTTCCGCGTCGAAAACCTCTTCGATAAACGGCGCGGCCCAGAGGTCTTCCGGCTTCTCTTTGAGATAGTGTCCCGACTTGGTTCTCTTACGAAAGATTCTATCCGCTTCCCGAATTACGGCAAGGAAGCGGTTTCGGTGAAAGTGAAGATCCGCGTACCTCTTCTCAAACCACTGGCCGTCGCGGCATCGAAACGAGCGGCACGACGTCAGGTCGTAATCGGCCTGTCGGACGGGATTCTCTTCCCAGTAGACCGCGTTCGAAAGCGGATACCACCGGTAGGAACAGCGGTTTCCGAAACAGGCGGTGAAGAAGTTCTTTCCGCCGATTCGGCACGTTTCGGAAAGGTGCCGCCAGATCTCGGCGAAGAGGTGCTTTGCCTTCTCTTCCCCCTGTTTGTAGATCGCCGTGCGGATCGCCGCGCGTTTGCCGAAATGAACGAGCGCGTTAAAGATCTCTTCGTCGGTATGCGACTTCGGGTCTTTCAGTACCGAAAGGTGCGCGTCTTTTTCCAGATCGTCCGGGTTGGCGAAGGCGAGCGACGTTTCGACGGGAAGGCTGTGGATCACCGCGTACTCGAACATCCAGCGGCGCAGGTTCGCCGAGATCCACATCTCGCCGATTCCCGATTTGAGGTAACCGGCTTCGAACGTTTTCATTTTCTCTAACGTCTCTTCCGGCGTGGCGGCGCCAACCCCGCAGAGGAGCTCGTAGATATAGATATACGCCATCGACGTGGCGATCGGCTCGTAGATTCCCTTTCGGATCCGCGTCCGCCACCCGAAATAGCCGCGCAGCTGCCGCAGGCTCAGATCGTTATACGTGGGGTAGTAGCGGAGAAAGTCTTCCGTCCAGACGGCGTCGTCTTCGTAGTCCTCCATGAACTTCGCCTGAAGGTAGAACTGCCGCGCGTTCCGCTCCTGCGAGTACTCCTGCCGGCCGAAACGCTTTTTCATCTCGACGATTTTTTCCGGGACGGGAGTCCTCTTAGAGAGCGGCGGCGGTCCGACGGTCGAAAGCGGCGTCTCGCGGTAGAGTCCGCCCCCACCGTCGGACGGCGTACTCAGCCGAATGGTATAACCGCTTTTGCTGTCGGACTGAAGCGCGCGTTCGAAAAGGGAAAAGACGATTTCCGGATCGGTTGACTCGTCGAAGGCGACCCCGACCCACCGATATCCCGACATGCGGAACGGGAGGGTGACGAACGGGGCGCGGATCGTCGAAAGGGTTCGCTGTCCGCATTTGATGTCGCACCGCTCGACGGTTTCGCCGGTTTCCTCGTCGCGCAGGCGCATCAGAAGCGCGGCCCAACGCCCCGTCCTCGGGTCGGTGAGAACCGAAAAACCGGGGAAGGCGTCCCATTTGAACTCTTCCTTGATCCCGTACCTTTGCGCAGCGTAATCGGTCAGTTCCGAAAGTCTCAATCAGTCCCTCGTTCGTCGGAAGACTCGTTAAAAGGGGGCGCGGCTTAAACCGTCCCTCGGGGAAAACGATAAAGTTCCCTTTTCAGAATCGGTCAGGCCTCGCCTTTCGGGGAGCTGAAAGCTCCTTCTCCAAAATCAGGTTCCCCGGCGGGCGGCTCGTACGCTCCGCACCCCCTTGATCATCATACTATGATCGTATCGTCCCGCGGGAAAATTGTCAATCTTCCGTCTTTCCCCGTTCCGCGGCGAAACTTGAAAATCGGGACCGGCCCTGCTAAAATGACCACGTTCCCGAAAGGGGAAAATCCCCCAGCGGGGGCGGCATGACAAGAGCGAAGCGGCGGAGGAAAGAGACGCGGTGAAACGGATCGGACCTGAGATCGCCATGGCGGCGATTCTCCCCTTTCTGATGGCGTACTCCCTCGTCGGGGAGGCGTTTCATGAGGTCGCCGGAACCGCGGCGTTTTGTCTTTTCCTTTTGCACCACTTTCGCCGCGGCGGATGGTACCGCGCCTTTTTCCGCGGAGCCTATACGCCCAAACGTCTTTTTAACGCGGTTCTCGATGTTCTCCTTTTGATCTGGACGGTTCTCCAGCCGCTTTGCGGCGTTCTGATCTCGAAACATCTCTGGACGTTTGTCCGGATTCCTGTATTGACCTCCCCGGCCCGTGAAGCGCATCTTTTTCTGGCGTACTGGGGGTTCCTTTTCCTCGCCCTGCATACCGGCGCTCACCTGATCCCGCCGATCCGGCGGCTGACGGCAAAAAACGGCGGGAAACGCGCCATGTTTTTCGTTTCGGCCTTCTGGACCGCCGCCGCCCTTTACGGATGTCGCGCCCTGCTCCGCCGTCAGTTCGCCGACTACCTGTTCCGCCGCGTCGGATTTATCTTTCTCGATTTCAGCGAGCCGCGATTTTTCTTTTTCCTCGACTATGTCGCGGTCTTTCTCCTCTTCGCCGGATTGGGGGCGGTGATCGCCGACGCGCTCGTCCGGCTCGGCGGGAAGAAGACTCCCGCCCCGCCGAAATCGGAGCGCGTATAGACCTTTTTTCCCCCTTTCGGTATAATCCCGGCATGTGAAGAAGGTGGGCCGCGAAACGGAACAAGGAGTGATTTAGAGAGTGGACTGTCGGGAACTGCTGAAAAAACGGCGCGGTCTTTACGGCATTTTGCATCTCTTTCTTGTCGGATGCTCGTTCCTCTACGCCCCGGTCGTTCGATGCCGGAACCTCCTCTACGACGTCGGACTGAAAAAAAGCCGCCGTCTCGGCGTGATGACGGTCAGTCTCGGGAACCTGACGATGGGGGGAACGGGAAAGACTCCGGCGGCGGCGGCGCTCATTCGCGCGGCGCGGGCGCGCGGTATCCGTCCCGCCCTTTTAAGCCGCGGCTACCGAGCTTCAAACGACATCGCTCAGGGGGAGGAAACGCCGAATCGATATCGGCGACGGAACGACGAGGGGGCGGAACTGGCGCTCGAATTTCCGGATATTCCCCACTATCAGAACCCCGACCGTCTGAAGGCGGGGCTCGCTCTTCTGGCCGATCATCCCGAGACGGATCTCGTTATTTTAGATGACGGATTCCAGCACCGCCGCCTGGCGCGGGACGTGGACCTGGTTTTGATCGACGCGCTCGACCCGTTCGGCGGCGGTCTCTTTCCGGCCGGGATGGCGCGCGAGCCGCTCAGCGCGCTGAAACGGGCCGACGGGGTGATTCTCAGCCGCGCCGACCTGGTCGACGAACCGACGCGCCGCGCGATCCGGGCCGAGGTCCGCCGTTACTCCCCAAACATTCTGTGGGGGGAAACGGCGGTTCGGCCGACCTCCCTTTTGCGCCGAACCACGGACGGGTGGGAGACCGCGCCGTTTTCCCTGTTAAAGGAAAACGCTGAAAAACCGTGGGTTCCCTTCTGCGGAATCGGGAATCCGGTCGGTTTTTTTAAAATGCTTCGGGCCGAAGGGGTCAAAACCGCCCCGGGAATCCCGTTCCCCGACCATACCGCGCCGGGAGAGAAAGGAATCCGCCGCCTGGCCGCCGCCGCACCCGAAGCCGCGGGTTTTCTGACCACAATCAAAGACCTCGTCAAACTCCCGGAGGGGGAAATTGCCGGCCGACCGGTCTGGGGAGTGAAAACAGAATTAAACTTCTTGAGAGGAGAATCGTTTTTTAATAAAGCGCTGGGCTGGGAATAACCGAAAAAGGGTAAAGGTTATTTCCGTTACAACCGGAACAACCCGCAAAGAGAGATTTTCTTTGCTGTTGACCTGACCTGGAGAGGAATTGTTCCTCCCTATTTGCCGGTTTTTATCCAGATTAACCCATGAAGCGATTCCTTCCGATTCCGTTTGCGCGGAAGTGCCGTTTCGATTGTGAGGAATTCCGCCCGGTTTGGCGGTTTACCTTTCTCGTTCTGTGCCTCCTTCTCATGACGATACCCGTGTCGGGAAAAGAATCGCTCGCCGGCAAGAAGAACGCGTTTGCCCTCGCTTATGATAAAGCCGCCCCCTCGGTGGTGAGTATCCGGGGCGAAAAGAAGTTCGATGTGGCCGAAGTTCGGAACGACGCCTATAAGCGCCAGCTCGTCGAAAAGTCGAAACAGGAGAGCGTGACCGGGATGGGATCCGGCATCATTATGGACCAGCGGGGTTACGTGATCACGAATTACCATGTGGTCAAAGGACTCCAGAATATCCAGGTAACCACGTTCGACGGCGAAGTCTACCGAAACATCGAGTTCGTCGCGCACGATCCGGGAACCGACCTGGCTCTTTTGCGGATTGTCGCCAACCATGAGTTTACGCCGATCACCTTCGGCAAAAACGAGCGGGTTTATGTCTGTGAGGACGTTTTGGCGATCGGCAACCCGTTCGGTTACGCCAACGCCGCCGCCCGCGGAATTGTCAGCGGGCTGAACCGCCCTCTCACTTCGAGCGAAACGGTTTCCTACGAAAGAACGATTCAGACCGACACGCCGATCAATCCCGGGAATTCCGGCGGGCCGCTGGTGAACCTCGACGGTGAAATGATCGGGATGAACGCCGCGGTTCGCGATGACGCGCAGAATATCGCGTTCGCCATTCCTGTCGACATTGTGACTTCGGTTGCCGACCGGCTGATCCGCGCTTCGATCGCCAAAGTGAACCTTCAGGGACTCCATCTGGAAGAGATGGTCGTTCCGACCGATGAAAACCCGCTCGGCGAAAGCGAAACCGACTGCGTCAGCGTCAAGTCGGTTGATCCGGGAAGCCCCGCCGCCGTCGCCGGACTCGAAGCGGGGGATATTCTTCTCGAGTCGAACGGGATCGAAATCCGTTCGTCCCTCGACTTTACCCGATCGCTGATCGGCGTTACCCTGAGCGATAATCTCGACGTCAAGATAAAACGCCAGGGGAAACAGCTTGATAAGCAGGTCGCGATGAGCGGCGCTTCGACATCGTCGGGAGAGGTCCTTTACGCCGCGCAGCGTCCCGCGACGGCGAGCGGTCTTGACGAGCAGGCCGACACGGGATTCAGCGAAGCGAAAGCCGCCCCCTCCTATTCGCGAAACGCCGGCGCCGACAGCGGCGAGTACCACTCACTGGTCGGTAGTTCCAAAGAAGAGGCCGTCTATAAGGTTCTCGGGATTGAAGTCGAGCCGATCGATAAATCGGAATTCCTCCGCCGCTATCCTTTCCTGTCGCAGGTTTCGATGGATAACTACAAAATCATGCCTTCCGGCGGCGCGGTTGTGACCCGCGTGAGCGACACGACCCTCTTCAAGACGACAAAGAGCGGGATTCAGGTCGGCGACGTGATCTTCGGGTTTGTGATCGACAACTCCTCGAATAACCGCTGGGCAACCACATCGATCGATATCCTTTACGTCATCGCCCGGAAATGGAACGATTTCGCCGCCGAATCGGCCAATGCCAAGGTTTACCTGGTTCGGAACGGCGCTCCCTATTTCCTCGATATTCCGATGACCCCCGTCTCGGGACTCCACTGAATCTGAAGCGATTTTGACCAGTCGACTGCGGCAAAATACCGCAGTCTTTTTTTATCGGGGCGGAAAAACGGGGCCGATTCCGCAGTTAACGGCGGTTCGTTCCGTCGGAATTTCGTATTCCTCGTGGCGTTACCTTTTACAACAGTGCCGATTTCGGTGATTTCGCCGGAAAAAAGGGTGAAAAGCTTCCCGAAATCGAAAAAAACAGAAATTTCCTTAAAGATTTTCGGTTTTGGCATATTCTTTGCAACATATATGTCTGCCAAAGATGAGACGGGCGTTCGGAGCGCCCGGAAAATCAAGAGTTTGAAAGACAGAACGCTCTGCGGCAACAGTCTTACGATGAGAAGGAAAAATAGCCGAGACGTTCGAAACCATATCCGATGACGGTGTTATACCGGTAAGGAGGTACGATGATGAGCAGTCCTGCAATTCCCAGCATCCCCATTACCACCGGTAGCATGACCGGTTTTGTCTGCCGAGCCTCGGTCATTCCGACCAAAGAGGCGAAAAGCACTCCTTTCGACAAGGTTAAAGAGACTTTCCACCGAGTCGGAGAGGTGCGTAAGAATCAGGGTGTGTCGATCCAAACCTGCGCCCGGAAACTCGGGATCTCCGTTCAGGAGGCGCGCGAGCAGGAGAAACCGACCACCGATCTGACGATTTCGCAGCTGACGGCCTGGAAAGAGATTCTTGAAGTTCCCTTTTCGGAACTTCTCATTCCGTCGGAAGACGAACCTTCCGATCCGATCCGCAACCGTGCCAAACTTCTGAAGGTGATGAAATCGGTGAAATCGATTCTTCAGAATGCGCGTGACGAGCGGATCCGCGTGATGGCCGGCAACGCGTCCGAGCAACTGGTCGACCTGATGCCCGAGCTTGAAACGGTCAGCGCGTGGCCCGATGTCGGCCAGTCGCACGAAGCGCGCCCCCTCGGCGTGGCGGTGACCCGCCGGTTCGATCCCGAGATCGAGCAGCGCCTTCAGCGTTGAAATCAAAAATTTCACTCCCGGGTGAAGTGATCCCGCGCCGAACGAGAGTTCGGCGCTTTTTTTTATGCCCGGTTTCGGGTAGAATAGTTCGGCGGAGCGGGCGGTTTTCGCTCCGCGCGAAATGTTTTCTCGACTCGGGTCAGACGCATGCTTCTGGAAAAAGACGAATACGTCGAACAGCGTTTCTTTTTCAAGGCGTTTTTAGAGCGTCTTGACGACGGCTACTCGTCTCAGGAGATTCTCCGCGCGATGAAAAGCGAGGTCCTTTCGACCGTCAAACTTCCGATGGCGATCGACTACCTCCTGGCCGAAATCAAACTCCGCGGGACGATGTCGGGCGCGATGGCGGTCATGAAGCATTACTTCTCTCCGTTCCAGACATTCGTCGTCAGGGAGAGCGAGACGGAAGGGGGACGGTTCGATTTTAAAACCGCCCTGCGGATTCTCGAACGTCTGGCCGGATACATGGCGGGGGAACCGACCCCTCAGGGGGTCTTCTTCTACCAGTTCGAGACGGTCAGCCGAAACCGGCTCGGCTACGACGTGTCGCTCGACGCGATTGCCGCCGACCCGATGTACGACGCCGAATGGTCCCGCTGGATCAACGTCATTCTCCGCCGTCAGCTGGGATCGATCGACCTGGCGGCGCTCATCTATGTGCGGAGCGCGTATTACCGTCAGCGGACGGGGGACGAGCCGGACGAAGAGGTTCTTTTCGGCGAGCGGGAAGGGCGGATCGGCTGGGCGTCCCGCGGGCGGGATCCGGCGTTCCTCTTTTCGGCGCTGAACCGGCATCTGGGGTATCCGAAGGTTCCGCGCCCGCTTCACATTCACGAGGAGGAGAACCAGATCCCGATGCTCAAAAGTCGGATCGCCCTTCTCGAAAGCCGCGTGATGCTCCTCGAAGAACAGCTCAAAGGGGGGATCAATCTGGAACGCTTTTACATCAAGGAAGAAGACAAGTAACACGCCGTGCGGGGCGGCGCTCTTTTCAGAATCGGTATTCCCAACCGGCTTCGCTCGGCGTTTCGGCAGGGGTTCCCTCTCGAAACACGCCGATCTCGGTCAGACGAACCTCGGCCAGCTTTTGAAAATCCTCTTCGGTAAACCGAAAACGGTGTTCGCGGCAGAGTGCTTCCAGGTCACGGCGGGTCTTTTCGTCTCCGCGCGCCGCGGACAGGAATGGCTGTGTATCGACAAGGCGCTTCGCCTCGTCGGGGGGAACCGCCAGGACGAGCTCAAAATCTTCCCCGTCCGAAAGCGCGTGTTCGAGCGCGGGCTTTTCGCTTTCCCAGCCGGGGTAGCGCCCCGCGTCGGGGGGCGGGTTTAACAGGTCGGGGTGGATCGGAATCGACGCAGGATCGAGATCGCAGACCAGGCCGCTTTCCCGCGCCAGGCGCCAGGCGTCGAGTTTCAGCCCGTCGCTGATATCGATCGCCGCGTGGATTTCGTGGTTTCGCGCCAGATAGAGCGCTTCGAGGATCCGCGGGGTGAATCGGAACTGCCGGCCGAAGATCGAGCCGCCGACCCCGCCGGTGACCAGGACGCGGTCTCCCGGCCGTGCACCGCTTCGCAGAAGCGCTCGGCTCGGCTCGACCCTTCCCAACGCAGTGATCGAGATGGCGAAATCCCCGTGCCAGGCGTTGGTGTCTCCCCCGGCGATCGCCGCGGCGAACTTTCGGGCGGTCGGGAGGAGTCCCTGAAAGAGACGCTCGGCGAACGCGGCGGTCGGGCCGATCCGCTTTTCGGCATCGAGCGGAAGGAGAACCGAAATGACGACCGCCAGGGGAGCGGCCCCCATCGCCGCCAGATCGCTCAGGTTGACGGCGAGCGATTTGCGGCCGATCTCCTCCGGCGCGTCTTTCCCGCAGATGAAGTCGATTCCGTCGCAGAGCATATCGGTCGTAACGACCAGGTTGCCGGGGAACTTTTCGAGAATCGCCGCGTCGTCGCCGATCCCGCGCTGAAGAGCGCGGGTCAGTTCCGGACTCGATTCGGTTGCCCGGCGGAAATGCCGGATCAGGTTTTCTTCGGATTTCATTGGGGGATCCTCCCGCGGCGGCGGACGAAACGAAACGCTTATCAAAGGTTATTTAATCGAAAGTTCGAAAAATGGCAAGAACCCGCGCCCGACCCGCCGTGTCGAAAGGACGCGGGGCTATTTTCTCTATCTTCTCTTGTTTTTTTCGTCTGATAACGATAATATCCCCTTATATTACACTCGGCGATTTCGGCGGTCGAAAGGGTGCCGGAACATTTTCTGAAACGGTTCTCTGAATAAAGGGTTCAGCGATGGCGATCTTCCGATTCCCCCGTTTGGGGAATAGCTCCGAATCCGGACGAAACAGACTCATGGCGCTCGTTGGAGCCGTCCTCCTTCTTTTCGGCGGTGCGGCGTTCCTTTCTGCCGCCGACGATCCGTTTGCCGGGGAAGATTCCGAAACCGATACGATTACCCAGCGGCCGAAAGAGGCCCCGAAGTCGGACGGGTCGGCCGACCCGTTATCCGCGGTTAAGCCGGGGATGCCGTCCCGCTTCTTCCGCGACCGAAAAGGGGTTGACGTTCCAATCATCGACGACAAAGGCGAGGTGGTCTTTAATCACCCTTCCGTAAAGTCCCCTTCGGAAATGAACGAGGAAGACTTCTTCAAGTCGATGACCCCCGCCGAAAAAGTGATTCTGACGACCCCTCCGGTTTCCGCCCCCGATTACTTCGAGGCGGCCGTCCGTATCTCGCGCGTCGGCCGTCCCGAATTCGCCAAGATTCTGGCCGAGAAAGGTCTTCAGGCCGAAGGAACGCCCGCCGAATACGCCGCGCTGATCGACTCGGTGGGGGAAGATAAACTGATCGCGTTCGGTCACAACATGATCGTCGGCGAGGCGGCGTCAAAGTCGGTGGATATAATTTTCGAGGAGGCGAAAAAAGAGTGGCGGGATCCCGCCCATATCCGCGACGCGTTCGACCGGGCGGGCGCGCGTTCTCCCGAAATACGCGCCGCCGCCCTGGCCGATCTCAAGCGGGGGTATCCCGACTCGTTTGATTACCTTCTGGAAAGACTCGATTCAACCGACGGCGACCAGAGCGCGCGGGCGGCGTCGATTCTGGCCGAAGGGGGCGTTTTCGCCGCCGAAGGGCTCCTGGCGCGAGCGCGCATCTGCGACGAGGAAGAACTCCGGCGTCTGGCGCCGATCTTGGAAAAGAGCGTCGGGCTTCCCGAGGTCACGCCTCTTGTATTGCGGTATTACGACGAAGAGGCCTCGGCCGATCTGCGCGATCTTCTCGGAAAAGTGATCGCCGCGCAGACCGGCGGCATTCCGACCGCCGCCGAAGAGTCCGAGTGGGCGTATCGCCGCGGGATGGCGTATTTCGAGGGGAAGATTGTGTTGCCGAATACCGTCGGCGGCGAATACCCGATCTGGAACGTTCAGGAGGACGGAACGCTGCGTCGCGAGATGGTTCCGACTGAGACGGCGCTGCGCACCCTCGCCGCGCAGTCGCTCGGCGACGCGTATCGGCTTAACCCGTCCGACCGGTCGATCCGCGCCGCGGCGCAGGTCGCCGCCGCCGAGATGATCCTCTACCGCGACGGACTCGATTCCCCTCCGAATATCGACGAGTACCAATCCCTCTTTCCCGACCTGACAACCGAAGATTCCGCCGCGGCTCTGCACCTGGCGCTTGAGTCGGGTCACGAAAAAGGGGGGATCATTCCGGTCACCCTTCTGGAAGACTCGGGGGATTCGTCCCTCTGCGTCGGAGAGAACGGCCCGTCGGATCTCGTTCGCGCCGCGGTCTCGCGCGACCGCCGGCTCCGGTTCGCCGCGCTTCGGACGATCGTCAGTCTGGCGCCCGACGTTTCGTATACCGGCTCGAGTAGTGTAACGGCGTCTCTGATCTGGTTCACCACCTCGGCGGGGAAACGCCGCGCGATCGTGGCGGCGCCCGATATGGAGACGATCGGCGAAGTCGGCAACTTCATTTCCGACGGGGAGATCCTGACCACGCCGGCGGGAACCGGTCGCGACATTCTGACCAAGGCGCAAAACGACGCCGACGTTGAATTCGTGGTGACCCTCTCCGACGTGAAGACTCCCGACCCGCGCGCCGTGGCTCAGGCGCTGGCCGCCGATTTCCGCACCCACGACGTTCCGATTCTGATCGTCTTCGAAGACGACACGCGACGCAACCAGGCGCGCCGTTACGGGGAAGGGGAGCCGAACGCCGAGGTCTCGGTCATTCCGTTCGATACGGAGTCGGGAAAACGGCTCATCGGCGAACTCTACGCCAAGACCGATCCGCGCCAGGTCCCCGCCGACGTGCGGTTCCGGCAGGCGAAAGAGGCGATTGAAATGCTGACCCGTCTGAACGGGACGGGGAAGAACGCCTACTACATCGAGGACGTGGAGAATCTGGCACTCCGTTTTCTGGCCACTCCCGCCACCTATCGCGAGGGGATCGATTTCGCGATGACCGTTCCCGCCAAGTCGATTCAGGTCGCACTCAGCCAGCTGACCTTCGACGGCCGGTTCGACGCCGATACACGTCATCGTTATCTGGACGCGCTCAGCCGCCACATCGGGAAATACGGACTTCTTCTCCGCGGTCCCGACATTCTGAGCATCTTCAGCGGTCCGTGGCCGGGCGATTCCGGCGAGGCGCGAAAGACCTTCTTCCGCCTGATCGCCGACAACACTCCCGAAAAGAGCGAGATCGCCCTGTCGATTCCGTCGGCGCACATTCAGAACCTGCTCGGTGACCTGGTTGCCGACTCCGATGTGGAAACCGAGCGTCGGGAAGAGGCGCTCGACCTGTTCCGCCGCCACCTTGCCAAATACGGGCTTCTTCTCGACCGTCCCGAAGTGAACCGCCTCTACGACCAGTATAACGCCACGGAAAACTCTCCGGAACTTGACCAGCGTCTGACGGGCGAGGTCCTCGAGGCGATCGAGGCGTGGCAGTCGGGCCACCTGGGAATCTAGAAAGCGCGCGGCGCGGTTTCAGTCCGTCGAACAGACAGCGCGGGGAAACCCGATCGGTTCCACCATTTTTTTGTTAAAAAGCTTTTCGCCCCATGCCGGGGAAAACCTGTCAAGAATCGAGAGCGTCGATCTTCGGCGCTTTGCGGAAGAGGAGAAAGAACTTTTCGAAGGGGCGTTTGATTCGTGTGTAGATATGTTCCTCTTCCGGGTGGATCGGCGTGATGAGGATCGTGGTCAGTCCGGCGAGGTTTCCGGCGACGACGTCGGCCAGGAGCTGGTCGCCGACCATCGCGGTCTCTTCGGCCTTCAGGTGAAATTCGGCCAGCGCGCGCCGGCAGCCGCGCGGCAGCGGTTTTAACGCCAGCGCGATATAGGGAAGCCCGAGCTGTTCGGCGGTTTTTGCGATCCGGGGGGCTTTCCCGTTCGAAAGAAGGCAGAGGAAGATCCCTTCCCGGCGCATCGCTTCGAGCCAGTCGAGTACGTCCCGTTCGGGGAGCGGGCGCGTGTATCGCTTGAGCGTACAGTCGACGTCGAGCAGGAGCGCGCGGATTCCGAGCCGGGCGAGCCGCTCGGCGGAAAGGTCTGTAACACGATCGGCGCGGTACCGCGGGTAGAGGATCGGCATACCGAAGCTTTCAGGGGAAAGGTTGTTTGTGTGTTTCCCGCGCGGGGCGCGGCACGAAAAAAACCGGAAGAAACGACAGCCACGCTGTGATTCCTTCCGGCTTTTTACTCAATTCCGAAGACCCGCCGACGGCGGACGGCCGCGGCACGGCGGGTCAAAGGTGAAATTGAACTCAGTCTTCCAGAGCGGCCTGAGCGGCGGCGAGTTTCGCGACCGGAACGCGCAGCGGCGAGCAGCTGACGTAGTTCAGACCGACGCGGTGGCAGAACTTGACGCTGGAGGGTTCACCGCCATGTTCACCGCAGATGCCGAGCTTGATTTCCGGACGGGTCTTGCGGCCCTTTTCAGCGGCGATCTTGATCAGCTGGCCAACGCCCGTCTGGTCGAGAACCTGGAACGGGTCGGCCGGATAGATATCCTTTTCAAGATAGTCGTTGATGAACCCGGCGTAGTCGTCGCGGCTGATTCCCAGACAGGTCTGGGTGAGGTCGTTCGTCCCGAAGGAGAAGAACTCGGCGCCTTTGGCGATTTCGTCGGCGGTCAGCGCGGCGCGCGGGATTTCGATCATCGTTCCGACCATGTAGTGGATGTCGGCACCCGCTTCTTTGATGGCGGCGTCGGCGGCTTCGCGGATGATCTTCTCCTGGTTGTGGAATTCGTTGTAGCAGGTAACAAGCGGGATCATGATTTCGGGATGGACGTCCTTGCCGCGGGCCTTAACGGCGCACGCGGCGCGCATGATCGCCGTCGCCTGCATCTTGGTGATCTCGGGATAGACGATCCCGAGGCGGCAGCCGCGGTGACCGAGCATCGGGTTCGATTCGGCAAGGTCATGAACGCGCTGCTGAATGAATTCGACCGTCATCCCCGTCTTTTCGGCGAGTTCCTTCTGACCGGCTTCGTCGTGCGGCAGGAATTCGTGGAGAGGCGGGTCAAGCAGACGAATCGTAACCTCTTTGCCGTCCATTGCTTCGAGCAGACCTTCGAAGTCCGCCTGCTGGAACGGGAGAAGGGCTTCCAGCGCCTTTTCGCGGTCGGCGGTGTTGTCGGCCAGGATCATGGTGCGGAATTCGTCGATGTGGTCGAAGAACATATGTTCGGTACGGGTCAGACCGATACCCTCGGCGCCGAGGGCGACCGCCTGCTGGGCCATTTCGGGTTTGTCGGCGTTGGTGCGGACGCCCAGCTTGCGGAACTGGTCGGCGTAACCCATCAGTTTGGCGTAGA
Organism: Thermoguttaceae bacterium; assembly: GCA_017652805.1. Taxonomy (GTDB): domain Bacteria; phylum Planctomycetota; class Planctomycetia; order Pirellulales; family Thermoguttaceae; genus RUG695. Next base: position 13,155 of record JAGCAH010000170.1, on the reverse strand, counting down.
GCTGGTAGATGGGGGCGTCTTCCGGTTTCAGGGTCTTGGCGAACAGAACCTGGAGGACTTCGGACGGAGCGGTCGGAACCTGGCCGCCGTAAACTTTTCCGGTGAACCCGTCGACGGAGATCCAGTCGCCTTCTTTGAAGACCTTGTCGCCGACTTTCATCGTCTTCGCTTTGTAGTCGATGACCAGACCGTCGCACCCGCAGACGCAGGCTTTCCCCATCTGGCGGGAAACCAGCGCGGCGTGAGAGGCGGCGCCGCCGAAGCTCGTGATGATCCCGTTGGCGACTTTCATCCCGCGGAGGTCTTCCGGGGTGGTTTCGCGGCGGACGAGGATCAGCTGAACCGAGTTGTCTTTCTGCCAGAGAGCTTCGGCTTCGTCGGGCTGGAAGCAGATCTGACCGGTGGCGGCGCCCGGACCGGCGTTGACGCCCTTGGCGATCGGTTCCATTCCCTTCAGGCCTTTCCCCGAGAAGACCGGCTGCAGGAGCTGCGTCACATCGTTGGCGGGAACGCGCTTGACGGCGGTCGCGGCGTCGATCAGGCCTTCGTCGACCATTTCGACGGCGGTCCGGACATGGGCGAAACCGGTACGCTTGGCGTTACGGGTCTGAAGCATGTAGAGCTTCTGGTTTTCAATCGTGAATTCGATGTCCTGAACATCGTGATAATGATTTTCGAGCAGGTGCGCGACCTTCTGGAACTGTTCCCAGACTTCCGGCATATCCTGGCCGAGCGTATCTTCGATCTTCTTGGGGAGGCGGATGCCGGCGACGACGTCTTCGCCCTGAGCGTTGATGAGGTAGTCGCCCGTGATCCCTTTGACGCCGGTGGCGCCGTCACGCGTCAGCGCGACGCCGGTGGCGCAGTTGTCGCCCATATTGCCGAAGACCATCGACTGAACGTTGACGGCGGTGCCCCAGTCGTGCGGGATGCCGTTCATCCGGCGATAGACGATCGCGCGGTCGTTCATCCAGCTGCCGAAGACGGCGCCGATCGCGCCCCACATCTGTTCGCGCGGATCTTCCGGGAAATCTTTTCCCGTCGCGGCTTTGACGGCGGCTTTGAATTCGGAAACGAGTTCTTTCAGGGCCGACGCGGGGAGTTCCGAGTCAAGCTTAACGCCGCAGGCGGCCTTTTTCGCGTCGAGGATCTTTTCGAAGGGGTCGATTTCAGTCTTGTTGGCCGGTTTCATTTCGAGGACGACGTCGCCGTACATCTGGACGAAACGGCGGTAGCAGTCCCAGGCGAAACGTTCGTCGCCCGATTTTTCGGCGAGGACGGCCACGGTCTTGTCGTTCAGACCGATGTTCAGAACGGTATCCATCATACCCGGCATCGATTCGCGGGCGCCCGAACGGCAGGAGACCAGAAGGGGAAGATTTTCGGTATCGCCGAACTTCTTGCCCATCGCCTTTTCGACGGTGGCCAGCGCGGCTTCGACCTGATCTTTGAGTTCCGCCGGATACTGACGGCCGTTGTCGTAGAAGTAGGTGCAGACTTCGGTCGTGATCGTGAACCCGGAAGGAACGGGAAGACCGATCTTCGCCATTTCAGCGAGGTTCGCGCCTTTGCCGCCAAGGAGATTACGCATCGAAGCGTCGCCGTCGGTTCCGAGAGGTCCAAAACTGTAAACGTACTTTGCCATAATAAAGAAACCCTTATTTTGGTGTGGTGGACGGCCGTTCGGGACGCCCTCCAAGGAACACTCCGAGCCGGCCTGATATCATGATGTTTTCAAGGAACGATTAGGGGGATGCGCCCCTATATGATCTTATAAGCGGTGAAACTCTATAAAATCACCCTATAATTTTATAGGAGGCGGGAAAAGCGTCAAGAGGGAAGAAACGCGGCCGGGGAGGAGAGTTTCGGGAAAAAAGCCGGTCGTAGGGAATAAAACGCCCCTGCGCGGCCGCCGGTTTCGCCGCGCCGCGCGGGGGAGCTGTCGATCACTTCAAAACGCCGATTCAAACCCCTTTGGGCGTGGTCACCTTATCGACCAGGTAGACGATCGACATATAGGGGATTCCGCCGTTGGTGGTCAGACCGATCTCGCAGGTGCGGCTGTTCGAGTAGCCGACCTTGATTTGGCGCTCTTCGAGCTGCGGGCGGAGCTTGCGCAGGGCGTATCGGTTGACCTCGGGATAGGTGAATCCCTTATCCCCCGCGAATCCGCAGCAACCAATCTCTTCGGGGAAGAACGGTTTGGTGGTGCACCGCGCGGCGAGCCGCTCGAGCGCGCCGCGCAGGTTCATCTTCGTGACCGAGCAGGTGACGTGGAACGCCGCCGGCTCGTCGATCGGATGGAAGTCGAGCCGGTCGACCAGGAACTCCTCGATGAACTCGATCGGTTCGTAGAGCTTCATCGACGTGATCTCATGCCGCATTCGGTAGAGGCAGGGGGACTGGTCGCAGAGAACGGGGTATTTCCCGTTTTCGCTCGCTTTCAGGAGCGCGGCTTCCAGCTCTTTGGTCTTCCGGTCGGCGATATCGGGCATCCCTTTGCTTTCCCAGATCGTGCCGCAGCAGAGGTTCGCCATCCCTTCCGGGTAGATGACGTCGTAACCCGCCTTTTCGAGAAGGCCGGTCATCTTATCGGTGAGCGGCGTGGGATCGGGCGATTCTTTGGCGACCCCGAACGTCTGGTTAATGCAGCTCGGGAAATAGACGACTTTCGGCCGTTCGGCGCGCGGCGGGGTCTTGATCTCTTTGACCTTGTGCGCCTTCGGCATGGCGGAAACCCAGAGGGGAACCCCGCACTTATTGAGTGTGTTGCAGATCGCCGACATGGCCGAGGTTCCCAGAACGGTATGCCCCAGATCGGCGATCGACAAAACCGGGCGCAGGGCTGTTTCAATGAGGGCGAGGTGGTTGGCGGCCAGGTCGCCGAGTTCCCAGACGAAGCCCCCTTTCGGCGCGTTGGCCTGGCGGATATCGTGTGTCAGGTCGCCGGTATTGATCCCCATCGGGCACGAGGTGGCGCAGAGGCCGTCCCCGGCGCAGGTCATATTCCCCCAGTAGCGGTACGATCTTCGGAGCCGGCGCAGGCGCTCCGGGTCTTCGCCGCTTTTTTCCAGACGCGCCATTTCGCGCGAAAGGACGATGCGCTGACGGGACGAGAGGGTGAATCCGGCGGTCACGCAGTTGACCTCGCAGAACCCGCATTCGATGCACTTATCGACTTTCGGATTGACCGTCGGCAGCGGCTTGAAACTCCGGATGAAGCAGTCGGGGTCGTCGTTGAAGATGACGCCCGGGTTGATCAGCCCCTCGGGGTCGAAGAGGCGTTTGACCCGCCGCATCATCTCGAAGGCGCCGTCCCCCCATTCGCGGCGGACGAACGGCGCCATATTCCGCCCGGTTCCGTGTTCGGCTTTGAGCGAACCGCCGTAGTCGTCGGCGACCAGTTTCACCACGTCGCGCATCAGGCTGGCGTAGCGGTCGATCTCTTTTTGGGAATCGAACCGCTGATTCAGAATGAAGTGGAAGTTTCCGTCCCGCGCATGGCCGTAGATGACCCCGTCGGTATAGCCGTATTGCGCGATCAGCTCCTGCAGGCGTTTGGTCGCCTCGGGAAGAACCTCCATCGGAAACGCCACGTCTTCGATCAGCGTGGTCGTTCCCGGCTCGCGCATCCCGCCGACCGAGGGGAAAATGCCGGCGCGGATTCCCCACCAGACGGCGCAGGCCGCCGCGTCTTCGGTGAACTCGACCGGCATAATCGTCTCGAACCGTTCGAGCGCTTTGGCGATCTGGGCGATCTGATCGTTTAGCTGTTCGCCGGTCATCGCGCGCGTTTCGAGCAGGAGCGCCGTGGCGCTTTCGGGCAGATCGGTCAGGTAATCGGGCATTCCGGGACGCCCTTCGATGCTCCGCAGCGCCAGCCGGTCGAGGAGTTCGACGCTGGCGACCGGTTCGGTTTGGAGCGCCTGAACCGCCTTACAGGCGTAGTCGATTCCTTTGAAATAGACCATCGCGCTGGCCGATCGGGGAACAATCTTTTCGGTCCGGAGTACCGCTCGCGCCAGGAACGCCAGCGTCCCTTCCGAGCCGACCATCAGGTGGGTGATGATATCGAACGGGTCGTCGAACCGGACGAAAGGGAGAAGGTTCAGTCCGGTCACGTTTTTGATCTTGTATTTCCGTTTGATCTTTTCGGTCAGTTCGGCGTCGGCGCGGATATCGTCGCGGATCTTTTTGATTTCGGCGAGGAATTCGGGGTGATTCTTTTCGAAGACCTCGCGGCTGCTCGGGTTTCCCGTGTCGAGGACGGTTCCGTCGGCAAAGATGATCCGTGCCGATTTAATGACGCGGTCGCTGTTTCCGTGAACGCCGCAGTTCATTCCCGAGGCGTTGTTGATGATGATCCCGCCGATCATCGCCGACTTGATCGAGGCGGGGTCGGGCGAGATCTTCCGGCCGAATTTCGCCAGAATGTCGTTGACCCGCTGCCCGACGATCCCCGGCTGGAGGTCGATGGTGTTCAGGTCGTCCGAGACGGTATACTCTTCCCAGTTCTTTCCGGCGACGACGAGAACCGAATCGCTGATCGCCTGACCCGAAAGGGAGGTCCCCGCCGCGCGGAACGTGACGGCAACTTTTTCTTCGGACGCGGCGCGGAGAATCGCCGACATCTCTTTTTCGGTTTTCGGGAAGAGGACGATTTCGGGGATCATCCGATAGAAGCCGGCGTCGGTCCCCCACGCCAGGCGGCGGAGGTCGTCGGTCAGCGCGCGCTCTTTCGGCAGAACTTTGCGGACTTTCTCGTAAAAGCGGTCAAACGACGGTTTGGAAAACGGCATAGCGAACCTTCCTGTCTCCGACACGGAGGATTTTTATTTTTGATTTTTGATAACGTTCCTTTACTGAACAACGTGCCCGCCCCCATCCCTAGAGTTTAACCTCTCGAATGGGAAAAGGGAAGGCACGCTTCTCGAAATTCGCGTGGAAGGACCTATTTGCGGTAAATCTCGTACGAATCGTTTTCGAAGACCTTCCGATACCCCTCCGACGCGATCCATTTGGCGATCTCTTCGGGGATCGCGACCGGTACCCGTTCGGATTCCGAGTCAAACGCGGCGCTTCGTTTCTTACCGGAATTTTCGGGATACCCTCTCATCGTCTGAAAGATGAAGACTTCCGGCGCTTTCCTTTTCAGCTCGCCGACGATATCGGGCAGATAGCCGTTTTTCAGATGGGTATCGTGGATGTAGAAATACTTGGAGACAGAGTCGCGTCCGGCATACCAATAGAAGATCCGGCCCCCGATCCCGAAATTGGCGATCCGCGTTTCCGGTTCGGTATTCTCTTTGAGCCAGTCGGCGATCTCATGGGCGTAGAACGAGGATGTTTGACCGGAAGAGAGTTTCGAATCGCCGGTTTCGGGATCCGTCCGATGTTGAATCCCCTTTTGAACGACCCGGCTGACCGGCCGGAAGACCGGAATGTCGCAGACCAGGGTCGGAACCAGGAGAAGAATCAGGAGCGCGCGACGAAGAAACTTGTCCCATCCGGCACGCTCCGTTTTGAGAGACCAGGCGAACGCCGCGGCCAGAAACGGCAGAAAAGGGACTATCAGCGGCGGTAAGTACCATCGGTACAACCGTCCCGACATTGACATGAGCGCCATACTGAGAATCAGAAAAATATCCATCGAGACAAAGATGAGCCGATCGGCTTTGATCTTCGTGCGCCGAGCCAGGATGATATAGCCGATTACCGCAAAGAAGGTGAAATACGCCCTCCGAGGAAGCGGGTTGAAAAGGTCGGCGAAAGCGGCGAGTTTTCTCGTGAATTCGACATGACAGTAGATTCGGTTAAAGCCCCAGAACTGCTCGATAAAATCGTTCCAGGCGCCGTTTTTCCAGAGCCATCCGAGGATCGGGAACGCGAGGACTCCCGCGCCCAGGAGAAAAACCGAAATCCGCGAGACGAGAAAACCGAACGCCCTTCGGCGGATCGAGACCCACGCGACGGTCAGACAGAAGAGCATCCAAAGCGCGGTCAGGTTCGGTTTCATCAGGAGGACGGCCGCGAAACAGAAACCGACCGTAAACGCGGCGCGCTTGCTGATTTGAAAATCTTCGCGCAGATATCGGATCCAGTAGTAGAGAGAGACGAGCAAGAAGGGGATCGACCAGGTCTCGCAGAGATTGCCGTTGCACCGCGCGGTAAACCAGAAAGCGGAGATCACCGTTGTGAACAGGGTAACGCCCGGCGGGGCGAAACAACGCGCGGTTTTATGGGCGAAAACGGTCGAAACCGCCAGACACAGGAGTTCCAGAAGCCAGACTCCGAAAACTCCGTGTATGGCGAGTCCCGCCGCGTCGAGTAGATAGATGAGGGGACCTTTATGATCGAACGCGTCGCGGTACGGAATGCCGCCGTGCAAAACGAGTCGGCCGATATAGAGAAAGACGGCTTGGTCGGTGCCGAACGAGTTGTTGTCGCAGTTCAAAAGAGGCCGATGGTGCGCGATATTCCGAAGCGGCGACGTGCCGTAATGTGTCAGCCCGACGAAGAGGACGGTCAGTACAAGAATTGGGATTGCCCACTTGTTCGTTTTCGGATCGTGCGCGGCGGTTTCTGAAAGAAAAACAACAGTACCGGAATGGGACGTATCGGTTTTCGACATTGCTGAATCCTTACAGCTTAGAGTTTCACCGGGATCCGGCTTAAAGTTTTTCGACGGGATTCGAACTTCGACTACAGGGTGTTCATTCGCCTCCCGTCGTTCGGTTCTTTCCCCTCTTTTGGTTTGCTTTACAGTTTACAGAAAAAAGTGCTCTTCGTTTTCGAGAGAGGAAAAGGTTATTTCCGGTAAACCTCGTAGGTGTCGTTCTCGAAGACTTTTTCGTATCCTTCGGCGGCGATCCATTCGGCGATCTCGTCGGGCATCGGAAACGTTTTGCGTTCCGACGGCGAGTCGGCGCGGGCGGTTCGTTCCTTGCCGAGCCGCGAGGGGTATCCTCCCTTCGTCTGGAAGATGAAGACTTCCGGCGCTTTCTCTTTCAGTTCGGCGGCGATTTCGGGCAGGTAGCCGTTTTCCAGATGCGTGTCGCGGATATAGAAATATTTGGTGACGCAGGTTCGCTCGGCGTACCAGTAAAAGATCCGCCCGCCGATCCCGAAACTGGCGATTCTCGTTTCGGGAGTCGTGTTCTTTTTGAGCCAGTCGGCCATCGTTACGGCATCGAATTCTTCGTAGAAGTAGGGATAGCCGTAGACGCGGTAAAACTTCGAGTAGTCGGTCTTCGGATGGAGTCGGCGGAGAACCGCCATTTTAGTCATGTCGCGTACCGGCCGGAACATCGGAATATCGTAGACGACGGTCGGAACCAGGAGGAGTACCAAAAGCGCGTACCGAACGAATTTCTTCCGACCCGAGCGCTCCTTTTGAAAACACCAGTCGAACGCCGCGGCGAGGAACGGCAGGAAGGGCGCGACCAGGGGCGCGGAGTAATGCCGCGCCGACCGGCCCGACATTGACATCAGCGCCAGATTCAGGATCAGAAAAATCTCCATCGAGATCCAGAGCGCGCGATCGGCGCCGTTTTTTGCGCGGCGTGCCAGAATGATATACCCGATCACGGCAAAGAACGAGAAATACGCCTCAATCGGGATACACGCGAAACATCGGGCGAACGTGATAAGCTTCTGATCGAAACCGACCTGGCAGTAGATCCGGTTAAAGTCCCAGTATTGCGCGATAAAATCGTTCCACGCGCCGTTTTTCCAGAGCCAGCCGAGAACGGGCAGAAGGAGTGCCGCCGCGCCCAACAGAAAGAGCGCGACGCGGGAGCACAGAAAACCGAGCGCCCCGCCGCCGCGCGGCACGGCGCCGTCCGGCTCCTTTCCCGCCGCCGCGCGGCGGATCGAAACCGCCGCGACGGTCAGGCAGAAGAGCATCCAGAGCGCGGTCAGGTTCGGTTTGAGAAGGAGTACCCCCGCGAAACAGAGCCCGACCGTGAACGTGGCGGTCTTTCCGATCTGGCAACCGCTTTTCAGATACCGAATCCAGAAGTAGAGCGAGGTCAGCAGGAACGGAACCGACCAGGTCTCGCAGAAGTTGCTGTCGCACCGCGCGGTGTACCACAAAATGGCGACGACCGTCGTGAAAAGCGCGATCGGCGGCGCGGCGAAAAACCGCGCGGTCTTATACGCGAAAATCGTCGAGACCGTTAAAAAGAGAAGTTCCAGAAGCCAGACGCCGAAAACCCCGCCGACGGCGAGTCCCGCCGCATCGAGGAGATAGACGAGCGGCCCCTTATGGTCGAACGCGTCCCGATACGGCATACCGCCGTTGAGAATGATTCGGCCGATATAGAGAAAAACGACCGAGTCGGTTCCGGTCGGATTATTGTCGCAGTTCAGAAGGGGCTGATGCTGCACGATGTTCCGCAGCGGCGAGGAGCTGTAATGCGTCAGCCCGACGAAGAAGAGGGTCAGCAGAAGGATCAGCGCCGTTCGGAGACGCGCAATCGGTCGGGACGGGCTGCGGGGGGCGGAACATTCCGCCGCGTCGGTTCGGGAAACAGGTTGTTCGGGCATTACTCTGTCGGTTCGTTTACTCTCTCGGCAGGTTCGGTTTGAAAGATTTCCGGCGGGATTCGGACCTCAACCACCGACTGCTTGTTTTTCCCCTCGTCGAATTTGATATACGTAATGGCGAGAACGGTTCCGTCGGACAGAAGGTGAACCGAAGGATAACCGCAGTCCCTCCCGTCGTACGAGTGGATCAGTTTCAGCCGATAATCGCCCGGCGCGCCGGTTTTGATATCTTTGTAGCGGCCGACCCACGCCACGAAATGACCGTCCGTCTCGCTGCCGTGCGCCCTGTCGCGCATCGCCACAAAAAGCCGGCCGTCGGGAAGATAGAGCGCGGCATGCCGATCTCCGGTCAGTCCCCACGGCGTCTCGATCGGCTCGGACCACGTCCGGCCGCCGTCTTGGCTGAAAATGGCGAGGCTTCGACCCGCGTGGGTGTTTTCGCGCAGAAGGACGCAGATTTCGCTCCCGTCGGGCGAGCGGAACGCGCACGGCTCGCACGGGTCTTTGCTCGGCAGAACCGTTTCGCTCCCGTCGGGCGCGGTGACTTTCGTTTCCGGAATCGAGGCGATCACGCGCGGCTCGGACCACGTCTCGCCCGCGTCGGCGGTTTCGGCGACCAGGGTTTCGAGCCGTCCCTTTTCGCGGGGTTCGGCGTCGAAGACTTCGCCGCTGAGCGAAACGAGCCGGTGGTAGAACCCCATATAGCAGCCGTCGGTCACACCCGGATGTTTCGGAATGACGCTGCTGAACGTCATCACGTTTTTCAGACCGAGCGGTTCCTTTTCGGTCCACGTCCGACCGTCGTCGCGGCTGACGATCCGGGGCATACGCGGCTGTGCCGAAAAGATCCAGAGGAAGGGATCCCCGTTCCTGTTCACCATTCGGTAGATGCTCGGGCAGTTCTTATGCTGATGAAATCCTTTCGGCGCGCGCTCGTCGATTCGGGTCCAGGTGAGTCCCGCGTCGTCGCTTTCGGCCATCGGTCCGGCGAACCCGCCGTGCCCGATCGTCCAGACGGCGATCAGCGTCTTGCCGTCGGGGAGGAGTACGGCGGTCGGATGCCCCTGATAGATTTCAGGGGTTCCCTGCGCGACGACCACCTGGAGGTCTTTCCGACCCGAAAGGTCGATCGTCGGCAGATCCGGCTTTTCCTGAGCGGGAACAGGCGTTCCGCCGAGCAGCACGGCAAAAAGAGCGAGACCCGAAAGGAGTAAAAGACGGCGATTCATTGCTAACGACCCCGTTTGCTCGTTGAACGAGAAATAATATTTGGTATATTGAATACGTTATTTTAGTTTGTTTCTTTCGGTTTGCCAATATGAGCTTAGAGGAGCTGACAGCCCGTGATTCCGGAGATTTCCTGATGAAAACCGCACGCCTTTCGATTTTTTCCGCCCTCCTTCTTCTTTCGCTTTCCGCCGCCCTCCTTTCGGCCGCCGAACGGGAATATCCCGGCACGAAAGGGGATTGGCAGGGATTCGACTGCTACAATTTCACGTTCGAAGACCGCGCCGCGCTCGTCGTCGTGCCGAAACGGGTCGCCGACGGCGTGCCGTGGGTCTGGCGCGCCCGCTTTTTCGGTCATGAGCCGCAGGCCGATCTGGCGATGCTCGACCGCGGATACCACATCCTCTGGCTCGACTCAGCGCCCCTGATGGGCTCGTCCAAATCGGTCGAGCTCTGGCAGCGGTTCTATCTTTACGCGACCGAGACGCTCGGCCTTTGTCCCCGCGTCCACCTCGAGGGGCTCAGCCGGGGCGGTCTTTATACGGTGAACTGGGCGATCAAATACCCGAACGAAACCGCGTCGATTTACATTGACAATCCGGTTCTCGATTTCAAGTCGTGGCCCGGCGGGTTCGGCAAATCGGCGGGAAGCAAGGGGGACTGGCAGGACGTTCTCGCCTCGTACGAGCTGACCGAGGAGGAGGCGCTCGCCTGGCCCGGGAACCCGACGACGAATCCGCAGCTCGAGCAGCTCGCCGCCGCCAAGGTACCGATCCTGATCGTCTGCGGCGACAGCGACACCGTCGTTCCGTTCGACGAGAACGAAAAGCCGTTTATCGCGCGGTACCGCGAGTTCGGCGGCCCGATCGAGGTGATCATCAAACCGGGGAACGACCATCACCCCCATTCCCTTCCCGACCCGAAACCGATTGTCGATTTCTTCCTGAAAGCGCAGGAAAAAGTCGACGCCCGCTGACCCTTTTCACGGAACCGTCAAGTTAGAAACGAGCTCACAGACGAATGGACGAGAACGAAAAATGGATGGAAGCCGGCTCTTTCCGAATCCTCTACGAGGAGGGGCCGGTTCTGGCGGTGAACAAGGAATCGGGAATCCTGACCCAGGCGCCGGCGGGGATCGATTCGCTCGAAGCGCGGGTCAAGGCGTTTCTGATCCGGCGCGAGAATAAGCCGGGGGGGTGTTATCTGGGAATCCCGCACCGGCTTGACCGGCCCGCGTCGGGCGTGATCCTTTTCGCGAAACATGTCCGTGCGGCGAACCGTCTTTCGGAACAGTTCCGAGCCCGCACCGTCGAGAAGAAATACTGGGCGCTCGTCGCCGGCCGCATTCCGGAAGAGGAGGGCGAATGGATCGACTACATGCGGAAGATTCCCGGCCGCGCCGAGGCGGAACTGATCCCGCCGATCCACCCCGACGCCCGGGAAGCGATCCTTCACTTCCGCGTGATCGGCCGTTACACCTTCCCGCAGTACGGGGAGGTCACCCACCTGGAAATCGAACTCGGCACCGGACGAACCCATCAGATCCGGCTCCAGACCTCGTCGCGGGGATTTCCGATTCTGGGCGACGCGCAGTACGGCTCGACGATCCCGTTCGGCGAGCAGTTCGAGGACGAGCGGCTCAACGCGATCGCGCTTCATTCCCGAAAGATGTCGTTCGACCACCCGATGACGCGCGAGCGGGTCACCCTGGTCGCCCCCCTTCCCGAAGCGTGGAACGCGCTGTGCGGCGTTGACGCCTTCCCGCGGTAGGGTAAAATAGGGCTGACGCCGATTTCGGCCGATCAAAGAATAAGCGTTCCATTTTTCCGAAGCCGTCTCGTGTTCACATCATGAGCCACGCCCTTTGGGAAAGGCGGAACGTTCCCGTATTCACGGAGCTGAAAAGAGTAAAGATGCAGACCAAAAGAGTTGTTGTTACCGGCATGGGGGTGATCTCCCCGATCGGTCTCGATCTGGAATCGTATTGGACAGGACTTCGCACCGGAAAGTGCGGGATCGGCCCGGTCACCCTTTTCGACGCGTCGCGTCTGGCGTGCCGCGTCGCCGCCGAGGCGGCTGACTTCAATCCGCGCGACCATTTTGAGGTCCGCATGGTTCAGCGAATGGCCCGCTTCTCTCAGATGGCGGTCGTCGCCGCGCGCGAGGCGGTGAAAAACGCCGGTCTTCCCGAACGGCTCGACGACCTGAACGCCGCGATCATGCTCGGCAACTGTATCGGCGGGATCGAGTCGCAGTGCGACGCCGAGAACAAACTCTTCGAAAAGGGCCCGTCCCGCATACCGGCGATGACCGCGCCGAAGATGATCATCAACGAGGGGGCGGGGAACATCTCGATCGACCTGGGGGTTCACGGCCCGGTTCACACGATCATGACCGCCTGCGCTACCGGAACCGACGCGCTGGGCCACGCGCTCGACGCGATCCGGCTCGGCCGCGCCGACCTGGTGATCACGGGCGGGGTCGAAGCGCCTCTGACCGAGTTCACGCTCGGCTGTTTCTGTTCGATCAAAGCTCTTTCGACCGGCTACAACGACACCCCCGAGCAGGCGAGTCGCCCGTTCGACAAAGACCGGGACGGGTTCGTGATGGGTGAAGGTGCCGGGATCCTCATTTTTGAATCGCTCGATCACGCCCAGAAGCGGGGCGCGCCGATCCTGGCCGAAGTCGCCGGCTGGGGCGGCACGGGGGACGGTTACCACCTGACCGCGCCGAAACCGGACGCGGTGAACGTCAAACGCGCCATTCTGATGGCGCTGGAAGACGGCGGTCTGACCCCCGCCGATATCGACTACATCAACGCCCACGGCACTTCGACCCCGACGAACGACCCGGTCGAAACGAAGGGGATCAAAGACGCGTTCGGCGCGATTGATGCGTATCGGGTTAAAGTCTCGTCGATCAAAGGGGCGATCGGCCACACTCTGGGCGCCGCCGGCGCGCTGGAAGGGATCGCCTGCGTCAAGGCGATTCAGGACGGGTTCTTCCCGCCGACCCTTCACCTTCAGAATCCCGATCCCGAGTGCGACCTCGACTACGTCCCGAACCAAGGCGTCGAAGGGGATATCCGCGCGGCGATCTCCCTTTCGCTCGGCTTCGGCGGGCATAACAGTGTGATCGCGTTTAAGAAGTTCCAATGAACAAATGGTTCGGGCATCTGAAAACCGTCCTCCTTCACAAATACTGGGTTTTTCGGTATGCCCTGATCGCCGGGATTCCGTTGCGCGGCCTGGTTCACGACCTTTCGAAATTCTCACCGACCGAGTTCGGTCAGTCGGTTTCCTTCTATTCCGGTAAACGGAGCCCGATCCACTACGCGCGGGAAGCGAACTCCTTTTCGACCGCCTGGCTCCATCATCGGGG